>JADLHC010000251.1 GCA_020849035.1 Planctomycetia bacterium
CCCGACGTCGATCCCCTGGATGATGTTCGGGTGGTTCAGCTTCGCCACCGCCCGCGCCTCGCGGAAGAACCGCTCCACGAACTTCGTGTTCTGGCCGTACTTCGGCGCCAGCACCTTCAGCGCGACCACCCGGTCCATCGACACCTGAAGCGCCTTGAACACGCTTCCCATCGCCCCGTGCCCGATCCGCGCGAGGATCCGGTAGTTCTGGATCTGCGTGTGGCCGCCCTTGGCGCCCTGGGTGCGGAAGATCTGCTCGGCCTGGTCGCGCGTGAGGAGGTTCCGCTCGACCAGCAGGTCGCCCAGCCGCCTCATCGGGCCGCCCGTGGACTGGAGCTCCTTCTGGACCATCAGGCACTCGTTGACCTGCGCGACGGACACGAGGCCCATCTGGACCGCGATCGCCCCGAACATCGTCTCGAAACGGCTGTCGCCCACGGTGCACTCCGGGATGTTTAGCCACTCGATTCTAACAGGAACACGCGTGGGGACGCCTCAAGTTCGTTCCGGGTTCCACCGCCCCGCCCTATCATCCGGGGATGAGCTTCCCCGACCGCCTGCTCGCCGCCGTTCGCTTCTCGAAGTCCGTCGCCGTCCTCGGCCTCGACCCCCGGCCCGACCAGCTTCCCGCGGAGTTCGCGGGGAGGAAGCCGGCGGACGCGGTCGCGGCGTTCAACCGCGCGCTGCTGGAGGAGGTTGCAGGGAAGTGCTGCGCGGTGAAGCCGAATGCGGCGTTCTACGAGCGGCTGGGGCCCGCGGGGATGGAGGCGCTGGCGGACACGCTGCGCCACGCGCGGCACCACGCGCTCCTGACGATCGCGGACGTGAAGCGGTGCGACGTGACGGACACGGCGAAGGCGTACGCGGAGTGGTGCGCGGCGTGGGAGTGCGACGCGATCACGGCGGCGCCGTGGCTGGGCGCGGACTCGAGCCTGCCGTTCGTGGAGGCGTGCCGGTCGGGCGGAACGGGCGTGTTCTTCCTTGTCAAGACGTCCAACCCGGGCAGCGGGGACTTCCAGGACCGCGACGTCTCCGGGGAGCCCCTCTACCTGCACGTCGCGAAGGCCGTGTCGAAATGGGGCGAGGGCCCCGGCGCGTGGAGCGCGGTCGGCGCGGTCGTCGGCGCGACGCACCCGGAGCAGGCCGTGCGCATCCGCGCCGCGATGCCCCGGACGGTCTTCCTCGTCCCCGGCTACGGCGCGCAGGGCGGCACCGCGGCGGGCGTGCGCGCTGCGGCCGACGCGAACGGCGACGGCGTGATCGCGGTTGCCGGGCGCAGCGTCGCCATGGCGTGGACGCGCGAGCCGTGGAAGTCCCGGTTCGGCGAGGGGCGCTGGCGCGAAGCCGTCGCCGCCGCCCTCGACGAAATGAACCGTGACCTCGCGGGCGCAGGTGTCGCCGCCGGCTGGCTGAAATAGCGGCGCCTTCCGAGCCGTTACAATGCCGCCCATGCGCACCCTCCCCTTCCTCCTCCTCGCCCTCTGCGCGGCCGCCGAGGACGTCGCCACGATCCACGTCGTCCCCGGGTCGCACCTCGACATCGGGTTCACGGGGACGCCGGAGGAGGTCAGGGCGAAACGGATCCGCGTGCTCGACGAGGCGATCGCGGCGGCGCAGGCGGACCCGGAGTTCCGGTGGTTCGAGGAGAGCGGCTGGACGCTGGCGGCGTGGCGCGAGGCGAAGAAGGACGATGCGAAGGCGCTCGACTCCCTCAGGACCCTTATGAAGGACGGCCGCATCTCCGCCGGCGCCGCGTGGTGCAACCCGCACGCCGCGATGTTCGCCGACCGCCTCGACCTCCTGTTCTTCCACCTCGACGCCTTCGAGCGCGACTGGGGCGTGCGCCCCGTCACCGCCGTCCTCAACGACGTCCCCATGTTCCCGCAGGCCCTCGTCGACGCGTGCGCCGCGGCCTCAGTCAAGTACCTCCTCGTCGGCGCCAACACCGCGTTCTCCCCGCCGCTCCCACCGGAACTCGAGCGCACCCCGTTCTGGTGGGAGTCGCCGTCGGGGAAGCGCGTCCTGGTCTGGGTCGACGACGATTCCTACACCGCCGCCTACACCGCCTGGGGCTTCGACCCCGACTGCGCCCGCTTCTTCGCCCCGAAAACCTTCGACCCGAAGGGCTCCGCGCTCGAGACGATGGAGAAGGGCATCACGGCGAAGCTGCAGTCGCTCGCTTCCCCGCGCGGCGCCGCGATTGTCCAGCACGCGTTCGACAACTGGGACACCGGCGGTGCGAAGAAGCTGCCGGGGTTCGCGCGGCAGTGGAACGAGGCGAAGAAGGGCCCGCGGATCGCGCTGGGCGGGCCGGAGGCATTTTTCCGCGACGTGGAGAAGCGGTGCGGCGCAAACCTTCCGGTGAAACGCGGCGAGTGGGGTGGCGCGTGGGACGCGATCCGCGCTTCCAACCCGGTCTGGACGTGGCGGCTGCGGAAGGCGCTGAAGAAGCTGCCGGCGGACGCGCCGGAGGGGACGAAGGCGCTGTTCGCGACGGCGATGGAGCACAGCCAGGGGCTGGGCCCGGGGTGGCCGGGGATGCTGACGGAGAAGCAGGTGACGGAGCACAACGCGCAGGTGGCGGCGCTGTTCCGGCGCGCGGTGGAAGCGGTGGACCCGAAGCTTCTCGAGGCGGTCCCGGAGCGCGGCGAGATGCCGACGTGCGAGGGCGAGCCGGTCAAGGTGAAGGCGGTGCTGGCGAACCCGAAGGCGCGGCTGCGCGCGGGGCAGGCGTGGCTGGGGCCGTTCGTGGTGGCGACGGCGCCGGAGTTCCCGGCGGAGTCGTACTACTGCATGAACCTCGCGAGCTACACGTTCTTCGCGCGGATCGACCGGGCCGGCCTGGGGGCCGGAAGCGAGGCTCTGGTCGTGGAGATCCCGCTGCGCGCGGCGGCGAAGGACGTCCGGCTTGCGCCGCTCGATTCCCCGGACGCGGTCGAGGGCCGCTGGCTCCGCGGGGAGCCGCCGTCGTTCGTCGTGGCGCCGCGCGGCCTCTCCGTGCAGGGGACCGCGCACCCGCTGCGCGTGTTCGCCGACATCGTCTTCTCCTGGTGCGTCGTCCCCGACCCCGACGACGCGAAGGCCTGCCGGCTCCAGGGGCTCGTGATCCGGCAGGGGCGCCAGTGCGAGTTCAAGGACAGCGGCCCGAAAGTGCTCGGCCACGAGGAGCTCTTCCCCGGCGAGCCGCAACAGGCGGATCTCTACGTGCTCGTCGAGATCGCGGACTGAATGCCTCCGCGGGAAACCGTGCTCGTGACCGGGGCCTCCTCGGGGATCGGGCTGGAGCTCGCCCGGCTGTTCGCGGCGGACGGCTCCGGCCTCGTGCTGGTGGCGCGGCGGGGGGAGCGGCTGGAGGCGCTGGCCGGGGAGCTGAAGGCGAGGCACGGAGTCGAGGCGCGCGCGGTGGTGTAGGACCTCGCGGCGCCCGGGGCGGCCGCGGCGTTGCACGAATCGCTGCGGAACCGCGGCGTCGAGGTGGACGTGCTCGTCTACAACGCCGGCTTCGGCATGCAGGGCCCTTTCCACGCCATTGACGCAGCGCGTCAATCGGAGATGGTCCGCCTCAACGTCCTCGCCCTCACCGAGCTCTCCCGCGCCTTCCTCCCCGCCATGGTCGCCCGCCGCCGCGGCGGCCTCCTCAACGTCGCCAGCACCGCCGCCTTCCAGCCCGGCCCGTTCATGAGCGTCTACTACGCGACCAAGGCCTTCGTCCTGTTCCTGACGGAGGGGATCGCGGAAGAACTGAAAGGCACCGGCGTCACCGCCACCTGCCTCTGCCCCGGACCGACCTTCACCGAGTTCGTCGCCCGCGCCGACATGAAGCCGAACCCCGCCTTCGACGCCACCGCCATGAGCGCCGAACGCGCCGCCCGCAAGGGACACCGCGCGTTCCGCCGCGGCCGCGTCGTCGCCATCCCCGGCGCCATGAACGCCCTCGGCGCCTTCCTGCCGCGCCTCGCCCCCCGCTGGCTCCCCCGCAAAGTCACTCGGAGACTCAATACCTGATGAACCCTTCCCTCCCCGCCGCCAAGGATCTCCTCCAGGAACTCGCCCGCTTCGTCCCCAACGAGTTCTTCACCTGGGACTCCGGCCGACAGAAGGACCCCTCCGGCATCTCCATCGGCGTCCCGTGGGACCAGGGCGCGAAGCTGCTCAATGAGGTCCGGCGGAGGCTCCCGCCCGGCCTCGTCGCGTTCCTCGGCACCACCCGCGTCATCGGGGCGCAGGAAAAGCGCCGCTTCGTCGAGGTCGTGGTGGCGCCGGGCGAAGGCCACGCGGCGATCCTTCGGCTGGCGCGGACCGGCGCCGGCAAGGCCGGACCCGGGACCGACGCGGTGGTCGCCAAGGTCGACGAATGGAGCCGCCTGTCGCGGCTCAACGTCTTCCACGCGGAAACCGAGTCCGTCGAAATCGTCCTCGAGAAGGTCCCCGCCGACACCGACGCCCTCGCGAAGGACGTCGCCGCGTTCTGCCCGCCCGTCGTGGCCCGCGGGACGGGAATGCTCGAGATCCTGTCGAAGCAGCTGTTCGAGACCGGGAGGATCCTGCTCTTCTGGGACTAGTGGTTCGGCATGCTTGGTTCCGTCGGTTGCTGCCATCGGCAGCAGCCGATGGAACCGAAGCTGACTCACCACTGGCCGGACGGTTTCGCCCCGCGCGTCGCCGCGTACACCATCACCGCCTTCCCGTAGTGCGTCTCCTCCCCCACGAGCCGCATCCCGATCTTCTTCATCACCGCGATCGACCCGACGTTCGCGAGCTGCGCGACGGCGACGATCTTCTCCAGCTTCAGCTTCTCCAACCCGTAGTGCAGCGCCGCGCGCGCCGCCTCCGTCGCCAGCCCCCTGCCGCGGAACTTCGCCCCGATCGCGTAGGTCAGGGCCGGTGTCGGAGCGTCCTCCAGCTCCTGCAGCCCGCAGTGCCCCGCCAGCTCGCCGGACCCCTTGAGGATCACGGCCCACGGGCCGAAGCCGCGGTCGCGGTACAGGACGCTGTACCGCTCCAGCTCGCGCTTCGTCGCCTCCCGGTCGCGCGGCGAGCCGTCGCCCAGCCACATCGACGTCGCGGGGTCCGCGTAGATCTCCGCGAGCGCCTCCAGGTCGCCGCTGGCGAACTCGCGCAGCCAGAGGCGCGACGTCTCCAGCACCATGCGCGCCTGCTCCTCCTCGAACTTCTGCTCGACCGCCGTCGCGACCTCCGCGGGCTCCACGTCGATCCCGATCGCCCCCTCCCCCGCCCAGTTGATCCCGACCAGCCAGCCGTTCTTCTCGCACCGCGGGATCCACGTGTCCCGGAACTCCTCCCACCTCAGCTCCTCCGCGGCAAACCCGGCGAATTCCCCGTCCTTCGCGATGATCCGCTCCACCCGCTCGCGCGAGGACCAGGCGGGAAGCGCTCGCCGGCCGCCCGGCGCGACCGGCGCGGGTACGCCGCGCTTGTCGCGCACGATGAAGACCCTCTCCGACTGGGAGACTTCGTGCGCGAATCCGTCCAGGGCTGATGCCATGGCGCGGGAGAGTAACGGGGATGCGGGTTCCTGGGAAAAGAACGAACTACCCGCCGATCTTCTTCTCCGCGTCGTCGGCCGCCGCCTTCACCTCGGGCGAGTCCAGCCGCTTCCGGATCGCGTCCACGGCCTCCTTCGCGGAAGGAGCGTCGAGGGCGGGAAGCGCCCCGAGGATGCGGACGGCGGACGCGCGGCGCACGGGCTCGGGATCGATGTTGTCGCTTCCGGATTTCGCCTCGGTGAGCAGGATCCTGCGGATGCAGATCTCGTCGACGACCGTCCACGCCGCGGGGTCGCCCCAGGCGGCGAAGGTCGCGACAAGCGCGGCGTTGAAGGCGTGGAGCTCCGCCCAGGTCTCGTCGCGGATCCAGCGCGCGGCGAGCGCGTCGAACTCGTGGCCGAGGCGGTGGACTGCGAGCGCGAGCCACGGGGATTCCTCGGCGCCGGCGGCGGTCGCGAGCGCCTCGGCGGCCGCGCGGCGGACCTTCCAGGAAGGGTCCTCGATCGCCCCGAGAAGCGCGGACGAGGCCGCGACGGACGGGACGGCGCCGAGGGCGCGCGCCGCCTGAAAGCGGGCCTCGTGGCAGTCGGCGCGCAGGTCGCGCAGGACGGCGATGAGCGGCTTGACTGCGGCCGGGTTCCTCAGTTCCAGCAGCCGGTCGGCGGCCGCCTTGGCAATCGTGCCGCCCAGCGCGACCTCGGCGAGGAGGTCTTCGAGCTCACCGGGCCTCCCGGGGGCGCGGGTCGCCGGGAAGTACCGCTCCTCGTCCGGCCAGAGGGGCTCGGCGAAGCTCGGGCGCGTGCCGTGGATCGGCTCGGGGCCCTTCGGCCCCTTGTTCATCCGGTGGTGCCGCCGGAAGTACAGGAAGGAGTCGGCGATGACCGCCTGGGGCCAGCCGTGCTGCTGGTCGGTCCACTCGGTGTAGACGAAGTCGGCGTCGGCGTCCCGAAGACGCTTCGCCGCCAGCGGGTCGCGCGCGACCGGCGCCGAGGGGTCATCGCTCGAGTGGTAGATGTACATCCCCGTCCCCTGCGCGGCCGCATCCAGCTCGTTTCCCGACCCCGCCGCAGCCGCCGGCGCGAACGCCGCGAACTTCTCCGGGTACTTCGTGCCGAAATGCCAGGTCCCGCCGCCGCCCATCGAGTGGCCGGTGACGTAGATGCGGTTCATGTCGATGTTGTACTGCAGGCACGCCTCGTCGATCACCGACAGCACGTACGTGTCCCCCTTGGCCGTCCACGGCCGCGGGTCCGCCGTCGGCGCCACGACGATCACGTCCCACTTCTTCGTCTCGGCGTACGTGAAGTGCTTCACGAACGTGTGCCCCTCGCCGATGCCGCCGAGGCCGTTCCACGTGCCGTGGAGGGCGAGGACCATGGGGTAGGCGCGGTGGGGGTTGTAGTTCTTCGGGAGCCAGACGGTGTAGACGCCGCTGGCGCGCTGCGAGTTGTAGGTGAGGTGGATGTCTTCCGTCACGACGCCCGCCGCGTGCCTCTCAGAGCGCGCCACGCGGTCGAAGTACTGGATCGGCAGCGTCACGCCGAAGTCCTTCTTCAGCTTCGCGTAGCGCTCGCGGCGCTCCGTCGCGCCGAGCGCCGCCCAGTCCTTGGTCGCCTCGCGCAGGCCGGGGTTGTGCCGCGGGCTCGCCGCGATGATCTCGTTCACCGACGCCCCGAGCCCCGCCCGCGCCTCCGCATTCCCGATGTCCGCGTCGAGCACCTCCAGCGCCTCCTCGCGCGCCTCCACCTCCAGGCCGTTCGCCCGGCAGAACTTCATCAGCGCGACATGGTCCGCTTTCGGTTCGCTCGAGTCGAACCAGTACTTGCGCAGCGGGTCCTCAGGCGTGATCTCGAGCTTCGCGACAACGGAGCGGTCGAAGCGCTTCAGTCCCCACACCATCTCCTTCATCGTGGAGTTGTAGGGGTTCAGGAGGACTTCCCCGTCGGCCTCGGAAACGACCTTGCCCTTGTAGGAGACGTCGTCCTGGAGCCAGACGGTGTCGGCGGCGACCGCGACGGCGAGGGTGAGGGCGAGTAGAGGCGCGATCGGGAAGAACGTGCGGGGCATGGGGCGCTCCGGAACGGCGAGGGACTGGGACGTTACCTTGCCGGGTGCGTTGGCGCGAAACGGAATTCCGCGGGGACAGGGTGGACCGGGATCCTCCTGTGCCCCCCGAAGCCGTTCCTGTCGCCGGACATTCCGAAGCAGGTTTCACACCTTGACTCAACGGCGACAGGAACGGCCTTGGGGAGAAAAAGAGGGTAAAGGAGGACGGGGCGTTTCTTGCCGTATCCTATGCGCCGTGACCCTCGAACAACTGGTCCTCGCCGCGGGCGCAGGCTCCTTCGTCTTCTCGCTGTTTCTCACGCCCGTCGTCCGCGGCGTGGCGCGCTCGAGGGGGTTCGTCGACGAGCCCGGGCCGCGCAAGATCCACCAGTGGCCGGTCGCCCTGGGCGGCGGCATTGCGATCTTCGGCGCCGTGTTCCTTCCGCTCGCGGCCGCGCTCGGGGTGGCGCTGTCGCCGGGGCTCGTGAAAAGCCTCGCCCCCGGCCTCGCGGAGCACCTCGCGGGCGCGAAGCTCGTCGCGCCGAAGGCCCTTGCCTACCTCGGCGGCGCCCTCGTCGTCTTCGTGCTCGGCCTCGTCGACGACGCCAGGGGCCTCGGCCCGAAGATCAAGCTCTTCGTCCAGCTCCTCGTCGGCCTCGGGCTCGCCGCCAGCGGGATCCGCCTCTCTTCGTTCCTCGACCGCTACGGCCTCGCCGGCGAAATCGTCCAGGTCGTCGTCACCGTCGGCTGGTTCGTGGTCGTCACCAACGCCTTCAATCTCCTCGATAACATGGACGGTCTCGCCGCCGGAGTCGGCGCCGCCTCCGCAGGCGCGTTCGGCGTCATCGCGCTCGCCACCGGCCAGCTCTTCATCGCTTTCGCGCTCTTCACCCTGCTCGGCGGCGCGCTTGGCTTCCTCGCCTTCAACCGCCCGCCCGCCACGATCTTCATGGGCGACGCAGGTTCGCTCACGCTCGGCTACCACCTCGCCGTCCTCACCATCCTGTTCACGTTCTACGACGGCATGCACCCGCTCACCGTCTATTTCGTCCCGCTCCTCGTCCTCGCCGTTCCGCTCTACGATACCGCCTCCGTCATCCTCATCCGCCTCCGCGCAGGCAAGCCGATCATGGTCGGCGACACCAACCACTTCTCGCACCGCCTCGTCGCCCTCGGCCTCTCGCGCGCCGCGGCCGTCGGTCTCATCATCCTGCTGACCTGCGCCACCGGCCTGTCCGCCATCCTCATGTACCGCACCGACGTGGCCGGCAGCGTCATCGCCTTCGTCCAGACCGCGCTCGCGCTCGCCGTCGTCGCCGTCCTCGAGGTCGCAGGGCGCCGCCGATGACCTCCTGGGCACGCCCGCTCGGCGCCGGACTCGCCTCGTTCGCGATCGCCGCGCGCGTCCTATGGCCCGGCGACGCCGCCGGCTGGGGGCTCAACCTGCTCCTCGACGCCACCGCGCTCCTCGCGGCGGCGGTCGTGTTCGTCGGCGAAGAGAAGGTGCGCGCCTGCCACGCCGGGGCCGCCCTCGCCGCCCTCGGCCTCTGGGCCGCGCTCTCCGCGGCCTGGGCCGGCGAGACGCTCCCCGCCATGGGCACCGCCTGCTCCTGGGTCGCCGCCGGCGCGCTCGCCGTCGCCCGCGCCCAGTCCGCCCGCGACTCCGCCCTCCACGCCCTCCTCGCCGCCGGCGCCGCCCAGGCCGGCTACGCCCTCTGGCAGCGCTTCGCAGGCCTCGCCGCCGTCCGCGCGCAGTACCTCGCCGACCCTTACGCGATGAAGTTCGCGACGGCGGAAGAGCGGTCGGAGTTCGAGGCGCGCCTGTTCACGAACGAGGCGTTCGGGACGTTCGCGACGTCGAACCTGCTCTGCGCCTTCGTGGCGATCGCTCTGCCCGTCGCCGTGGGACGCCTGCTGGATGCGACGTCGAAGCGCGCCCGGCTCTGCATAGCGCCCGTGGTCCTCGCGCTCGGGGCGACCGCGCTCCTCACGAAATCAAAGGGCGGCTTCATCGCGCTCGCCGCCGCCGCCGCCGTCTTCGCCTGGCGCGCGCTCGCCCCGGACGGCCCGCGCCGCTTCAAGTCCGGCCTCGTCGGCGCCGGCGCGGCCGCCGCGCTCGCCGCCTCCCTCCTTGCGCTCCACCCGGGCCCGTTCGACTGGACGAACCCGAAGACGAGCTTCGGCTACCGCGCCAACTACGCCCGCGGCTCGCTCGGCGTCGTCTCGGAAGCGCCCCTGCTCGGCGTCGGCGCCTCCAACTGGAACGCGCACTACACCGCCCACATGACCCCGACCGCGGGCGAGGCCCAGCGCGCCCATTTCGACGCCCTCCAGGTCCTCTCCGAGCTCGGCCCCGTCGGCCTGCTGCTCTTCCTCGCCATCCCCGCTCTCGCCCTCCGCCGCTTCCTCTCCCCTCCCTCCACCACCAACCACCAACCACCAACCACCAACCTCCTCCCCTGGCCTGCCGCCCTCGGCTTCTGCGCCGCCCTCGCCTTCAACGAGGCCCTCGACGGCCGCCTCTCCGGCGCCGGCCCCTGGGGCCTCCTCATCCTCGCCCTCCCCACCGTCGCCCTCGCCGCCTCCTCCGAAATCCCCGCGGGCCGCTTCACCGCCGCCGGCGCCTGCGCCGCCGCCGCCGGCTTCTTCACCCACGGCCTCGTCGAGTACGACCTCTACGTCCCCGGCCTCCTGTTCGCCCTCGCCGTCGCCCTCGCCTTCGCGTCCGGCGCCGAAACACGCTGGCGCGGCCGCCTCGCCGCCGCCCTCCCGGCCCTCGCCGCCCTCCCCGCGCTCCTCCACGCCGCCCCGTTCATGCAGGCCGACACCGTCCTCGACCGGACCCGCTCGCGCCCCACCCCGGAGCAGCTCCGCGAATTCCGCGAGCCGCACTCCGGCCTCGCCACCCTCACCGAAATCCGCGGCGCCCGCGAGGCCAACCCCCACGACCCCGACCTCCCCTACGCCGAAGCCCAGGCGATCCACGCCGGCCCCCACAAACCCGACGACTGCCTCGCCCCCCTCGACGCCGCCGTCCGCCTCGCCCCCTTCCAGTCCGGCCTCTACCAGACCCGCGCCCTCTTCCGCGAGGCCCACCAGGACCTTCCCGGCGCCCTCAAGGACTGGGACCGCGCCGTCGACCTCTATCCCCACAGCGCGCGGCTCCGGCTGATGCGCGGAAGGGCCCGCGAAGCCGCGAAGGTCGACGGGTGGCGCGAGGACTTCGAGCTGGCGCTGAAGCTGTCGCCGCTCATGGACATGCCGCGCCGCGCGCTGACGCCGGAGGAAGTGGAGGAAACCCGGCGGTCGCTGGCGAAGTGAGCGGGAAGCCGGAAGCGGGAAGATGCTGCGGCCGCACCAAACGGCCAGTCCACGCAGTGATTTTGACCGAAACTCAAGGAGAGGGGCTATGCGCAGGCACTACCGGGAATTGGAAGTCTGGAAACGCGGGATGGGCTTCGCAGTCAGGCTCTATCGAGTCACCGCGAAACTGCCGCCGGATGAACGATTCGGACTCGTTTCCGATATGCGCCGCGCGGGGATCAGCGTTCCGAAAAATGTCGCGGAAGGCTGGGGTCGCCCCACCGCCCGCGACTACGCACACTTTGTCGACATCGCAATCGCTTCGACCTGCGAACTCGACACTCAGCTGGAGATCTGCAAGCGCCTCGCGTTCCTGGACGAGAAACTCCACCTCGAACTCGACGACGAGCGCCGCCAGATCTTCGCCATGCTCCTCGGCCTGAAACGCAGTCTCCGCCTCTGACGCTTCGTCTCGGCCGGCACCTTCCCGCTTCCTGCTTCCTGCTTCCTGCTTCCCGCTCCCTACCCGAAGAACACCTCCGCCACCTTGAAGAACTGCGGCGTCACCGTCTTGATCTTCGACGTCGCCTCGTGCAGCGGAACCGCTCCGATCTCGTTGCCGTGGATGCCCGTCATGTAGCCGTACTTCCCCTGCTCCAGCAGTTCCACCGCCCCCACCGCCAGCCGCGTCGCCCGGATGCGGTCCGTCGGCGTCGGCGCACCGCCCCGCTGGATGTGGCCCAGGATCGTCACGCGCGTCTCGATCCCCGTCCGCTTCTCGATCTCCGCCCCGACCAGGTTCCCGATGCCGCCGAGCCGGACGTGCCCGAACGCGTCCTTCTTCTCCTCCTGCAGCACCAGCTGCCCTTCCTTCGGATGCGCGCCCTCCGCCACCACCACGAGCGAGAAGTTCTTCCCGCGCTTCTGGCGCTTGAGCACCGCCTCGGTCACCGCGTCCATGTCGAACGGCTGCTCGGGGATGAGGATGACGTCCGCGCCGCCCGCCAGCCCGGCGAAGGTCGCGATCCAGCCCGCGTGGCGGCCCATGACCTCGACGACCATGACGCGCCGGTGCGCCTCGGCGGTCGTCTTGCAGCGGTCGATCGCGTCGGTGGCGATGAAGACCGCGGTGTCGAACCCGAACGTGTAGTCCGTGCCCGAAAGGTCGTTGTCGATGGTCTTCGGCACTCCTACCACCTTGTAGCCGAGCCGGTAGAACTTCTCCGCCACGCCCAGCGTGTCCTCGCCGCCGATCGCGACGAGGGCGTCGACGCCGAAGCGCTTGATGTTGTCCTGGCAGCGCTGGACATCGCCTTCCTTCTTAAAGGGGTTCGTGCGCGATGTCCCGAGGATAGTGCCGCCGCGGGCGAGGATGCCGGCGATGGAGTACTCGGTCATGGGCTCGACGCGGCCCTGGACGAGGCCGGCCCAGCCGTCGTGGATGCCCACGACGTTCCAGCCGATCTGAAGGGCCTTCTTGACGACGCCGCGGATGGCCGCGTTGAGGCCGGGGCAGTCGCCGCCGCCGGTCAGGACGCCGATGCGCATGGTGGGGACCTCTGAGGAGTAGCGGGGGGGAGAAAGTAGCCGGGGGCCCTGCGGCGGTCAAGGGCGGGCGGGAGGGCGGGGGGGCGGG
>JADLHC010000252.1 GCA_020849035.1 Planctomycetia bacterium
CCCCGCGCGAAGAAAGGCCGCGCCGAGGCGAAATCCAAGGGCCTCCTCGCGACCGACTGCCCTTCCCCGCCCGACGAGGCGCTGGCGAAGCTCGTCGCCGCCGCGGGGGGCGCAGTGCTGTGCGGGTACCGCGAGCCGCTGGGCGGCACCGCGGCCGTGCTCGCGGCCCTGCCGATCGACAGGGTCCAGCCGACGCCGTTCCAGCGCGACCTGTCGGAGACGCACGCGAAACGCATGACGGAGACGATCGGCAAGCTCGGGCGGTACCTCGACCCGATCGTGGCGGTGCCGGCGGGCGACGGGTTCTGGACGCCGAACGGCCGCCACCGGCTCGAGGCGATGACGCGGCTCGGCGCGCGGGCGATCACCGCCCTTGTCCTCCCCGACCCCGAGGTGCAGTACAAGATCCTCGCGCTCAACGTCGAGAAGTCCCACAACCTGCGCGAGAAGTCGCTCGAGGTCATCCGCATGTACCGCGCGATGGCCGCCGACCTCGAGGGAACCGAGGCCTCCCACGCGTTCGAGTTCGAGGAGCCCGCGTTCGCCACGCTCGGCCTCTGCTACGAGAGAAACGGCCGCTTCGGCGGCGGCGCCTACAACCCGATCCTGCGGCGCGTGGACGGATGGTTCGAGGAGCCGCTGAAGAAGTCGCTGGCGATGCGCGAGAAGCGCGCCGCGAAGATCGAGAAGCTCGACGCGCGGGTGACGGAGGTCGTGAAGGCGCTGCAGGCCAGGGGATTCAAGAGCCCGTACCTGCGGGCGTTCGTCGTGGCGCGCGTGAACCCGCTGCGGTTCATGAAGGTGCTGCCGCCGTTCGACGACGCGCTCGACGACATCCAGAAGCGCGCGGACCGGTTCAAGGTCGACAACGTGAAGCAGGAGGACATCGCGGCGACGGCGGGGCTGGCGGCGGACGAATAGGCGGTCGCCCGCAAATCCTCGAAATCCTGAAAATCCTCCGCCCGCCGTTGCCGTTGCCTTTGCCTTCGCCGTTGAAATCGCGACTTCCGCCGTCGGATTGATTTCTATCCAGGCAAGGCGAGCTGACGGAAAACGGCAACGGCTGGCGGAGGATGTTCAGGATCTTGAGGATGCAGGAACGACGTCGCGTAACGGCAGGCCTGTGCGCGACAGGGCGAGTCGTGGTAGAATGCCTCACCGTGACTCGGAGTGAGGCATCCCATGAAACAGATCACCCTTCGCGACCTCGACGAATCCACCTCCCGCGCCGTCCGGGATCTCGCCGCGCGGGAAGGCATCAGCCTGAACAAGGCGGTCCTGCGCCTCCTGAAGTCGGCCACGGCGTCCCGGGAACGGCCCGGAAAGCGCATCGGCGCCGCGCTGGACAGGTACTTCGGCCAGTGGACCCGCGCCGAGGCCGCGGCGTTCCGCAAGGCGGTCGCCGTCTTCGAGCAGATTGACCCGGAGCAGTGGAAGTGAGGCTGCTTCTCGACACCAACATCTACTCCGCCATGGCGGCCGGCGGGGACTCCGCCGTCGAGAACCTCATCCGCAGCGCGGAGGGAGTGGTGATGTCCGCCATCGTCGTCGGGGAATTGCTGCACGGATTCCGCGCCGGCAACCGGTTCCGCCAGAACCTGGGGCGATTGGACTCCTTCCTGGACGAGCCCCAGGTCCAGTTCCTCGCCGTCACCCGCGCGACCTGCGACCGCTTCGGCGTCCTCATGGCCGGCCTTCGCGACAGGGGCAAGCCGATCCCGTCGAACGACGCCTGGATCGCGGCGCACGCGCTGGAGTCGGGCGCGACGCTCGTCTCGCGCGACCGGCATTTTGCGTTCGTCGCGGGGCTGGACCTGCTGGTTCCCTAGCGATTCCGGACGCGGGGGACTCGGCAACGAGCACGCCGGCTCAAGCTGCCGGGCAGGACACGCCGAAGGTGGAGGGTGCCATGTCTCACCGCCATGCCCTCATCTGGATCCCGCCAGCCCTCGGCCTCGTCGCTCTGACCGGGGGATTCGGCGTCCTGCCGCCACGCATCGAGGGCCTGGGGAGCACATGTGGGGACTACTGCGGAGGGCGTCTTGTCTTCGCCGTCTTCCCCCTGGGCCTGTTGGCGCTGGGCCTCGCCGCGATCCACCTGTGGGACCAGAACTACAAGACGGCGCTCGCGTTTTTCCTCTGGAGCGTCTCGGTCGTCTCGTCAGGCTTCGTCAACGACCGCCTGGACCAGGACCCGCTCGCGGCGTGGTTGAACTGGAAGTCCCCGTTTCTCGACTACGACCCCGAGTGGGGCCACAGCATCGAGAATCACGAGCAGATCTACAGGGACGGGACGAACGGCCGCATTTACGCGGGGAGAGGGGCGTAATCGCCGACTCGCGTCAGCGGATGTTCCCGGCGAGCCAATCCTGGAGAGCCTCCGGCTGGTACCCCCACGGCCCCTGCCCCGTCGCGAACGCGATCCTCCCGTCCGCCCCGACCACGAAGATCCGCTCCGGCCACGCCGCCCAGGCCGCGTCCGCCGCGTTGTCGAGCGCGTCCACGACGCACGGCATCGTCACCTTGAGCCGCGAGCAGCACTCCCCCGCCGCCTCGCCGCGCGCCGACTCGCTCCGCGGCTGCTCGAACACCACGCCCTGCTCGACGTTCACGGGCATCTGCCACTCGTCCGACGGGTGCGCTTCCCGGATGTACACCATGAGGAACGCGACGCGGTCGCGCCAGCGGCGGTAGATGTCGTCCATGCCGACGGCATGTCTGCGGAAGGGCGGTCAGGTGAACGAGCCGAAGTTGAGGACGAGGGGGCGGCCGGGGGCGAAGGTCGAGCGGCGGATGCGGCTCCTTCCGTCCACGGTCGGCAGCTCGAAGTCCGGAGCGGGTTCGCCGACCGCCGGCGCGCGGCGCGCCATGAGCGCCTTGACGTGCTCCCAGTTCGGCGGCCGCGCGGCGGCCGGCGCGCGGTCGACCTGGGCGATGAACTCGGCGGCGGGGTCGGGCATCACCGCGAGATCGCTTCCCCGCGAAAGCTCGCTGCCGTCGCCGCCGCCGGCGACAGCCGCACGGCGCACGCCAGCCGGTGGCCGTTGCCGAGGTTCGGCGAATCCACGGGGGACCCGGCGCGGTACATGGCGCGCGCGTACATCTCGACCTTCTGCCAGCTGCCGCCCTTGATGACGCGCCAGTCGGGCCACTTGTCGTGGCCGGGGTCGTTGAGGCAGCGGTCGGAGACGTTGCCTCCCAGCCCGCGCACGCCGTACGGCGACTCGTCGTACGGGAACGAGTCCACGGGCGCCGGGTGCGGGATGCCCTGGAACGAGCCCTGCACGTTCGCGAACAGCCCTTCGAACGTGTCCCCCCACGGGTAGACGCGCCGGTCCACGCCGCGCGCGGCCTTTTCCCACTGGTCCTCGTGGGGGAGGTGGAAGAGGCGGTTTTCGCGGCGGGAGCGCCGGAGGGCGAAGGCGGCGCCGTCGGTCCAGGAGAGGGCGAGGACGGGCCAGTCGTCGAGCCACGGGCCGGGGTCGTTTTCCATGCGCTGGAGGGCGGCGGCCTCGGCGGGGTGGGCGGCGATCCAGTCGGCGGTCGGGACGGCGGTGCGGCCGCCGGGGAGCGCCGGCCAGTACGACTTGCCCGTGGAGACGTGGCGCGGCAGGCGCGGCGGGTCCTCGCCGGCGGCGTTGACGAAGCCGGCCCAGTCGCGGCAGGTGACGGGAAAGCGCGCGACGAAGACGTCGTCGGCCTCGCGGCGCACCGCGGGGGCGCCGGCCAACGTCGTGGCGTCGCCCTGCATGACGAACGGCCCCGCGGCCACGTGGACGAAGCCGTCGGGGATCTCGGCGGGGTCGAAAAGCGTGACGGCGACGTCCTGCGCCTGCTGGCGGGCGACGTGGACGGGGACGCGCGCGGGCGCGCGCCCGTCCGCGACGAGGACGAGCAGCCACGACCCCATGGACAGACGCGCGTTGCGCACCGGCGTGCGGCCGAGGTAGAGCCCCGGGCCGCGGGGACGGTACGTGGGGTTCGGGAAGAGCGCGTCGAGGGCCGCGGCGGGCGCGGGGTCGCCGAGGCGCGGCGCGCCGCCCGGCGTGACCGGGACGAGGACGCGGTCGATGGGGACGAAGCGGTAGGCCCAGACGGCGGCGCCCTCGAGCGGCGCCGGCTCGCACGAGGCCGCGTGGACCCTCAGGCGCAGCGGCGCGTCCACCTCCCCGCCCGGCCACGGCGCCGGCCGCCCGGCGTGCAGGTCGCGCCCCGACCAGGGGTGCAGCCCGCGCACGGCGAGCTCCGCGGGCGCGACGTCGCGGCCGTCCAGCAGACAGCGACACGCGTACGCGCGCGTCGCCACCGACACTTCCCCCTCGCCGCTCAGCTCCGCCGCCAGCGACCGGTCGTGGTGCGACTCGACGATCCGCCGGTGCAGCACCATCTCCGCCGAGTTCCCGGCGGCTTCCGCCTCGAGGAAGGGGTCCCAGTGCAGCCTCGGGCGCTGCTGCCGCGCCTCCGTTTTCTCCGGCGCGTTCGAGAGCGCCGACGCCAGCGCCTCCTCCGCCTCCGCGAACGCTTCCGCCCGCGCCCGCTCCAGCGACTCCGCGCGGTCCTGGAGGTCCCAGACGGCGCGCAGTTCGGGGAGCGGGGCGAAGAGGTCTGCCTTGTTCTCGGCGCGGTCGCGCTGTTCCCGCGCGGTTTCGGCCTCGCCGCGGAGGCGGAAGAAGCGCGCGACGGCGTCGCGACCGCGGGCGAGCTGCTCGGCGGCGAGGGCGTCGCGGCGCTCCTGCTCGCGGGCGCCGTCGAGCCACGCCTCGACGTCGCCGGCCATCTCGCCGGCGTCGGCGTAGCGGGCGCCCGGGTCGCGCGACAGCGCCTTGAGGCAGATCGCCTCGAGGTCGGCGGGGATCGTCGCGTCGAGCGAGCGCGGCGCCGCCGGGGCCGTCTTGACGATCGCGCGGGCCAGCTCCCGCGGCGTCGCGCCCGCGAACGGCGCCCGCCCCGTCAGGATCTCGTACAGCGTCGCCCCCAGCGACCACACGTCGCTGCGCGGGCCCACCGCGGCGTGCTGCCCCAGCGCCTGCTCCGGCGACATGTACGCCGGCGTCCCGATGATCTGCCCGGCCGTCGTCACCCCCGGCGACGACGACGACTCCCGGAAAATCGCCGAAGGCTCGTCGTCCCCCGCCGCGAACACCTGCGTCACCGGCACCCGCGGGTCCACCTCCCGCGCCAGCCCCCAGTCCACCACCAGCACTTCCCCGAACTCCCCCAGCATGATGTTCGCCGGCTTGATGTCCCGGTGAATCACGCCCTTCGAATGCGCGTACGCCACAGCCCGGCACGCGTCCCGGAACGCCTCCACGAGCCGCCGCAGCGACCACCGCAGCGATTTCGTCGCTGCCGCGTCCCCCGCCGCCGCCCGCGCCTGCCGGATCACCCGCGCCATGTCCCGCCCGGCGATGCGTTTCATGCAGTAGTACCACTGCCGCGTCCCCGGCAGCACCCCCATCTCGTGCACCGGCACGATGTTCGGATGCTCCAGGAACCCGGTGAGGCGGGCTTCGCGCCGGAAGCGCTCCAGCGCGGTCGCGTCGGCCGACTCGATCAGGAGCTTGAGCGCCACGGCGCGGCCGAAGTCCGCGTCGCGCGCCTCCACGACGCGCCCGATCCCGCCGCGCCCGAGCTCCTCGCCCAGCGTGAACTTCCCCGCCGCCGCCGGCAGCGGCTCCGTGCCCGCCGCGCGGCCGCCCGAAGGCGACACCACCGTCGCCGCCGACGACGACTCCGCGTCCGGCACCTCGCCCGCCAGCACGCGCAGCGCCGCCACCGCCGTCCCGCTCAGGTCGCCCCGCTCCTCCAGGAACGCCCCCAGCTCCCGCGGCGGACCCGCGCGCCACGCCGCCTCCGCGGCATTCCACCGCTCCGGCGCGATCAGCCGGAGCCGCACCGCCAGGCGGCCGATGAGGTCGTCCCCGGCCATCAGCCCCGCGACGCCTTCCCGTTCCGCCCGCCCTTCACCGCAAACCCGCTCCGGTAAGCCGCCGGAAGCAGCTCCTCCGCCCGCGCCTTGAAAACGCGCTTCCCGTCCCTCACGAGCACCCAGGCGTCGGGGGCGTAGTCGAGGAAGAGCTGGCGGCAGTTCCCGCACGGAGAGAGCACCTCGGCTCCGCGTCCCTTCGGCACGACCGCGACCGCCGCGACGAAACGCTTCTCGCCCGCCGCGATGGCGCCCCCGAGGGCGACCGGCTCGGCGCACGGCCCGTAGCCGCAGGCCTCGACGTTGACGCCGACGTACACCCGCCCCGACTCGCCCCGGATCGCGCAGCCGACGCAGTGCCGCCGCGGGTTCATGTCGGATCGCAGGGCCCGCCGCGCGGCGTGGATCAGCTCCCGGTCGGCGGCGGTCAGGGGGGTGGCTTTCACGGCGGGGATTCTAACCGGGTGGGCGGGTGCGCGGGTGGGCGGGTGGGCGGGAGGGCGGGTGCGCAAGTGCGCGGGAGGGCGGGAGGGCGGGAGGGCGGGTACAACGGCGGACTTGACTTTCAACCACACGTGTTGTAATAATATATCCAGAACATCATGAGGGAACCATGGGGACCAGGAAAGGATTCAAGGACTTGCGCATCTGGCAGGCGGGAATGGTCCTGGCGCGCGCCACTTACAGGTGCACGACGGTTTTTCCGGACTCGGAGAAGTACGGGCTGGTCAGCCAGTTGCGGCGCGCATCTGTCTCCATCCCGGCGAATATCGCCGAAGGCTGGGCCCGTAACACGAGCGGCGAATTCAACCAGTTCCTCGGCGTCACGCTCGGCTCCCTCGCCGAGTTGGAGACCTTGATCGAACTCAGCCATGACCTGCTCTTCCTTCCGGACGGCGCCCACTCGGAACTGATTTCCCTGGTGGAGTCCCTCCGTCCCTCAGTCCTGAGCTTCAAGCAATGGCTGAAAGCGTCCTGA
>JADLHC010000253.1 GCA_020849035.1 Planctomycetia bacterium
AGCTTGCCGTGCGCCGCGGCCTCGTCGGACGGGACCGGCAACGGCGGCTGCCCCGGGTGCGGCTGCCGGTGCGGCGCATAGTCCGGCGACGGCGGCCGGGACGGACGCTCCTGCGCCGGCGGCGTCTCCACCGGCGCCGGGACGCCCTCGGACTTCGGCCCTCCGCTGATCGGCTCTCCGGCCATCGCCGCTACTTCTTCCCCCCCTCGCCCGGCTTCCGCCAGGCCTCCACTGCGGCCGGCGCGCCCCCCGCCGCCATCGACCGGTCGATCGCCTCCAGGACGGCCACCACGTCCGCGCCCTCCGCCCCGCCCGTCAGCGGCGGCTTGCCGTCGCGCACGCACTCGCAGAAATGCTCGACTTGCGTCCGCAGCGGCTCCCGCATCGTCACCTTCGGCGACCGGATATCGCCGTCGCGCAGCTGGTGCTGGAACTCCCCGAACGAATTCACGTCGCCCGTGATCTCCGCCCCCTTCTCGAAGATCCGCACCGGCTCGAGCGCATTGATGTCGTCGAACACGATGCGCTGCCGGTCCCCGATCACCACCACCTCGCGCACCGTGTTCGAGTCGATCCACGACACCTGGATGTTCCCGATCACCCCGTTCGGGTACGTCAGCGTGATGAACGCCACGTCCTGGCGGCCCGGCTTGAGGAAGCACCCCCCGACCGCGCTCACCGTCGCCGGCTGCGCCCCGGCCAGGAACGAGAAGATCTCGATGTCGTGCGGCGCCAGGTCCCACACCGCCGACACGTCCGGCCGGATCAACCCGAGGTGGTTCCGCCGCGCCGAAAGATAGTAGGTCCGCCCGAACTCCGGCTTCCCCGACAGCTCCTTCACCTTCCTCACCCCGTCGTTGTACCGGAAGGTGTGCCCCACCATCAGCACCCTCCCCTTCTCCTGCCCCAGCCGGTGCACCCTGACCGAGTCCTTCAGCGTCGCCGCCAGCGGCTTCTCCAGCAGCACGTGCTTCCCCGCGTTCAGCGCCTTCTCCGCCAGCGCCGCGTGCGTCGCCGCCGGGGTCGCGATCACCAGCGCGTCCACGCCGGGATTCGCGACGAGCTGGTCCGCGCTCGTGGTCGCGTTGACGAGGGGGAAGCGCTTGCGCAGGGCCTCGAGGCCCGCGCGGTTCTCGTCGCAGATCTCGACGAGGCGCGCGGCGTCGCCGAGCTCGGTGAGGACACGGACGTAGTTGCGGCCCCAGTGGCCGCAGCCGATGACGCCGAATCGGATCATGGTGTCTCCGGGGAAACGAAGAGGACGTGGCCCTTGTCGGAAGCGATCTCCCGGAACCCGGGGAAGTCGCGCTGGATTTCGTCGCGGTTGCGTTCGTCGGCGAGGATGGTGATGCGCGGGTGCGCGCGGCGGAACTGCGGGAGGTCGTCGAGGTCGAGGAAGCTCCCCCTGCCGGGGGCGAGGTCGCGGCCGGAGACGAAGTCGTGGGGATTGCCGACGTAGGTGACGGGGAGGCGGAGGGACCACTCGACGAGGGCGACGCGGTCCCCGCAGTTGACGACGGCGTCGGAGGAGCGGAGGAGGGACTCATTGCGGGCGAGGATCGAGGCGGGGGCGCGGTCCTCGTCGAAGGCGCGGATGGCGAAGGCGCCGGGGAAGACGGCGAGGGCGAGGCCGGCGAGGGCGGCCTGGAACGCCGCGGGAACACGGCCGCGGGCGAGGAGGCGGGCGGCGAAGGCGAACCCGACGGCCCCCACGACGGCGGCGGCCGGAATCCACCAGGTCGCGTGCCCGCGGCGGTCCGCGAACAGGCCGATGACGGCGCCGACGGGAGCTCCCGCCGCGAGGACCCCGAGGACCCACGCGGTCGCCCGGCGCGGACCGTCGTGCGCGCAGAGGCTGCGCGCCACCAGAACGGCCATCGGGGGCATCATCGGGAGGAAGTAAGTCGGGAGCTTGGAGCTGGACGCCGTGAAAATCGCCATCGTGGTGCAGGCCCAGAGCACGCACAGGAGGACGGCCGGGTCCGCTTCCCGCCCCCGGCGGCGCACCTCGCGCCACGCCGCGACCACGCCGAACGGGAGCAGCAGCGTCCACGGCACAAACCCGCCGAACGCCCCGTACAGCGCGTAGAACCACGGCTTGCCGTGGTGGATCGACTTCGAGGTGAGGGCCTGGATGTTCTCGCGCCAGTAGAAGAACTCGAAGTATGTCGGGATCGTGGCGCAGAGATAAACGGTCCACGGCAGCGCGAAGACGGCCCAGACGACCGGCCCGAGCAGCGGCCGGAAGCTGCGGAGCGGCGGCCGGCGCTTCGAGAGCCACCAGCACGGCACGGCGCCGAAAGCGAACAGTGCGGGTCCGACCGGCCCCTTGGACAGGAAGGCGAAGGCGAGCGCGACCCACATCCCCAGGGCGCCGGGGCGCCCGTTCCAGGCGCGCAGGAAACCTGCGTAGGCCCCGAGGATCGCGACCGACAGGAGCATGTCCGTCAGGATCACGCGCGCGAGGACGACGTAGAGCGCCGAGCTCGCCGTCACCGCCGCGGTGACCACGCCCGCGTCGGCCCCCCCCGCTTCCTTTCCCAGCACCCACGCCAGCCAGACGCCGGCGAGCGCGACGAGGGCGATGAAGAACCGCGCGCCGAACTCGTTCTTCCCGAAGATGGCCATGCCTGCGGCGGAGGACCAGAACATCATCGGCGGCTTGTCGAGGTAGGGAATGCCGGTGAGCGTGGGAACGAGCCAGTCGCCGCTCTCGAGCATCTCGCGGCCCGACAGCGCGTAGCGACCCTCGTCGGGGGCGTAGAGCGGGCGCGCGCCGAGCTGCCAGAAGAACAGGACCGCCGCCGCGGCGAGCACGAACCACGGCGCCTTCGGACCCCGGACGGGGACCGATGAGCTTTCCGCCGCGGCGCGTTCCGGGGAAGCCATGGGCGGCGGCATTGTAGCGGCGCCGCGGGGAATCGTCTGTGAAGGTGCGGTCACGCGCGCGGCACCTCGAGGCGGAACCGGACGCCCATCCCGTCCCGGGGATCCAGGGGCAGCAGCCGGCCCTTGTGCAGCGCCGCGATCTCGCGGGCGACGGCCAGCCCGAGTCCCGCGCCCTGCCCCGGCCGGTCCCCCGCGCTGGAGAACCGCTGCATCACCTTCTCCCGCTCCTCCGCGGGGATGGGGCTCCCGTCGTTCTCCACGTCCAGCGCCACCAGGCCGTCCCGGGACTCCCAGCTCATTCGAAGCCTCCCGCCCTCGGGCGCATACCGCGCCGCATTGTCGAGCAGGTTCTGCACCGCCGTCCCCAGCAGCGACTCGCTCCCCATCACGTCCGGTACCCCGTCCATCCGCGTCTCCAGCCGGAGGTGCTTCACCGTCACGTAGGGCTCGATCCTCCGGAGCCCCTGTTCGATGAGCGCCTTGAGCCCAAGCGGAGCCAGGCCGACCTCGACCTTCTCCGCGTCGGCGCGGGCAAGGAACAGGAGCTGGTCGACGATCCGCGCGAGATGCGCGGCCTCCTCGGCAATGGCGGCAAACCGGGCGACGTCGGCGTCCCCGGGACGCTCGCGCAGGAGGAGCTCGGCCTCGCCGCGGATGACGGTGAGCGGGGTCTTGAGCTGGTGGGAAGCGCTGGCGGAGAAGTTGCGGACGCGGGCGAAGGACTCCTCCAGGGCGGCGAACGTCGCGTTGAGGACAGCCGCAAGCTGGTCGAGCTCGTCGCCGGTTCCGCGCAGGGGGATCCGCTCGCCGAGGCCGGTGGACTGGATCCGCGTCGCGGCTGCGGCGATGTCGTCGATGGGCGCCGTCGCACGCCGGGCGACCACGAATCCGCCGAGCATCGCGAGCAGGACGCACGGCACGACCGCCAGCGCGAGCTGGCCGAGGAAGTTCGCCCGGGACGCCATCGCGTCCTTCTCCGTGAGCGCGATCTGCAGGTACGCGAAGCTCCCGTCCTTGAGCTCGCACTTCGTCGTCCGGACCCTCGCGGGCAGGTCCTTCACCCGGACCCTCGACCAGACGCGCGATTCCGACTCCAGGGCGCGGCGCAGCTCCGGCGTCACGAGCAGCTCGCCCGGTGCGAGCGACGTGCTGCGAAACAGGGTGCCGCGGGTCGCATGCGCCAGATGGAACCAGACGCCGGCGCGCTCGTGGATCTTGTCGTCCTCCGCCAGCTCCTCCACGAGCGCGTCGGCGCCCGAGGCGAGGGTCAGCTCGGCCTCGTGGGTCTCCTCGTCGATGAAGCGGTCGAGCTGGCGGTCCACGTTCCGGATGAGCCGGTAGTAGAAATACCCGGCCAGCAGCGAGAGGGCCGCGAGCGTGAAGCCCGCGGCGCTGATGGCGATCTTCCAGCGGATCGTGCTCAGGCGCTTCACGGCGCCGGCATCATCCGGTAGCCCACGCCCCGGACGGTCTGGATGAGCTCCTCGGAGCCCTCGGGAGCGACCTTGTCGCGGAGGTGCTTGACGTAGACGTCGATGACGTTGGTGCCGGTGTCGAAGTGATGGTCCCAGACGTGCTCGGCGATCATGGTGCGCGTGAGGACGCGGTCGGGGTTCCGCATGAAGTACTCGAGGAGGGCGAACTCCCGGGGCGTCAGGTCGACGGCCGCGCCGCCCTTGGTGACGCGGTGCCTGGCGGGGTCCAGGGTCAGGTCGCCGATCGTGAGGACGACGGCGCCGTCGCCGCGCCCTCGGCGCAGGAGGGCGCGGACCCGGGCGAGGAGTTCCTCGAACGAGAAGGGCTTCGTGAGGTAGTCGTCCGCGCCGGCGTCGAGGCCGTTCACGCGGTCCTGGACGCGGCCGCGCGCGCTCAGGAGGAGGACGGGCGTGCGGAGGTTCTTTTCGCGGAGGGAGCGCAGGACTTCCAGCCCGTCTTTCCCCGGGAGGACGATGTCCAGGATGATGATGTCGTAGGACTCGGTGCTCGCAAGGTGCTCGGCCTCGATGCCGTCGGTAGCGATGTCGACGGTGTAGCTCTCGGACTTCAAGCCGCGGGCGACGAAGGAGGCGACCTTGGGTTCGTCTTCGACCAGGAGGATTCGCATGGGAAGACCTCGCTGCGGGCGCGGTGAGGCGGGCGGAATGGTTGAGGATTCATGAGAACAATAACTCCGGGTCCATGAGCTTCCCGTGAGCGAAAGATTAGCACTTCATGAAAGCGCCGCTACCTCCGATACCTCTTCAGGATCGGGAACTTCGAACCCTTCGTCGCTCCCTCCCCCGCCACGGTCGCCACCGGGCCCCGCTCCATCGCGGCGCGGAACGTCGGCGGCGCCTGCCCGGCCAGGATCGCGTCCACGTCCCGGATCAGCTGCGCAGGCTGCTGGTAGCGCGCGGCGGAGGTCTTCTCCATCATCCGCAGGATCACCAGGTTCACGCCCAGCGGCAGCGACGGACGCCGCACCCGCGGCGCCACCAGCGGCTCCGTCGCGTGCTTCCGCATCACCGAGACCGCGTCCATCCCCGTGAAAGGCAGCTGGCCCGTCACCATGTGGTAGAACGTCGCGCCCAGCGAGTAGATGTCGCTCCGGATGTCCACGTCCTCCGACCCCATCGCCTGCTCCGGCGAGATGTAGTCCGGCGTCCCCACCGCGAACTCCGGGTCCGTCTCGTCCGGGTCCCCCGCCATCGCCTTCGCCAGCCCCAGGTCGCACAGCTTCGCCACACCCGCGTCCGTCACCATGATGTTGTCCGGCTTGATGTCCCGGTGCAGCAGCCCCGCCGTCCAGGCCGCCTCCATCGCCATCGCCACCTGCTTCACGATCGAGCACGCCTCCCGGGTCTCGAAGACCTCGCCCTTCGACAGGATCGACCCGACCGTCCTCCCCTCCACGAACTCCATCACGAAGTAGTACAGCCCGTTGTGCTCCCCGACGTCGATCCCCTGAATGATGTTCGCGTGCGACACCTTCGCCGCCGCCCGCGCCTCCCGGAAAAACCGCTCCACGAACTCCGGCCGCTGCGCGTACTTCGGCGACAGGATCTTGATCGCCACCTCGCGCTCCATCCGCACCTGAAGCGCCTTGTACACCGTCCCCATCGCCCCGCGCCCCACCGGCGACAGCACCCGGTACCCCGGGATCAGCTCGTACCCGCGCTTCTTCTGCTGCACCTTCAGCACCATCTTCGCCTGCTCGCCCGTCAGGTACCCCAGGTCCGTCATCAGCGCCGCGATCCGCCGGTGGTGCGGCCCCTCCTCGCGCTGCTGCCGCTGCGCCGCAAGGCACTCGTTCACCTTCTCGATCGTCACCAGCCCCAGGTCGATCGCCACCGCGCCGAACGACAGGTCCTGCTCGTCCGCCAGCGCGATCTCGTCCACCCCCTCCTCCACCGGCGCCGCCCCGCGCTGAGACTGCGCGTCGATCACCTCCCGTGCCTGCGCCACCGTCATGTGACCCTTCTTGATCAGGATCGTCGCGATCTTCGGCGCGGTCTTTCCCTGCTGGCGCAGGCTGTGCTGAAGCGCGAGGCACTCGTTGAGCTGGCGGAGGCTGAGGAACCCCCGCTGGACGGCGAGGGCGCCGAAGGAGTTTTCGTGCACCCGGAAATTATAGCCCGACCCCTCGGCGACGGCGAGAAACGGCCTCGGCCCTACCCCGCGGCGAGCTTCAGCAGGCGCTCGCGAAGCGGGTCCTCGGGAAGCTGCTTCCAGTGCTCGCCGGCCTTTGCGGGATCGCCGGTGGAGAAGAGAATCCAGCCGGCGAGGAACCTGGCGTCGGCGTCCGCGGGGTCGGAGCGGAGGCGGGACTCGACGTCCGCCGCGATGCGGTCGCGCTCGGCGCGGTCGGGGATGAGGTCGGCGAGTCGGGCCAGGTCCCCGCTGAAATCGGGCATCGCCTCGAGGCCGCGGCGGATGGCCTTGGCCGCCGGGCGCACGTCGCCGGCGGCGAGAAGGGCCGTGCCGTACAGCATGGCGCCGGGGCCGTCGGACGGATCGGCCCAGACCGCGTCCTTGAGCGCCGTCTGTGAGTCGCGGTAGTTCCTCTCCCGCAGGAACGCCAGGCCCGCCTGGATAGCCTTCGCCCGCGCCTTCTTCGTCTCGGCCCCGGCGCGCCCCAGCCCCTTCTCGCGCAGCGCCGCCTCCTCCTGCAGGATCGTCAGGTCGTAGTCGAACCCGCGCCCCGACCGCGGGTATTCGGACACGCCCGTGACGCTTCCGTTCGCGTCGAGGTAGACGAGGCCGAACGTGCGGTAGCTGGGCGGGTTGTAGGGGTTGTACAGCCAGACGTTTTCGGTGGTGGCGATGAAGCGGCCGCCGGGGGCGGGCCAGCGGGCGTGGATGACGGGTCCCCAGGCGCGGTGGGCGACGGGGACGATGGCGGAGCCGTAGCCGCCGACGCCGACGGTGACGGACCAGTGCGAATCGCTGCTGGAGTGGGACCAGCTGAAGGCGAACCCGGCGTGCGCGGCCGAGGGCAGGGCGAGCGCAAGGACGACGGCGATCAGGCGCATGGAGGCAGGCTCCGACGGCGGACGTCCCCCCGACGCCGGGATTCTACCCTGAGGGCGCCGCCGGAAAAAAAGGAAAGGCCCCGGGGGCTGCCCGGGGCCTTTGAATCCGCCTTCAGGACGACTACTTGAGCTGGTGGAGCCTCTTCGCCGCGAAGATCGCCGCGCGCTGCTCGTTCGTAAGCCGCGCCGCGCCGATCGCCCGCGAGGTGGCCCGCTGGACGTCGACGTCCGCGTCGGTGATGCCCGCGATGAGGGCCTTGACCTGGTCCTCGCTGGGGGCGACCGCCGACTGCTGGTAGATCCGCGCGAGGCCGTCGCCGGCCGCCGCGATCCGGACGTTCTTGTCGTTCGAAGCGTCCGCCAGGACCTTGGACAGGGCGTCCAGGGCCGCCGGGTCGCCGAGGGAGCCGAGCGCCTTGCAGACCGGGATCCGGATCGAGTCCGTGCGGCCGTCCAGCGCCGCGATCCCGCCCTCCACCGCCGCCCCGAGGTTCGTCAGCACCGTGTTCTGGATCTTGATCAGCGAGAGCGCCTCGGCCGCCGAAATCGCGGCCTTCTCCGCCCGCTGCTTCGACCGGTCCATCGTCGGCTCGATCAGCGGATCGAGCTTCTTCTGCCACGCCGCCCCGTCAAGGCCCTTCTCGGCGTAGTCCTTCACCTCGGTCTTGAAGATCCCCTGCCACTTGTTGATCTCCTCCGCGTTCGCGCCGGTGACGACGATCGGCACCTGCTTCGTCCGGAGGTCCTGCTGCAGCGAATCGAGCACCGAGGTCTCCGCCTGGTTCTTCCCGCGGATCTCGACGCTGAAGACGACCGTGTTCAGGGTCTGGCCGTCGCAGATGATGACGTCCTCGACCGGGAACTCCTTGATCTTGAGCAGCGCGTGCTTCGCGCTGGACGCCTGCACCACGTAGATCCCCGCCTGCGACAGCGTCTCGGCCATCCGGGCCCGGGTCGTGTCGTCCGGCTCGACCAGCAGCGCCACCCGCACCGCCTGCTCGCGGATCGCCCGCCCGAGGTTCGACGCCACCAGCTCGACGTTCGCGAACGCCTGCGTCGGGTTCAGCCGGATGATCGCCTCCGCAGCCGCGTACTGCACCCGCTTGTCCTCGTTCTTCAGCGCCTCCGTCAGCGGCGAACCGATCACGTCGCCCGCCGACACCAGGTCGCCGCCCAGCGCCGTCTTGCCCAGCGCCCAGCAGATCGCCACCGATACCTGCGCGGTGTCGTCCGCCAGCGACTTCGCCAGCGCACGGTAGAGCGCGTCGCGCCCCGCCATCACGCCCAGGAAGTTCGCCTGCTCGATCGACGCCATCTCCTTCTTCAGCCCGTCCAGGTCCTCCTGCTTGATGTACCCGAGCGAGAACTGCTTCTCGGCGTCCTCAAGCGCCACGCCCGCCTCCTCGTACTGCTGGAACGACACGCAGGCGATCAGGCTCCACGCGTCCGCATAGGCGTTGTCGATCTGGATCGCGTCGTGCAGCGCCTCCTCGGCCAGTTCCTCGTTCATCGCGAACGGCGGGACGTCGCGGCCGACGATCTTGTTCTGCTCCGCGCTCCAGCGCCACACCACGTAGTCGCCGAACATGTAGTGCATCACCGACGGATGCGACCGGTACCACCGCTCCGCCAGCATCACGTAAGTCTCCTTCGCGCTCTTCCCCGCCAGCGTCGTCTCCTCGGGGTGCGCCGCCATGATCCGGTCGATGGCCCGCTGCGCGAACGTCTTCACCTCGGCGTCGATCCCGCCCGCCTCCACGACCCGGCGAAGCTCGCCCAGCGCGCGAATGTCGCCGATGTTCCCCAGCACGACGCACGCGTTCTGCTGCGTCAGCTTGTCCGTCGAGTTCAGCGCGTCCGCCACCGCCATGGTCGACTCCTCCGCCATGTGCGACAGGCAGACGATCACGTTCGTCCGAAGCGTCTCGCTCTTCGGGTCGCCCAGGTGCGCGATCAGCGGCCCGTTCGAGTACGTGCCGATCGCCCGGAGGTGGTACTCCGCCTCCTGCACCTGCACGAACTTCGTCGAATCCAGCTGCATCACGTAGGCCTCGATCTCCTCCGGCTTCTTGCGGAGGTTCTGGGCCTTGCTCTTGGCCAGCTCCATGATGCGAAGCGCGGTCTGGCGGATCTCGCCGCCGTCCATGAGCATCATCTGGAGCGTCTTCCAGCTCATCTCGTCCCGCATGTACAGGACGAGCTTGTCGTCGACCTTGATTCGGAGGGCCTGCTCCAGCTTCTCGTAGGCCTCCTTCTTCTGGCCGCGCTGGTACAGGTCGAGGCCCTCGCGGTAGAGGGTCTTGAACTGTTCCTCATCGGGACCCTGCGCAAAGGCGGCGGTCCCGGCGAGAAGCAAAGCGGACAGTGTCAGCGACTGCAGGACGCGGGCGCTCATCAAGCCCTCCTTTGAAGAGCAGAACGGGAAACCCCCAGCACTAAGGGGCGGGATTGTAGGGAGGAGGGGGAAGGCGAGTCAAGGAAGAGAAGGGTGCGCGCCGCGGCACGGAGGTTGAGGCACGACAAGGGGTTACAGAAACGGAAAGGGCCGGGGGTGGCCCCGGCCCCGGAATTTGTTGAAAACTCGGACTACCGCGCCTCCTCCTTCTTCTTTTGCGACTCCCTCCACGCCCGGCCCCAGTCGTTCTCCTTGAACCACTCCTCAGCCTTCGGTTTCTGCTCGCCCGTCAGCATCGGCTCGATCCCCTCGCGCAGCTTCTCCCGCGCGCTCTTCATCACGTCCGGGCGCCACCCGATGATGTTGTCCGGGTCGTCCTTCGCGATCTTCTCCTCCTCCTCCCGCATGATGTCCTCCACCAGCCGGTCCACCGCCGCCGCCTGCGACCCCGCCAGTCCGAGATGCGCCTTCAGCGCGTTCGCCTCCGTGTCGATCCAACCCTTCAGGAACCCGCGCACGCGCTTCCGCGACGTCTCCTCCATCATCTCCTCGACCTGCGCGTCGACGGGCTTTCCGCCCGCGGCCCGCACGACGCCCGCAAGTCGCTCGCCTTCCACGGTGCGCCGGGCGTTCTCGCGGTCGACCTCCGAGAGCAGCGCGTTCCACTCCGCCGACGCCGCCTCCTGGTGCCGGTCCAGCTTCGCCTCCAGCTCGTCCACCTTCCTCAGCAGCCGCTCCGCCTCGGCGCGGTCCGCCTCCGTCAGCGACGACAGCGGCTTCGCCGTCATCGGCTGCCCCTCGTCGTCCACGCGGGCCGGCCGCACGGCGATGTCCGTCCTCACCGGAGCGAACCACGCGGCCGCGGCGCCCGCAGCGGCCGCCAGGAGCCCCGCCGCCAGCAGCACGATCTTCATCGGCCGCCTCCCGGACGGAACGGGTCCTGGAAGAACGAAGGCGCCACCTCCTTCGTCCACGTGTCGTACTGCTCAGGCTTCAGCACTTCCTTCATCTTCGCGTCCGTCCGCGCCTTCGTGTCGTTCACCTTCGCCTCCAGCTCGGCCTGCGGGATCTCCTCGCCGGTGAAGATCTTCGCGATCGTCTCGCTCCACTCCCCCTGCAGCACCTCGAAGAACTTCTTCAGCTCCTCCACCTGCTCGGCCGACAGGTTCATCTTCTCCTTCGCGGACTTCATCTGCTTGTCGGCCTGCTTCTTCAGCAGCTTCTTCGTGTCCTTCTTGCGCTTCTCGAACAGCCCCGCTCGCACCTGCTCCTCGAGGATGGCGTCGGTCAGCTCCTTCGGCGGGTTCGCCTTGATCTCCGCAAGCTTCGCCATGATCTCGGCCGCCTGCTCGTCGATCTCCGCGGAGGCGCTTCCCGCCTCCTCCTGGAACGCCTTGAGGCTGAAGTCGTAGTCCGAGTCGGCCTGCGCGAGCCTGCGCTCGAGCACCTCGACCCGCGAGGCCAGCGCCCCGCGCGGGTCGTCGGTCTCCGGCCGGGCGGCGTCGGGAAGCGCGCCGGGCTCCGGGACGTGCTCGAGGGCTGCGACCTTCTTCTCGAGCCGGCGCATGTCGTGAAGCGCCCATCCCGCGACGCCGGCGAGGGCGAGCGAGACGGCGCAGCTGACGGCGGCGAGTCGGTCGCTCACTGTCCGCCTCCTTCCTGGCCGCCCTGCCCGTCGCCGTTCTGCCGGCGGCCCCCCCCGAACTGGCGCTGCTGGATGTCCTGGTACTTCTTGAACTGGTCCTCGGTCATGAAGGTCTGCATCTTCGTGTTCGTCTCGGTGACCAGCTCCTGGAACTTCGCGGGGTTCGCCTCGCCGTCCATGAAGCTCGAACCGACCTCGGCGAACTTGTCGAACATCTCCTCGCCGACCTTGTCGAACTGCGCGGACTGCTCAGGGGACAGGCCGAGCTCCGCCTTCACCTTCTCCATCTCCCCCTTCATGCGCTCGCCGACGAAGCGCTTGAACATGGTCTTCTGCTGCTCGGTGCGGATTTTCTTCGTGAGCTCCGCCACCTTCTCCTTGTCGGCGGCGTTCCTGGCGAGTTCCTCCTTGAGGGCGAGCGACTCCCGCTGGACGCCGGCGAGCGACTCCTCGGATCGGCCCTTGAGACCGGCGAGGCGTTCGCGCGACTCGCGCAGGGACGTCGTCTCGTCCTTGATCTTTGCGTCGAGGCGCGCGGAGCAGGCCTCGAGGCGCCGGGCGAGCTCGGCCATCTCGTAGGGCGAGGGCGGAAGCTCGGCAGGCGCGGCCGCGGCCGCGCCCGCGGCGGGAGCAGGCACGGCGTCGAGCCTCCTCTTCAGCGTGGCGGCCTGGACCAGCGCCGCGACGAGAAGGGACGCCGCGATGACGACGGAGAACAGCGCAGCGAACTTCATGAAACCCCCTTGAAGCGAATCCGGCAGATACTACGGCGGCGGGCTTCCGGCGTTGGCCCGGGGCGCGATTGACAGCGGAGTGGCGGAGGCTAGACTCTGGCCCTTCGCAGGATGACCGGCGGGTTAGCCAAGTGGCAAGGCAAGGGTTTGCAAATCCCACCCCCTGTTTTTGCCAAGTCCCGCGAGCGGCTTGACTTCTGAAAAGTGCCGGGTGAGCTTGCTACGTCTCCTGCTACGTCGAGCCCTCGAATTCCGCGGAGATTCGACCCTAACTTCCGGCCTGCTTCTCGCCGGTCTTTTCTGTATTACGAAGCGCCTCGAAGCGAGCGGCCGCGTCGGCGCCGGCCGACTGCGCGGCGAGCTTGACGTAGTGCCGTTCCAGCACCCGGTAGGACCCGTGCCCCGTCATCGCCGCCAGCACCGGGAGCGGCGTCCCGAGGCGCGCGTGGTCGCTGGCGAACGCGGTGCGGAGGCAGCGCGGCGTGATCGCCTCCCAGCGGCCTGACGGAAGCGCCTCCGCCGCCGCCTTCTTCGCCTTGGCGAAGTCCAGGTACAGCGCCTTCTCGTTCACGCGCTCGAACACGCGCGGCGACTCGCCCGAGATCGGCAGGACGTTCGCCCGCGCCTTCAAGCCGGCGAGCGCCTCGGCGAGTCGCGCCGTCAGCGGCAGGACGCGGACCCGGCCTGTCTTCGCGTCCTCCGGCGGAATCGTGAAGGTCCGGCCTTCGAGGTCCACGTTTTCCCAACGGGCCCGGCGCAACTCGGCAGGACGCGCGCCGAGGTCGGATGCCGCGAGCAGGTAGACGCGGAGCCGGTCGGGCGCGGCGGCGACGAGCGCGGCGATTTCCTCCGGCGTGGGGGCGTAGGTCTCCTTCCGGTCCTTCGCCTCGTTGAGCGGCTTCATGCGGCGGAAGGGGTTTTCGTCCGCGAGGGAGCGCCCGACCGCCCAGGAGAAGACGACGGAGGCGAGCGAGGCGGCGCGGTTCACGGTCGCGGCGGACTGCCCCTTCGCCCGGAGCGCGTCCCGCCAGCGGTGGAGGTCCGCGACTCGGATCTCGTCAAGGTCGCGGGCGGTCCAGTCAGCGACGCAGATTCGCACCATGCGCGCCTTGTCGAATCGGAGCGTCGTCGGTCGCTTGCTCCCCTCGGCCTCGACGGCCGCGAGGTAGTCGAGCGCGACCTCGCGGAACGATTTGCCGTTGCGCCGGTCGGAGAAGATTTGCCGGAGAACATCGTCGAGCTTGTGGCCGTTCACGAGCAGCGCGTGGGCTTTCGACAGCTTCGCGCTTGCCGCGGCGCGCGTGGTTCCGCCTCGCCGCCAGATTTCGCGCCCGCCCCACGAGAAGCGGACGGAGTAGGAGCCGGAGCCCGGACGTCTCAGGACGTACCCGAAGCGGTCACTCACGGCGACCTCCCTTCTCTCTGGCCAGCACCTCCACGGCGAAGAGGTGCAGCCGGGTCAGGTAGTCCGTGACGGTGAGCCCGAGCGCGGACGCCGTTTCCGCCATCGAGGACTTGTCCGAAGCCGTCACACGGATTTGGACGCTCTGCGTCTTTTCGAGCAAGGACCGGAGCCGCTCCGGGCTGGTCCCTTTCAGCACGTCAGCGAGCTTGTCGAGCAGCGCCTTTTGGCGCGGCGTCTCCTTCATGCGACCTCCCGTTCGAGAATTCGGCGAATCGTCGCCGGGGTCCACTTCGCGCCCAGCTTGGAGGGAATCCCGCGCGCTTCGAGGGCGGCGGCGATCCCGGCGAAAGTCAGCCCTCCCATGCGAAGCTGGCGCATGAGGGCGATGCTCTCCTGTTCCGCGGGGAGGGGGAGCAGATTCTCGCCGTCCGGGGCAAGGGCGAAGCCGTAGGGGATTCGCCCCGAAATGCGCTTCCCGTTCGCCCGGAGGTGAGCCATCGCGCCCTTCGTCCGCTCCGCGATCTGGTCCCGCTCGAACTCCGCCAGCACGGCCAGCATTCGGAAGATCATGCGCCCGGCGGCGGAGGTAGTGTCGAGTCGTTCGGAGAGTGAAACGAGGTCGGCGTCCGCCTTGTCGAGCCGCTCCGCGATGTCGAGGGCGTCCCGCGTTGAACGCGCGAGCCGGGAGAGGGAGTAGACAACGAGGACGCCCTTCCGCCGGGTCACGTCGGCAAGGGCCGCTTGAAGCGCCGGCCGATTGTCCGCCCGCCCGCCGGAGAGCCCGGCGTCAACGTGAACGGCGGCGAGGGCGAAGCCGGACGCCGCGCACCAGGCCTTGATCTTCGCCTCCTGCGCTTCGAGGGAGACCCCCTCCGCCGCCTGCCCCTCCGTCGAAACCCGGACGTATCCGATGGCTGCTTTCATCGTTTCCTCCCGACGCGTTGCGTTGTTCATGTAGTGAATATACTCACTACGATCCGAGGAGTCAAGGGGGAAAATATCTGACGGAACGGTTGGATACGTGTGCCCGAGCGGCTCTGGAATTCGAGCTGATCTTCGAGCAAAGTCTTGACCATTTGCGCCGGTCTAAGATGATTGCGCTCCGAATCATCTGGTGGGTCGACCACCGAAATTCGCGCATGAGTTCCCCACTTCCAAACTTGTCGCCGCCCTCTGCTGCCACGGCGGTACGGGCTTGGCTTGACGGCGAAGCCGGCACGATTGAGAACCACCTCAACTCAGACCTCCTGGGTGTTTACGGCCCGATCATCCCCGGAGTCGAGTCCAAAATCCGCAGCGCAGTCGAAAAACTGCCGACCCGGCGAGCCTCGCTCCTGGTAGTCCTCTGCACCCCGGGCGGGATTATCGAGACCGTTGAGCGCATCGTGAATGTGCTTCGGACCCACTACCCGGAAGTCAGGTTTCTCGTCCCTGATTACGCGCTCTCCGCGGGCACCGTCTTGGCGCTCTCGGGCGATGCGATCTTGATGGACTACTTCTCCTGTCTTGGACCGATTGATCCGCAGGTGGAGCGCGAAGATGGCAGCCTGGTCCCAGCGCTCTCCTACCTGGTTCAAGCTGAACGTCTCATCGAGAAGTCGCGGCAAGGTACGCTCACCAGCGCGGAACTGGTTCAATTGAAGTCTCTGGATCTTGCAGAGCTTCACAAGTTCGAACTCGCCGCAGCCTTGTCCGATACTCTCATCAGGCAGTGGTTGACGAAGTACAAGTTCAAGAACTGGAACGTGACGGAGACTAGGAAGATCCCGGTTACGAAGAAGATGAAAGATGAGAGGGCCTCGGAGATCGCAAGGGCGCTGAACGACCACCAGCGGTGGCAGAGCCACGGTCGTGGTATCGGTAAGGACGTGTTGACGTTGGAGCTTGGACTCAAGATCGACGACTTCTCTACCGATCAAGTACTGAAGGACGGCGTGAGAAGCTACTTCTCCTGCTTGCGAGATCACGTCCAAAACGGGAAGTTTCTCTCGTTCGTTCACTCCCGCGCCTACTTCTAGTAGGATGAACTCATGACTTGGGACATCGAGGAAGTAGCTGAGAGGAATCCTCGGATCGACATCGAATTGATCCGTGAGTTTCTTCGGATAGTCCAGAAGCTGCGGGAAGTCGGAGAGACCGCGGATTCGAGCTACTCGGTCTTGAGCCCTCTCGACAACCATCTCAATCCGCGCCCGCCTGCGGCGATTCCTCCGGCGCGCGAGCGCTACGTACAGTCTCTGGGCGCGTCCATGAATCGCTGAGCTTCCTCTCGGAAGTATCGGGAGGGGGGCGGGGGCCGACGCGTTCTTCTGCGGCGGCCGTTTCGCAATCCGGGGGGCCCACGCGCCCGAAGGGGAGCTATTTTTTCGCATGGCAAGGGGCCCTCGGATGCTGAAAACCTGTCACTTTTTGCGCTGAAGCGGGCGTAATTTCGCCGGCCTGGGCGACCGGGCCGCAGCCTCGCCCGGCCTCCGCCGAGGGCCTGGCGCCAACCTTGTCTACCTGCCCACCTTGCACACTTTGTCTACTTGGATCGGACAAAGTAGACAACGCAGACAACGTAGACGAGTAGACAGGGTAGACGGAGAGGCAGGAAGAGCAGGCGAGGAAACCGCCCGCGTCACGATGAAGGGGGCGATTTTCGCTCCCGCAGCTCCAACACGCGGTCGCCGCCGCCCGGCAGTCCACAATTAGCGTCGCCTCGGCGATCCAGTCGAGCAGGTCCGACACCTCGCGCCGGTACGTTCGGAGGCGGAAGAGCAAATCCTCCGTCATCGGCCCGGCCCAGGTGAGGCGGTCGCCGGCCAGATGCAGCTTGACTCCGGCGGCGTGGGCGTCGGCGAGGATCTCGGCAGCGCTGCTCACACTTCGCCCTCCGACGGAGGGGGGCTTCCGCCGCCGTCCACGTTGTCTACCGGTCCACTTTGTCCACTTTGTCCACCTTGTCCACCTTGAGCCGGGCGGGCCACGAAACGCCGCTCGACGTGCCCCTTGCGGGCCGATGGCGACTCCTGCCAGGTCCCGTAGCCGCGCCGGACCAGGTCTTCGAGTGCGGCCTCGGCCTTGCCCGCGCCACGCAGCGGCCTGTAGGACCGGCGCAACTCGTTCGCGGTCATCGGCTCGCGCCGACGAAGCCAGTCGAGCAGGGAGCGCCGCAGCGTCGCCGCCGCCCCTTCCTTCGCCACGCGAAGCACGCGCCGCGTTTCGATGCCGCACCAGCGCGCGAGTTGCACGGCCCGCATCATGCAGTCGGCGTCAACCTCTACCGGCTGCCGGCCCTTCCAAACCGCCTTCACGCACGCGAAGATCAGCGCGAAGCGCGCCGCGTAAAGTTCGATCTTCCCCCAGGCGGAGGCTTCCGAACCTTCGAGGGACTCACCTTCTTCGTGGTGCGCGTCGTAGAAGTCGCGCCAAATCTTCTTCGCCTCGTGCGCGAGTTTCAGGACGCGCGGCGTAATTTCCCCGGTGAAGGGATCGCTTGACTCCGGCGCGAGGTTGAGGAGTCCATCAAACACGCAGTTGACGGCTTTCTCGGCGGTCTCCGAAAGTACGCGCTCCTCGTTCCACTTCAGACGCCGCCGGGGCGGCCATGCGAGGAGGAGGCGCGGCGCGAGTCCGCAGACGTGGTACTCCTCGGGAAGCGCGGAGTGAACCAGTCCAGGTTGAATCCCTCCGACGATGGAGACGGAGAAGTGCGGGACGTAAACGTAGCCTGACGACTTCCGGTTGATCCGCGCCGAGCGCCCATCAAACGCTTCCAGCCAGTGCGCCACGTCCGCACCGCCTTGTTTCTTGTATTGATTCATCGACTTCAGCCAGCCCGCGAGTTCGTCGCGCTTGCAAATCACGCCGCGCGAATTCGACTTCAGCACGTCAGCGAGCGCCTCAACGGTTGAATCCGAAACGATGCGCTGGATTCGCACGGGCGGCGGAGAGACTTCGCCCGCCTCCTTGCCTTTCATCGGCTTGCTTGCCTCAGCGGCGAGTCTGGCCGAGTACTCCCGTTCCAACTTCGAGTACTTCGTGTCCATGCATCGCTGGAAACTCTCCATCGGTGCCAGCGCCTGCTCGACGGCGGGAGATTTCGCCGTGCAGGACTCGCCGACGATACCGGCCCAGACAATTGCCGGTTGCCGGAAGCCGCGCTTGAGTTCGACTACCGCCGCGTTGCCGATGGCCCCGGCGGCGGCGGCCATGAGCGGGAGCAGGACGAAGGCGGGATCAACGCCGAGTCCGTCCGCCGCCTCATGGACGAATTGAGCGAGCGGTTCGCCGAGCGCGTCAACGGGAGGCCGGAGGTACTCTCGTTCGGCACGCTCCGCTTCGTCGAGGATCGGGTCCTCCTCAGTATTCGGCGCGCCGTCCGCGGCCGTCGCGGCGGAGACGGGCTTCCCCCCGATATCGCGGGCGATCCGTTCGAGGTCGGCATCGTCATGGGGGGGCTTGAACTTGCCAGACTTGTTCAATGTGCGGAGTGCTGCGAGGATCTCTTCCGCCGACGCGCTCGCGCGGCGCAGCTTGCCAGCGTGCCGGGCCGCCCACGAGTGCCGCTGCCCTTCGTGAATCACGGCTTCGGGCTCGTCCGTCAAAGGAGCCGCCTTCGGCGACCCCTTAAGGATCAGTTCCAAGAGCCAATCGGGGACCGGCGCGAGAGGGACGCCTTCAGACGACGCCTCCCACTCGTAACGCCTCCCCGATGCGTGAACGGAAGGAGGCATTACGACGTAGCCGCCGTCGCCGCGGACGTCGAGCCCGGATAGGAGTCCAGTCCGACATGGCACGCGAACGCCGGGGGGAACCGAGAAGTAGAAGTGTCTCCCCCCGCCGCCGGTCAGGACTTGGGGCGTTGGCGGGAGCGGCCGTTTCCCGCCCTCGGTCAGAGTGTCGAGGGAATCGTCGCCGTTGTGTCGTGGGTCCACGTCAAGCACAACGACGCCGTTTCCGGTGGCGCAGGCGAGCCCCGCATCTTCGGGCGCCGCCGCGAACATTTCCGTGATCTTCGCCGCGTCGAGGGAGGCGTCCAGATGGCCGTGAAGGGTGGCAGGAGTCTTGTCCTTCTTCACGGGAAAGACGGGGAGCCCGTTGGCTGCGTGTACGAGGGCGGCGGAGACGACTTCGGGGGAGGCGCTCACTTGTCACCCCTCCCGTCTCGTGCCGCGATGAACGCGTCAACAATCCGAAACACCCTCATCGCGCGCTTGCGGTCCCTCCACCGTTCGGTCGCTTCGAATCCCTCCAGCTCCTTCTCGCCAGGGCCTTCTGCGATCAGTACCGCGAGCGCGAAGATGTCGCGGATCGACAGTTCGGACAATGCCGGACCGCTCTTCGAGGGGTTCATCGGACCCTCCGGGGAGAGAGGATCTTTCGAACAAGCTCGGCGTCGCGTGCCGGGAGGACTGAGGGCGATTCGGGGGGGCGCCGCTCGTGCTGCTCCAGTGCCTCCATCAGGGCCTGTCGCCGGATGAGAAAGCGACGCCCCGAACGAACGTAGGGAATGCCGAGCGTGCCGCGCAGGAGTAGCCGACGCATGCCGGATGCAGACTTCAAGCCGAGCGCAGCCGCAAGTTGCGCCAGCGTCAGCACATCTGGCAGCCGGATGGCGGCGACGGCGTTTGCGATGCCTTTCGATAAGTCTCTGGTCATGTTCCATCTCCCAAGGGGCCACAAGGAGATGGGGCGGGAGCCGAAAAAATCCGGCCCAGAAGACGGAATCTTGCTAGGCCGTCATGTGCCGCCGCAGACTATCAAGCTCTCGGCGGAGGCGGGCCGCGGCCCGCTTCACGACGCCGGCCTCGACTTGGAACCGCTCCGCGAGTTCTTTCAGGCCGAGGGGCTTTTCAAGACGGTCTCCGCTCTCGTCGCAGCCCAGTGTCCAGGCAACGGCGGCCCTCTCCGCCTGGTTGTGAGCCCACTCGTCACAAAACCGCAGGATCTCTATAGCCAGCGCCGCCGCATCGCGCCGTCTCCGTTCACGCTCGGCGAGGTCTACGCCATCTTGACCTTGCCTGAGTCGGAGCGACTTGTGGGATGCCTCAAGCCGGTCGCGCAGGTCGGTTCGACTTACGTCTAGCCTGCCTGAGTCGTCTACGAAGAGTGGAAGCTCGCCGGTCGGAAAGAACTCGGCGAAGACAGCGGCCGCGGTAGCGTCAAGATCGGCCCGCTTCTCTGCTCGGCTCCGGCCGGCGGGACGATACCCGGCGGAGGCGAGCGACCAACGCAGGGCGGCAAGGAGCTTGCCGTCGTCGGCGTAGGCTCCCTCCACTTCCTTTGAGAGAAAGCGGCGAATTGCCTCCCCGCGCTCCCCCGCCGCAATCACTTTGCCCTCGTGGTTCGGCGCTCGACGGCCTGCCTCTTTGACGTCCGGCGTCGGACTGAACACTTCCTTGCTCCAAGCCGTCAGATTCTCTTGCGTGAGGCGGATTCGCTCTGCGGGTTCGCCGGTGGCGGGCATAAGACCCGCCTGGACAAACTCGTCTTCGAACAGGGCCAGCGTAGCTATATGGGCGTGAAGGCGTCCGCGCGTTCGGATTTCTAGAGGCAAGCAAGCCGCGCTCGCCTTCTTTGTCGCACGCGGTTTCAGCACCGTTGAGATCGCGCCGTAGGCGAGCGCCAGCACGTCGCGCTTGTCGAGCGGCGGGGAGTAGCGTTGAGACCATCCACGGTAGGCGCTTCGCAATACGCGCGCGTTGAAGTAACTGAGCGACTCGCCCAACTCCGGCAGGTCCGCGAGGGGGACTGGCACGGGCTCCACTCCCGAAAGAGGCAAGCGCCGGAGCCGGTGGAGTCGGCCCCGGGGCCCGCCAGAAGTGGCCGGGGGATCAGTCCCAGCCTAATTTTCTACTTGTTTGCGCTCAAGAACTCACCTTCGCAGACCAAGCCTCCGCCGCGATTTGAATTCCACGTCACGATGATCCTTCGAGGGCCTTCGCAGCGCGGTACATCGAAAGTGAGCACGTCCTCCTCTTGGTTGAGGACGACAGACCAGCGCCCGTGTCCCGCAGAGTCGATCTCGGACTTGGGGGCGCATGCGCCGTGTTCGGTGGAGCCGGTCGCGCCAACGGGACCGAAGCCCTTTCTTCCATCGACCTTCAGTGTGAGTACTGGGAACCGGGGGTTCCCGAAGTTGTCCTCTTGAATCACACCAAAGGCACCAAGTTGAAGTTCCACCTGAGTCTCGAACGAGTTGCCGTGATAATCCGTCGTCGGACCGACCTGCAACTCGATGCGCTGCGTCCCATCAGGCGACGTGTAAACGCCGGCGAGGGACTGAAGGGTGTTCAACCAGGCGCGAGCTTTTTCGCGCTCGTGCTGGACCTTGTCTTCAGACTCGCGTTTCTTCTGACTGTCACGCTGGACGCTCGCTTTCAACATTCGCGCCCTTTCTTCCTGCGACCCCCACCGCTCGTTCTTCGCAAGAACTTCCCTCAAGGCTCGTTCAATTTCCCCCAAGGATCGACTTTCAAAGCCGAGCTTGCGTCTTTCTTTCTCTTGCTCCAGCACCTCGCAGAGAGCGTTCTCGTTGTCCATACAGACGACTTCCGCAAGGAAGTACTGATCGGTAGCTTTTTCTGCGTCGCCAGCGTCACGCAATCGTCGTCGTTCCTTCTCCGACTTCGTCAGCCGCTCCGCAAGGTCTTCGAGCGCGTCGTATTTCCGAAAGCCGAGAGTTACGCCGACGCCGCTGCCAGCGGGGGCCAGACCTTGCCTGAGAACGAAGAGGACGATGAACAGCGCCCCGACGGCGCACGCCCCTACGATCCAGGTCAACCTTTTGCTGCGCGTGGAGCGCGTCCCGCTGGAAGACGGAGGCCACCGTGATCGCAGGAGCCGGGCCGGTTCAGTCGACTCGGGCGGAGGAGGTGGTGCGGAAGGCCGAGGGTAGCGGGAGCGCATGTGCGTCAAGTCACTTCTTCCCTTCGTCGTCTTTCGGCTTCTCCTTGTCCGCCGCAACTGGCTTCAGCGCGAACGGGAACGGATTGTGAATCACTGCCTCGATCAGTCGTAGCTCAGACTCCCACCCTGACACGGTGATATCGCGCGTTGAATCTTCGATCCCCACTATGTCGAGAATGGCCTTGCCAACCGCCTTCCCGTCGATCACGAAGTACATCCCGCAACCATTTCCTGGGACAAAGGCTGACCTGAGGCGCTTCGCTGCGCCGCTGGCGAGGGTGTAGGTGATTCTCTTGTCGCCGTCTGATGTGGCCCGCGGCTTGCCCATCTCAGTGAGGCGCACGGTTGTATCGTCCCTCAGTAGGGTGACCGTGCCGATCCTGTGTTCGGCGGGTCCCGATACATCCTCTGCGAGAGTGTCCGCATCTAGATTTCGGAACCAGTGCATTCCCTTGGGGGCCTTGTCGTCCTTCGGAGAATCCCACTTGCCGGGCTTGAACTGCTCGCGCTGCACGTCGGTCAGCTCTGCCCGTTGTCTGATTTCGACCGTCTTCGCGGGCAGTCTCGCCAAGGATGTCGCCTTCTCCAACATCGCGGCAGTCCAGCCGGATTCGCTTTTCAGCACAACCTGCAAGGACTTGTCCTCGGATTCCTCAACACTCCCCTTGATCCCGTCGTACCCGTACGCCGCCAGGCGCTTTTCGAACGCCGCCGCGCACTTCTGGACGTCTTCCTTCTTTGAACCCTCGGGAGGCTGAAATCGGACTGCCTCTTCGGCGGCGACGGGGAGACAGGACAACGCGAGCGCGAGCAGAAGGAGGAGGCGACGCATGGGAACCTCCGAAAAATTGGAGAGAAGAGGAGAGCCTACCACCAATCCTGTCCATGCCGAGAAGGATCTCGCGGCCATTCAGTGTTTTCATTTCGATACCTAACATTCCTGCTACGTCCCCTGCTACGTCCGCGCGGTCAGTTCCTTCGTTTCGGCGGTCTCGCCCGGTCACTTGAAACCGACCCGCCGATCCGCCGGAAGTCCTTGCTCAGTCGCCTTTTCCCTCGTAGATTCCCCAGCCTTCGGCGGGTTAGCCAAGTGGCAAGGCAAGGGTTTGCAAAACCCTCATACGACGGTTCAAATCCGTCACCCGCCTTCGCGCAGGGATCAGGCCGGGGCCGCCGCCGGACCGGTGGCGGAGGCAAGCGCCTTCTGGGCGGCGCGGCCGACCGCGACGCTGACGAGCAGGCTGGCGCCGATCGCGCTCCAGAGTCCCCAGTTGATCTTCGACGCGTCGCCGCGCGCCTCCGAGAACCGCTCGGCCGCGCGCTTCTGCCGGTCGCGCGCGGTGCCGGGCCGGCCGTCGGCGAAGTAGCGGATCGCGCTGCGCGCCTCGTGCGCCGCGTCCTTCAGGGCGGCCAGCGTGCGTTCCTGCGCCTCCCCGGCGGACTCCCCCTCCCGCGCCGGCGCGGTCGCTTCGCCGATGCCGACCCGCCGGATGAGGCCCTCGGTGAGGTTGGCGATCTCCTGCTGCGACGGAAGTTCCTGCGTCTCGGCATCGCGCCAGAGCATGAGTTGCCGGTTGCGCAGCCATGAGATGCCTGCGCGCACGGATTCGGCGTTCGCCGGCCCGTTTTCCGTGAGCACGGAGGGGGCGCGCGTGCCGGCCTCGGCGAGTTCCTGGCGGGCGCGGTCGGCGGCCTCGCCGAGCGCGGCGGCGGCGGTGGTGAGGAGGAGGGTGGCGGGAATCATGCCGACGAGGGAGAAGAAGGTGAAGGTGGTGAGGCGAACGCGGGTGAGGCCGAAGGCGTAGTTGAGGAGGACGTAGGGGAAGGCGGGCGAGAGGCGCATGAGGACGACGATCTTCCAGGCGTCGCCGGCGACGGCGCGGTCGAGGGCCTGGAAGCGCGGGGAGCCGGCGAAGCGGCGCGCGAGGGGCTCGCGGAAGAAGTAGCGGGCGACGAGGAATGCGATGACGGCGGCGATGGTGGAGGCGGAGAGGGAGATGGCGGTGCCGCGGCCGGCGCCGTAGAGGAGGCCGGCGGTGAAGGTGAGGGCGGAGCCGGGAATGAGGGCGAGGGTGAAGAGGATGTAGAGGACGACGTAGAGGATGGGGGACCAGACGCCGAAGGTCTCGATCCTGATCTGTGCGGCGGCGATCCAGTCGAGGAGGGGGAGGAAATAGGCGACGGTCGTCGCGGTGACGGCGACGAGAACGAGGGGGAGCCAGCGGGGGAAGCGGGGGCGGGGCATGGGGAACGGCAGGAAAAACGAAAAAGGAAAAAGGAAACACTAAAAACGAAAACGCCGCCGGAGGCGCTGCGGCCTGCGGATGCCGCGCCGCTTTTCGTTTTTCCCTTTTCGTTTTTCGTATTTCGTTTCTTCGCCGTTGTATCGTCAGGAGATGTCCCTCGCCCTCGTCATCGACGACGAACCCACCATCTGCTGGGCGTTCCGGCAGATGCTGGAGGGCCGCGGCCACCGCGCGCTCGTCGCACCGACGGCGGAGGAAGGCCTCGCCGCGCTGACGCCCGAGGTGGACCTCGTCGTCCTCGACGTGCGCCTGCCCGGGATGGACGGGCTCACGGCCCTTCGGCGCATCCGCGAGAAGCGCCCCGACCTGCCGGTGATCGTGATCACGGCGCACGGGACGATGCAGACGGCGGTGGAGGCGATCAAGTCGGGGGCGTTCGAGTACATCACGAAGCCGGTGGACCTGGCGGAGGCGGAGTCCGCGGTCGCGCGGGCGCTGGAGCGGCGCGCGGTGTCGGCGGAGGTCGCGAAGCACCAGGCGGAGGGCGACCTCGGCGGGCTGGTGGGGTCCACGCCGGCGATGCAGGAGGTCTTCAAGAAGATCGGCGCCGTGTGCGTGACGGACGCGACCGTGATCGTGACGGGCGAGAGCGGCACGGGAAAGGAGCTGGTGGCGCGCGCGATCCACGCGAACTCGAAGCGTGCAAAGAAAAACTTCGAGCCGATCAACTGCGCGTCGCTGCCGGAGGGGCTGGTCGAGAGCGAGCTGTTCGGGCACGAGAAGGGCGCGTTCACCGGCGCCGTGCGGACGAAGCCCGGGCGGTTCGAGGCGGCCAACGGCGGCACCGTCTTCCTCGACGAGGTCGGCGACCTGCCGCAGCCGGCGCAGGCCAAGCTCCTGCGCTTCCTCGAGGACCGCTCGTTCACGCGCGTCGGCGGGACCGAGCGCCTGACCGCCGACGTGCGCATCGTCGCCGCGACGAACCGCGACCTGCGCCGCCTCGTGGCGGACGGCGAGTACCGCGAGGACCTCTACTACCGCCTCAACGTCGTCGCGATCACGCTCCCGCCGCTGCGCGACCGCAAGGCGGACGTCCCGCGGCTCGTCGCGCGGTTCCTGCAGGACGGCGGCCACGCCGGCAAGGCCGTCAGCGAGGCCGCGCTCGAGACCATGCTCGCGTACGACTGGCCCGGGAACATCCGCGAGCTGCGCAACGCCGTCGAGCAGGCCGTCGTGCTCTCCCGCGGCGGCCCGATCCTCCCCGAGCACCTGCCGCCGCGGCTCCAGCAGAAGGCCGGCGGCACGGACGGCGAAAGCGCGAAGCAGCTGGTGGAGCGCTGGCTGGCGGAAGCGCCGGAAGGCGCGGCGTGGGACGCGGTCAGCGACAGGTGGGAGAAGCTGCTCGTGGAGAAGGCGCTGGCCGACGCGAAAGGCTCGCTCTCGGCGGCCAGCCGGCGCCTCGGCATCAACCGCGCGACGCTGCGCAGGAAGATGGAGCGGTTCGGCCTGAGGGGGGAGGCGGAGACGTAGTCCCTGCCCGCAGTTGCGTCCTTGTTCGCCCCTCCGCCGGACGATAACATCCCCACCATGTGCTGCTTCCCGTCGTCCTGCCGCCCGACCGGAGCCGTGTCCTGGCTGGCGTCCTGGGCGGCTTTCCCGTTCATGCCGCTGCTGTCGGCGCCCATGGCCCTTCTCTCGCTGGTTCGCGCGATTCGAAGCGGAAGCGGCTGGGCGATGACGCGGAGCACGCTGCTGTCGCCGTTCGTCCTGGTCACGGTCTCCGTCGCCGCGTGCGCGGTACGCGACTACAACCGAGGCGCCGCCGTGCTTCATCGCGAGACGGGCGCAACCCCGGAGCGCGACGCGGGCTGGAACGTCGACCCGCGCACCCGCCTCCCGATCGAACGCGTCACCGCCTCCTGCGGCGCGCGGCGGTTCGTGCGGCGCGTCTATGACCGCGTCTCCTCCCGCCTGTGCCGCAGATTCGGCCCGCAGGTCGGCTCGTGGAAGGGAGCCCTGCCTTCCCCGCGAGAGGCTGGCGAAGCGCTGGCGCAGGGCCGCCCGGTGACGCTGGAGGAGGTCAGGCACGCCTCGGGCGCCTGGCACCTGGCCCACTGCCTCGGCATGATCGAGGGCTCCCCCGCGCAGGTCCCCGCGCTGCGACACGGCGAGTTTCACGACGTCGAGGTCATCGGCACCGGCCCCCGTTTCTTCGTGGTCCTCGATTCCGCGACCGGACGGAAGGTCGCCACGTACGGGTCCCTTCCCCGCTAGCGGGAGCGCCATGTCCGAAGCCGTCATCCAGACGAACAACCTCACCAAGGTCTTCACCGGCTTCCTCGGCCGCAGGAAAAACACCGCCGTCGACAACCTCAACCTCGCGGTCGAGCGCGGCGAAGTCGTCGGAGTCCTCGGGCCCAACGGCAGCGGCAAGACGACCACCATGAAGATGCTGCTCGGCCTCCTCTACCCGACGAGCGGCACCGCGATGGTGCTCGGGAAGGACCCGACCCACATCGCCACCAAGGAGCGTATCGGGTTCCTCCCCGAGGAGTCCTACCTCTACCGCTTCCTCACCGCCGTCGAGACCCTCGAGTTCTACGGCAAGCTCTTCGGCATGCCGCGCGCCCTTCGCCGCGAGCGCGCCGAGCAGCTGCTGGACCAGGTCGGGCTGAAGGAGGCGAAGAACCGTCCGGTGCGGGAGTATTCGAAGGGGATGGCGCGGCGCGTCGGGCTGGCGCAGGCGCTGATCAACGACCCGGAGGTGATCTTCCTCGACGAGCCGACGTCGGGCCTGGACCCGATCGTGTCGCGGCAGGTGAAGGACCTGATCCTGGAGCTGAAGCGGCAGGGGAAGACGGTGTTCATGTCGAGCCACCTGCTGGCGGACATCGAGGACGTGTGCGACCGCGTGGGGATCATGTACCAGGGGCAGCTGCGCGCGATGGGATCGCTGAAGGACATGATCCGGATCCCGGACAAAACGCAGTTCCTGGTGCACGGGATCGAGCAGGAGAAGCGCCTCGAAGTCGCGCAGGCGATCGAGGCGGCGGGCGGGCTGCTGGAGGACATCACGGAGCCGAAGAGGACGCTGGAGGACCTGTTCCTGTCGATCATCGGGAAGCGCCGGGAGGAGAACTAGGTGCGGTCGAGCCTTGCCGCGCTCGCGCTGGGCCTGCGACGCTCGCCGCTCGGGGCGGTGGGCGCGCTGTGCGGGCTGACGATCCGCGAGTCGGTGAGGAAGAAGGTGTTCGTCATCCTCGTCGTGTTCGCGGCGGTGATGCTGGCGGCGACGGCGCTCCTTCCCGCGATCCGTCCCGAGGACCGCGTGCCGCTGATCGAGACGTGGGCGCAGCGGGCGATCACGTTCTTCGGCGTCCTGATCGCGGTGTTCCTCGCCGGCGTATCGCTTCCCGACGACATCGAGGAGCGGCGCATCTTCACGCTGCTCACGAAGCCGCTCTCCCGCTGGCAGCTGCTGGCCGGCCGGTTTTCCGGGTTCGCCCTGCTGCTGGCCGGGTTCGCGCTCGCCGCATTCGCGATCTGCGCGGTTTTCGTGCGGGTCGTGGCCCACCGGGGCGGGGGGACGCTGGCGTCGCGCACGGAGTACGCCGCCCGGGAGATCCGGGTCGAGGAGGAGGACGCGCAGTCGAAGGTGGAGGCCCGCTCCTCCGAGACGGACCCGCTGATCGGGATCATCTCGGGCCCCGGCGAGACCGTCGCGTTCTGGGCGTTCCGCGGCCTCGACCTCGAGGACCTGCCGGAGACCGTGCGCGCCCGGCTCAGCCTCGAGGTCCAGGGCCCCAACATGCTCTCGTTCGGCGAGCTCGAGATCCTCGTCCGTCCCCAGACGCGCGAGGTTCCCGCCGCTGACGCCGCCGCGCTCGGCTGGGACGTCCGCTTCGTGTCCGAGCCGAAGCCAGACGCTCCCCTCCCCCTGCGCGTCGCCTCCCGCAAGGTTTTCGCCAAGCACCTCGTCCCCTTCGAGATCGAGATTCCCCGCGGCTGGTTCGGGAAGAACGGCTCCATCGACGTCGCCGTCAAGCGCGCCCGCCCCGGGCTGACGCTCGGCGTCCGCCCGGCGAGCGTCACCGTCCTTTCGGCGCCCCACAGCTTCGAGTGGAACTTCGCCAAGGCCATCGCCTCCACCTGGCTCCTCTGGATGGTCGTCCTCTCCCTCACCGTCGCCGGCTCCACCGTCCTCTCCGGCCCCGTCAACCTCATCTTCGGTCTCTCCGTCTTCATCGCCGGCTCCATGGTCGGATTCGTCCGCGAGAGCCTCCCCGTCCTCCAGGAACGCATCGCCGCCGCGGAGCAGGAGCACGCCGAGGCGGATCATGACCACGACCACGGCCCCAGCGACGACTTCCCCGTCGCCGTCCTCCGCTTCTCCCAGGCCGTCTCCCGCGTCTCCCTCGCCGCCATCCCCGACCTCAACGCGTTCGACGCCTCCCCCTCCATCCTCCGCGGCGCCGACATCCCCGCCTCCCGCCTGGCCGACAGCCTCGCCTTCGCCCTCGCCTACAGCGCGGGGGCCCTGCTCGCCGGGCTCGCGTTCCTGCGCATGAGGGAGTTCCGATGAAGCGCTTCCTGTGGTTTCCCTTGTTCGCCGCGCTCCTGTGCTGCGTGGTCTTCGCGCAGAGGCGCCTGGACTCCATGCCGGAGAAGCAGGAGCTCGCCGCGACGAACCCGTTCGGGAAGCTGCCGCCGGCGCAGTACATGGCGGAGTACGTCGGCTCGATGCTGCTGGGCGGCATGCGGGCGGTGGCGATCGACTACCTGTGGATCCAGTACATGAAGGCGGAGAAGGCGCGGAACTACGTCGAAGTGAACGCCATCCTCGAAATCCTGCTCCGTCTCCAGCCGAACTTCGCCGAGATCTGGCAGCACCTCGCGTGGGCGAAGGCCTACAACATCGCCGCGCAGCAGGAGTCGGAGGACGAGAGGTGGCTGTGGGTGAAGAGCGCGCTGGAGGACTCGGACCAGTCGATCCGCCGGAACCCGTCGAGCGAGAAGCTGCTGTTCCACAAGGGCTACATGCTCTTCCACCGCCTGCCGCAGGAGCAGGGGCTGGTGGACCGGTTCCGGGCGTGGACGGGGCGGGACGCGTCGGAGGCGGCGGCGCACACGCTGAGGGACGCGATCCTGCTCGCGCAGTCGAAGGGGCTTAACAACACGACGCCGCCGGCGGACGGGATGATGCAGGAGGCGTACGCGCGGTGGGCGCACGAGCTGATGCGGCGCGGGGAGTTCGAGGCGGCGCAGGGGGCGCTTCAGGAGGGCCACGACGTCTACATCGAGCTGATGCGGGGCCGCGGGGTATCGGACGTGAACGCGAAGGCGACGCGGCTGGCGCTGGCGATGAAGGAGCCGTACCGGATGGAGGGGGAGCTGGCGGAGGCGGCGAAGGCGGGGAGGCCGACGGACTCGATCCGGGTGCGACTGCTGGAGACGTACGCGGGGATCACGAAGGAGTACGCGCTGGCGAAGGCCGCGGACGAGCGGGTCCTGTTCCTGACGGACGGCCCGCTGGCGCGGGCGCTGCGTCGGGCGCGCGAGGGCGGCGCCGCGGAGGGCGCGGAGGAGGTTGGCCGGACGATCCTGGGGCTTTATGCCGACCTGAGCGTGCGCAACGACGGGACGGAGAACGGATTTTATCCGGAGCTGGTGCGGATGACGCAGATGATCCAGGCCGCCCTGCGGCTCGAGGCGGAGGGCAGGCGCGAGGCGGCCGTGAAGAAGTATGACGACATCGTGGACGAATTCCGCTACAAACTCCCCGGCGACGCGCCGCAGTGGGCCCTGATCCAGTCCCACGCCGCGTGGCTCAAGGAACGCTGAAAGGAGGGCCCGATTCCGAGAAAGGACGAAGCCCGCGAGACCGCCGTCGAGTGCGCGCGGATCGCCGAGGGCAAGAGAGCGACGGACGTCGTCGTGCTCGACATCCGCAAGATCGCCTTCATCGCCGACTACTTCGTCGTCGCGAGCGGCAACAACCGCAAGCAGCTGCAGGCCATCGCCGACGAGATCTCCCAGACTCTCAAGGCGCAGGGCCGCAAGCGTGTGGGCATGGCGGGCTACGACGACGGGGCCTGGATCCTCGTCGACTTCGGCGACGTCGTCGCGCACCTCTTCCATGAGGAGATGCGCCGGTACTACGAGCTGGAGAACCTGTGGGCGGACGCGAAGCAGGTCCGCTGGCAGGCGAAGGCGGGGGCGGCGGGCGAGCAGGGATAGGTGGCTGAAGGGGGCCGGGGCCGGGGGCCGATACGTTAGACTGTCCCCGTGCGACGAAACGCCACGCGCCTGTTGATCGCGCTCGCAGCCGGCATCGCGCTCCCCGGCTGCGGCTACGTCCGCGACCGCGTCCGCGACGCCGGGGACATCTTCCATTTCGACGTCTCCCTCGGCCCGCAGGCGGGGGCGAGCGTCCGCCTCACGCACCTCGTGCAGGCCGGCGCGCAGGTGGAGGGGTTCTGGACGGGCGAGGGTCCCGAGGACGCCTCGTTCGAGACGGGGCACCTCGCCGTGAACGGCCGGTGGGCCGGGATCTACAAGCGCCGCGGCCGCGAGGGCGGGCTCGGGCCCGAATCGATCGGGCCGCGCCTCTACGCGCGCCGCTACGACGCCGAGTACGAGGAGGAGTTCCGCGACCAGCCGCGCACCGCCGACGAGTTCGGATTCTCGCTCGCCCTGCTCGTCGTCGGCGTCGAGGTCGGGTTCCGCCCCGTCGAGGCCTTCGATTTCATCACCGGATTCTTCGGGCTCGACGTGCTCCGAGACGACGGCCGCCCGTCCGAGATCGAGGACACGGAGGATTGGCTGCGTGATGAGGAGAAGCGCGACGGCTCGGCGGAGGACGGGCACTGGAGGCCGCGCCCGAGGCCGAACACGCCGACGAAGTAGCCCCGGGTTGCGCGCCCGACGGCGACGGATATGATTCGCGGTCGCATGGCCGAGCCGATCGCCCCGGAGCCGTCCCCTCCCGTCAGCCGAGTGACGCTTGCGGGCGTCGCGATCTTCGTCGCCGCCCTGATGGCCCTTCTCCTCTGGCTCCCCGGCACGGAGCCGCGCGTCCCGCCCGGGGAGACGGACATGGGGGCGATCTTCGCGCGGAACTGCGCGATCTGCCACGGCCCGACGGGGCAGGGCAAGGGGAAGTTCCCTAAGATCGCGGGGACGGAGAAGACGGAGGAGGAGATCGTGCGGCAGCTGGAGACGGGCAAGGGGGAGATGCCGAAGTTTGAAGCGACGCCGGCGCAGCGCGAGGCGATGGCGCGCTATGTGAAGGAGCTGAGAAAGTAGGGGCTGGCGGCTGGGCATGGTTGATTCCGTCGGCTGCCGCCCTCGGCAGCGACCGATGGGATCAAAGCTGGCTCAGCGCTAGATTGTTTCGAGCAGCGCGGGGTAGAGCTTCTCGCCGATTTCGCCGGTGGCGCGGTCGAAGGTCTGGATGCGCGAAAGCGGGGGCGAGTAGAAGTTGACGGTGATCATCCGGCGTCGGCCGCCCATGTGGTTGCCCATGGCGTGGATGCCGCCGACGTCGCTGGCGGTCATGTCGCCCGGCTTGAGTTCGAGGCGCTCGGTGACGTCGAGCTTTGCGAAGCCGGGGCGTTCGCCCTTGTCGGCGCGTCGGAAATTCTCGATGAAGGTGGTGCCGGACCAGACCTTGGCGACGGCGCAGGAAGGGCCGTGATCGTGGATGAAGGTTTCCTGGCCGTCCTCCCAGCAGAGGACGAGGGCTTCGAGGTTCTCGGAGCGGAGGAGGGGGATGCGCTGGTAGGCATCCGGGGACCAGGCCTGGTGGGACGTGATGATGTCTTCGGAGATCTCGAGGTCTTTGACGAGGCGCGCGAGGTCGCGGACGGGGATGGCGGATCCGGGAAAAGCGCGGGTGCGTTCGACGAACTGGTCCCAGGTGAGTGTTGCCATGGCGGGTCTCCGAGGAAGGAGGGCAAGGGGATGATACCGGATGGCATTCCGTGACTCACGCAAAACGACTTGGCGCAAGGACTTATATCAAACAATGGCGATCATGATACTCAGGATTCCATTCGCCCGCCTTCCGAGGATCCGGACGTTCGCCAGGCCGGAACGTCAGAAGCGCACGATCCCGGAATGCGGGCCCGCAACGCAGACCTGGCCGCATCCGCAATATCCTCCCTTCCTCGCTCCTTCACAGCCCCCGGTCACCCCGCTATCGTGTGGATCCGCCCACCCATAGGAGTCACTGTCATGAATCGCGTCCTCGCCCTCTCCCTCCTCACACTCGCCGCAGCCGGCTGCGGCTCCTCCGCTCCCAGGGCCTCCTCCGCCCAGGGCCCGTCCGTCGGCCCGAATCCAATCGCGGCGCTCGTCGGCGGCCCCGGCGGCCAGATCCGCATCGGCGACAGCTGCTTCACGCGCACCAATCTCCGCATCGTCCGCGGGAGCCAGATCGACTTCGAGTCCTGGCTCTCCGGCGAGTTCCTCCCCATGGGAACCGCCGTCACCGTCGCGGAAACCGCCAAGGACGACACCCGCTGGAGGATCAGGACGCAGGACGGCCGCGAATTCTGGATCGTGGTCGGCTACGGCGCCGGCTACAAGGACCAGTACCAGGAGATCCAGAAATTCCTCGCGCCGCAGGACCCCAGGACCTCGTTCGACGCAGGCACGGCCGGCGTCGCCGACGGCGTCCGCTTCGCCCGCCCCGTCGAGGGAATGACGCGCGCCCAGGTCCTCGCCGCGTGCGGCTTCCCGCCCGGCATCACCGATCCGACCAACGCCGACCAGTGGCGCTACCCGCAGCTCGGCTCCGGATGGCGTACCCACGGCTGGGCCCGCATCGCCAACCAGCACAAGGTCGCCGTCGAGTTCAGCGGCGACAAGGTCGTCCGCGTCGTCGGGTACGAGATCGAGTGACCGCCGGCCCCGCGCTTCCCCGTTTTCTTGACACTCGTTCGACCCCGGTTATCCTGCCGCGCGACTTCAGGACCGAGAGAGCATGAACGACTGGACCCGCGAGACTCTCAAGGTCATGGGGTTGATGTCCGGGGCGACCGCGACGCTCGCCGTCACGACCGCACTCGGGTACTGGGTCGGGCACCGCGCCGGCGTGAAATGGGGCTTCGAGCCCTGGGGAACGGCCGGGGGCGTCCTTCTCGGGCTGGCTGCGGGATTCGCGCAGATCTGGGACATCTACCGCCGGTTCCTGAGGCGCTGATGGACGCCCAGTTGCGAAGGGTCTACGTCGCGTCGGCCGGGATGGCGCTCATCGCCACCGCGGTTTCCGTGGCCTGGAAGGACCCGGGTGTCACGACGGGAGTTGCGGCCGGGGTCGTGGTCAGCGTGGTTCCGTTCGCGACGTGGCACGCCGTGGTGAGCCTCGCCAGCGACCGGAGCGCGCGCCGCAGGGCCCTGGTCGTCGCGTTCGTGCTGGCGAAGTACGCCGTCCTCGCGGGGGCGATGTGGGTCCTGTTCCGGTTCCGGCTGGCCGACATGCCGGCGTTCGGGGCGGGACTCCTCGCAGGGTCCGTGGCCGTGCTGGGCGCGCTCACCGTGAGAACGAGGTAGAACGAGATGGCAGGCGGCGTCGATCATCCCCCGAGCCTTTTCCACCCGATCTTCGAGGCCATCACGGACCACGGGCAGCACGTCCCGGGGTGGCTCTCGTGCTGGGGACTGATCGAGAACACGCACCACCAGGCCGAATTCCTCGACGCCATCATCTGCAGCGGCATCGCGATCTCCGTCCTCATCGCCCTCGTGGCGGCAGGAAGAGGCAAGCTGCAGAAAGTGCCCGGGAAGCTCCAGAACGTGCTGGAGTGGGCCATCGAATCGCTGCGCGGGCTCACGATCGACCTGCTCGGGCCGGACGGGCCGAAATACCTCCCGCTCATGGGAACCCTGTTCCTCTACATCTTCTTCAACAACCTCATCGGGCTCGTCCCGGGCTTCAAGTCGCCCACGATGTCCGTCTCGACCACCCTCGCGCTGGGCCTCACGACCTTCGTCTGCGTCCAGACCATCGCCATCAAGGCCAACGGCATCGTCGGCTACCTCAAGCACTTCATGGGCGACATCCTCGCCCTCGCACCCCTCATGTTCGTCATCCACATCGCCGGCGAGTTCGCCAAGCCCATGTCCCTCTCGCTTCGACTCTTCGGCAACATCTACGGCGAGGACAACATCATCGCCGTCCTCTTCAAGATGGGTTACCCCGTCTGGCTCCCCGTCCACCTGCCGATGCTCGCCTTCGGCATCTTCACCGCCTTCCTCCAGGCCTTCATCTTCACCAGCCTCTCGTGCATCTACGTGCAGGGCTTCACCGAGCACGCCGGGCACGAGGGACACGGCCACGATCACGATCACGACCACGACCATGGTCATGCGCACGCGCACGGGCAGGGGCACGGGCACGGGCACGACCACGGCCACGACCACAAACACTAGAAACCTTTCAGCCCCCTAGGGAATCGATTCGGGAGAAGCAGGATGAAGAAGCTCGCGCTGTTCTGCCTGGTGTTCGTCGCCGTTCTCTTTGTCGCCGGCCCGGCGTTCGCCGAGAGCGCGGAGGCGGCCGTGAAGGTCGACCCGAACGGCCCGGCGAAGGCCGAATTCGGCAAGTACGTCGCCATCGCCATGGGCTTCGGCCTCGCCATCGCCGCGTTCGGCGGCGCCATGGGCCAGGGCAAGGCGATCGCGGCCGCGGTCGAGTCGATCGCGCGGCAGCCTGAGAAGGCGGGCGACATCCGCGGCGCGCTGATCATCGGTCTCGCGCTCATCGAGACGCTCGTGATCTACGTGCTGCTCATCTGCTTCTTCCTCAACGGAAAGCTGCCGACGATCGGCTAGTCCATGGACATCCTCAAGGACCTCGCGAAGGCGCTCGGCGTCAACCCGGTCATCGTGCTCATCCAGATGACCGGGTTCTGGGTGCTTTACTTCGCCCTCAGGAGCCTGCTCTGGAAGCCGGTCGGGGACGTCATCGACGGCCGCGCCGGGGACTGGAGGAAATCCGAGGGGGAAATCGAGGCCTCGAAGGCGTCGCGTGAGAAGCTCGAGGCGGAGTACACCGGGAAGATCGCGGTCGTCGAGCGGCAGGCGTACGACCGGCTGACGGCGCTCGTCAAGGAAGGGGTCGCGGTGCGCTCGGAGCAGCTCGTGAAGTTGCAGGAGGACGCCACGCGGTCGGTGACGGAAGCGCAGGCGTCCATCCGGGCGGAGCGCGACAGGGCGCTTCGCGAGGCCGGCCCGCAGGTAGACGCGCTGGCCAAGGAAGCGGCGGCCCGCGCTCTGGGGGTGAAGCTGTGAACCGGAATCTCGCCCTGGCGGCCGTCCTCCTCGCAGCCGGCGCCCTTCCCGCATTCGCCGAAGGCGGCGCCCACGGCGGCGACTACTTCGCGGAGCACGGCGGGCTGATCCGCGTCCTGATCGCGCAGGCGATCGGGTTCATCCTGCTGTTCCTTGCGCTGAAGAAGTGGGTGCTGCCGGTGCTGGGACGTATGCTCCAGGCGCGGGCGGACGGGATCCGGGACACGTACGCGAAGCTGGACCGGGAGAAAGAGGAGCTGGCGCGGCTGACGAAGGCGGCGCAGGACAAGCTGGCCGGACTGGAGAAGGAGACACAGGAGCGCATCGCGGCGGCGGTGGCGGAGGGGACGGCGCAGAAGAAGGCGATCCTCGACGAGGCCGGCGCGGCGGCGGCGCGCATCCTGGCGAAGGCGAAGGCGGAGATCGAGGTGGAGCGCTCGAAGGCGATCGAGGAGATCCGGCAGGAGATGGTGCGGCTCTCGCTCGAGGCGGCCGAGCGGCTCGTGAAACAGCAGCTGACGGCGTCGAAGCAGGAAGAACTCGTCGAGCGCTTCATCGCCGAGATCGAGAAGGTGCGCGCATGATCGAACGCACGATCGCCCGGCGTTACGCGACGGCGCTTCTCGCCCTGGCCGAACAGGCGAAGGCGGTCGAGCAGGTCGAGACCGAGATCCTGCAGATCGCGGAGGCGTGGCGGGGCTCGGCGGACCTGAGGCGGGCGCTGACGCACCCGCTGGTCGCGCCGAAGGCGAAGAAGGAGCTGGCCCGGCAGGTGTTCCCGGGGCTGTCGAAGCTGCTGCAGGACTTTCTCGACAAGCTGATCGACAAGAAGCGCGCGGGGTGCATCCCGGAGATCGCGGAGGTGTTCGACGACCTGGCGGACCAGTATGCGGGCGTCGTGCGGATGACGGTCGAGAGCGCAGTGCCGCTGTCCGACGCGCAGAAGGCGAAGCTTCACGGAAAGCTTGTGTCGCTGGCGAAGGGGCGGAAGGTGGAGCTGGACGCGAAGGTGAACCCCGCGCTGCTGGGGGGGCTGACGCTCCGGGTGCGCGACTCGGTGGTGGACGGGTCGGTGTCGGGAAGGCTGAAGGGGCTGAAGGAACTTCTGACGTCCTCGATGAGGTAGCGAAGCATGCAGATCAGGCCCGAAGAGATTTCCCAGATCATCCAGAAAGAGATCAAGAAGTACGACGCGGATCTCAAGATGGAGTCCGTCGGCACGGTGCTGACGGTGGGCGACGGCATCGCGCGGGTCTACGGACTCGACAAGGTGATGGCCGGCGAGCTGGTCGAGTTCCCGGGGGGCGTATTCGGGATGGCGCTGAACCTGGAAGAGGACTCGGTCGGCATCGTGATCCTGGGGAGCGACCGCGGGATCAAGGAAGGCGACACGGTGAAGTGCACGGGGAAGATCGTGCAGGTTCCCGTGGGCGACGCGCTTCTCGGGCGGGTCGTGAACGCCCTCGGCCAGCCGATTGACGGCAAGGGGCCGATCGCGGCGACGAAGTTCCGGCCGATCGAGTACCCGGCGCCGAACGTCGTGCAGCGGCAGTCGGTGAACCAGCCGCTTCAGACGGGCTACAAGGCGATCGACTCGATGATCCCGATCGGGCGCGGGCAGCGCGAGCTGATCCTGGGCGACCGCGGCATCGGCAAGACGGCGCTGATCGTGGACACGATCCTGAACCAGAAGGACGGCGACGTGTCCTGCATCTACGTGGCGATCGGGCAGAAGCAGTCGACGATCGCGCAGGTGGTGGACGTGCTGGAGAAGGCGGGGGCGATGAAGTACACGATCGTGGTCGCGGCGAGCGCGATGGAGCCCAGCCCGCTGCAGTACATCGCGCCGTTCGCCGGCACGGCGATGGGCGAGGAATTCCGGGACACGAAGCGGCACGCGTTCATCGCGTACGACGACCTGACGAAGCACGCGTGGGCGTACCGGCAGATGTCGTTGCTGCTGCGGCGGCCGCCGGGCCGCGAGGCGTACCCGGGCGACGTGTTCAACCTGCACAGCCGCCTGCTGGAGCGGTCGGCGAAGCTGAACAACGAGCTGGGCGGAGGGTCGCTCACGAGCACGCCCGTCATCGAGACGCAGCTCGGCGACGTGTCGGCGTACATCCCGACGAACGTCATCTCGATCACGGACGGCCAGATCTACCTCGAGCCCGACATGTTCTACGCCGGCGTCCGCCCGGCCCTCAACGTCGGCATCAGCGTGTCGCGCGTCGGCGGCGCGGCGCAGACCAAGGCGATGAAGAAGGTCGCGGGCAAGCTGCGCCTCGAGCTCGCGCAGTTCCGCGAGCTGGCGGCGTTCGCCCAGTTCGCGAGCGACCTCGACGCCGCCACCCGCGCGCAGCTCACCCGCGGCGAGCGGCTCGTCGAGATCCTCAAGCAGCCCCAGTACGAGCCGATGAACTTCGCCAACCAGGTCTGCATCATCTTCGCCGGCACCCAGGGCTTCCTCGACGACGTCCCCAAGGAGCAGGTCGCCGCGTTCGAGCGCACGTTCCACAAGTGGCTCGGCGAGAAGTACCCCGCGATCATCGAGGGCATCAAGGCCACGAAGGACCTCGAGAAGGAGAACGAGGAGAAGCTCCGCAAGGCGCTCGACGAGTTCAAGGCGGGCTGGAAGGCCGGGAACATCAAGGCGGAGGCGGCGAAGGTGTTCGCGGCCGCGGGGCACTAACGGCGGTTGGCGGTTGGCGGTTGGTAGTTGGTGGTTGGTGGTCAGCGGCCGGAGGTCGAACAGGAGGACGGTAAGAGGATGGCGGTAGGCTCGATCAAATCGATCCGGACCAAGATCCGGTCGGTCAATAACATCAAGAAGATCACGCGGGCCATGGAAATGGTCAGCGCGGCCAAGCTCCGCAAGGTCCAGGAGCGCTTGATGGCCGTCCGCCCCTACGCCTCCCGCATCTCCGACTTCCTCACCGGCCTCGCCGGCAAGGTCAAGAACCTCGACTTCCCCCTTTTCAAGACGCGGGAGCAGGTGAAGCGCATCGGGATCGTCTTCATGATGGGCGAGAAGGGCCTCTGCGGCTCCTTCAACTCCAACATGCTGCGCTTCTGGAACGAATTCGGGAAAACGCACCCGCAGCCGAAGGACGTGACGGCGATCGGGAAGAAGGCGGCGGACGCGGTGCGGAAGATGGGCCTGACGGCGGCGGACGCGTACGTGAATCTAAAGACGGACGTGTCGTTCGGCGACATCCAGTCGTGGACGAACAAGCTGATGGCGAGCTTCCTCGAGGGGAAGGTCGACGAGGTGTGGGTGCTGTACACGGAATACGTGAACGCGGTGACGTTCCGGCCGCGGGCGGTGAAGTTCCTGCCGGTGCAGACCGAGATCAAGGACAAGGACGAGGGTGGCTCCGGGGACTACGAGTTCGAGCCGGAGCCGGCGAAGATCCTCGACAGGCTGATCCCGCGGTACGTGCAGACGGCGTTCCACCGCCTGATCCTCGAGTCGATGTCGAGCGAGCACGCGGCGCGGATGAACGCGATGCACAACGCGACGGACAACGCGAAGGATCTCGTTTCCAGCCTCACGCTCATCTACAACAAGGCGCGCCAGGCGTCGATCACCAAGGAGCTGCTCGACATCGTGGGCGGCGCCGAGGCACTCAAGGGGTAACGAATGGCTGAGAACATCGGCAAGGTCACGCAGGTCATCGGCCCGGTCGTCGACGTCTCGTTCGAGTCGACGCTTCCGGCCATCTACAACGCGATGCTCATCAACGACCCGGCGCGCGGGATCAACCTGACGCTGGAGGTCGCGAGCCACCTCGGGAACAACACGGTGCGCTCGGTCGCGATGACGACGACCGACGGCCTCGTGCGCGGCATGCCGGTCACGGACACGGGCGCGCCGATCAAGCTCCCCGTCGGACGCCCGACGCTCGGGCGCCTCGTGGACCTGCTCGGCAAGCCCCTCGACCACCACGGCGAGATCAAGACCGACAAGTACTACCCGATCCACCGGCCCGCGCCGGAGCTCACCAACCAGGAAGTCACCCCCGCGATCCTCGAGACCGGCATCAAGGTGCTCGACCTGCTCGCGCCGTACGCCAAGGGCGGCAAGGTCGGCCTGTTCGGCGGCGCCGGCGTCGGCAAGACCGTGCTCGTGCAGGAGCTCATCCACAACATCGCCAAGGAGCACGGCGGCTTCTCCGTGTTCGCCGGCGTCGGCGAGCGCACCCGCGAAGGGAACGACCTCTGGCACGAAATGAAGGAGTCGGGCGTCATCGAGAAGACCGTGCTCTGCTTCGGCCAGATGAACGAGCCCCCCGGCGCCCGCCTCCGCGTCGCCCTCTCCGGCGTGACCTTCGCCGAGTACTTCCGCGACGAGGAAGGGCAGGACGTGCTCCTCTTCGTCGACAACATCTTCCGCTTCGTCCAGGCGGGCTCGGAAGTCTCCGCCCTCCTCGGCCGTATGCCCAGCGCCGTCGGTTACCAGCCCACGCTCGCCAACGAGATGGCGCAGCTCCAGGAGCGCATCACCTCGACCAAGAAGGGCTCGATCACCTCGGTGCAGGCCGTGTACGTCCCGGCCGACGACATCACCGACCCGGCGCCAGCGACCACGTTCTCCCACCTGGACGCGACGACCGTGCTCGACCGCCGCATCTCCGAGCGCGGCATCTACCCCGCCGTCGACCCCCTCAAGTCCACCAGCCGCATGCTCGACGAGAAGATCGTCGGCACCGAGCATTACCGCACCGCCCTCGCCGTCCAGAAGGTCCTCCAGCGCTACACCGACCTCCAGGACATCATCGCGATCCTCGGGATGGAAGAGCTCTCCGACGACGACAAGGTCACCGTCGCCCGCGCCCGCCGCATCGAGCGCTTCCTCTCCCAGCCCTTCAACGTCGCCAAGATCTTCACCGGGACCGACGGCGAGTACGTCCCCGTCAAGGAGACCGTCCGCGGCTTCAAGGAGATCCTCGAGGGCAAGCACGACGCCCTGCCCGAGCAGGCGTTCTACATGGTCGGCGGCATCGACAAGGCGATCGAAAAAGCCAAGAAGATGAAGGGCTAGCGATGGCGCGCGAATTCCAGTTCGAAGTCGTCACCCCCGAGCGCACGGTCTTCTCCAAGGCCGTGACGAGCGTCATCATGCCGGCGCACGAGGGCTACCTCGGCGTCATGGCCGGCCACGCTCCCCTGCTCGCCCTGCTCCAGCCCGGCGAGATCGTCATCCGCGGCGCGGACGGCAGGCAGGAGGAGATCGCCGTCGCGGGTGGTTTCGCGGACGTCGGCCCGAAGAAGTGCCTGATCCTGGCGGACGCCGCGGAGACGCCCGACCAGCTCAACGTCGACCGCGCGCGCAAGTCGCTTGAGAAAGCGAAGAAGGCGCTTGAGGAGCGGAAGCCCGGCCACTCGCAGGAGGAGCTGGACGCGGCCGTCGCGCGCGCCGAGAACCGGCTGCGGTTCGCGGAGCGGCGGAAGAAGTAGGGCGGGCGACTACCGCACCGGCGGCGGGTAGTACTCAGGCTTCACCGGCTTCGGCTTCTCCGTCGGAGGCTTCGACGTCAGCTCCGCCTCGCCGGCCTTCACGCCGACCGTCCACTCGAGCGGCACGTCGAGATCCAGCTTGCCCGGGTTGTCGCCCTGCACCTCGATCTCCGCCTTCAGCCCGCCCTTCCCCTTCACCACGATCACCATCCCCAGATCGAGCGCGAAGAAGACGTCGCCCTCCATCGTGATCGTGACCTCGCTCTTGGGCCCGCCCTGCAGCGAGAACGTGCCCTTGGCCTTGGCCTTCACCTCGATCCGCGCGCACTTGTGGCCGTCCTTCTCGCGGAACTCGGCGAGCTTGCACTCCATCTCGGACTCGGTGGCCTCGAAGCTGTCGAACTCGGACTCGAGCCACGCCTTGACCTTCGCCTTGTCCGCGTCCCAGGTGTTCCCCGCGGTCACGACCTTGCCGCTGGCGATCGCCGAACCCAGCGGGTCGGCCGCCTTCTCCTTGTTCGCCGCGTCGGCTGCTCCCTCACCGCCGCCCGCCACGGTCCAGGCGCCGCCCTTGCACGTCAGGTCCGCGCCCTCCAGCGGGTGGTTCTGCTCCTGCGCGCCGAACATCCCGAAATTCGCGGACGACCGCCTCGTCGGATACCCGCGCCTCACGTCCACCGGCGCGCCGTCCTTCACGTCCTGCACCTCCTCCGCCATCTTCGTCTCGTTCGTCAGCTGCGCCTCGAACTGCAGCTCGCGCCCTCCGATGTCCAGCGTGCACTTCCCTTCCCCCTTGATCTCCGTCGTCCGCGTGTACTTCTGGCCCTTCTTCATGTTCAGCTTGATCTCCGCCTTGTCGTCGGCCGAAGCGGGGAGGACTGCGAGCGCGGCGAAGAGTGCGGCGAGGGGGAAGAGGCGCATGGGTGACTCCTTGGGAGAGGAGCACGATAGCCTGAAGGGTGCGGACGGCGAAGCGGGATTTCCGGGCGGATCCTACGGAGGGCGCGGGGTTCGATTCGCGGGGTGGCGACGACGCCCCCCACTCAGGTGTTTGTCAGATCCGGGATCCCGGCCTCACGACAAGCCTCCCGGAGTTTGGCCGTCTTCGTCTCGATGCCGCCCGCGCTCTTCACCGCCTTCAGCCGCCGGATGCCCGAGGTCCAGGCGTCCCGCGCGGCAGCCAGCCTGCCGGCCTGGACGTGGAGCACGGCGAGGTCGCAAAGGTGCAGGCCTTCCATCAGACGGTTTCCGACTTCACGATGAATCCTCAGGGCCTCCTCGAAATCCGCAAGCGCTTCGTCCGGACGGCCCAGAAGGCGGCGAACATCCGCCCTGTTGCCGAGCGCAACTCCCTCGGAGAGGCGGGACTTCGTCTCGCGCAGCGTCGCCAGGGCTGCGTTCAGGGCCGCCTCCGCTTCCGCTGGACGATTTTCGCGGGCCAGGAGAAGAGCCTCGTTGGAGCGGTCGCGGGCCTCGGCCGGGCGGTTGCCGCAGCGCCGGTGGAATGCGATGGCCCTGCCCAGCGCGCGCCGCGAGAGATCCGGTCGACCTCTCAGGTTCCAGAGCCCGGCGAGGTTCCCGTGCAGGAGACCCTCTCCCATGGCATCCCCCAGCTTCCGCTTGAGGTCCAGGGAGCGAGCCAGGAGCGCCTCGGCTCGAACCAGGTTCCCGGTGCGCATAAGAAGCAGAGCGAGGTTCATCGCGGAAGCCGACTCCTGCCGCGGACTGCCGGCGTCCCGGGCGACCTGCATCGCCTCCTCGAGGGACTTCCGGGCGTCGTCCACGCGTCCGCTTTCGAGCATGACGAGGCCGTAGGAGTTCAGAAGCGCACCGGCACGGACTTTGAGGCCCTGGGCGAGGAGGTCCTGTCGCGCACGGGCCAGGCAGTCAGCCGCCTGAGCCAGCCGGCCGGCACGGTGGTGAACGATGCCGATCGACCCCCGGGCAACTGCAGCCGCTGCGTGATGTCCCGATTTCACCGCAAGGCGAAGGGCGGTTTCGAAGGCCCCGGCGGCTTCCTCAATGCGGCCGACAGTCAGGCACATGTCGCCGAACCTGCGGAGGGAAGCGGCTCGACGGATGCCCTCCTGGGTGGCTGCGTGGCGTTCCCACAGTCCAAGCGCGACATCCGACTCGAATCGGGCTTCGGCGACGGCCGCCGCTCGTCCAAGGTAAAGCGAGCGGAGGGCGAGGAACGGCGTGCCGGCCTGGGCGGCGAGTTCCGCCAGGTCGGAGGCAATGCTGTCGCTCGGGTGCGGGGGAATGACCCACTCGCCCTCCTCCCCGATTTCCAGCGCCGGAGCCCTTCCTCCGAAAAGGGCCTCCAGGATTTCGAGTGCGAGCAGGCTGAGGTGCGCCCGGGGCCCGGGGAGCTGGAGTTGCCGCGCGGCGTCCCTGAGAAGGGCGTGGCGGAAGACGTAAGCCGTTTCGGCGGTCAGGGAGCGGGACGTGGTTCGGCATCCTGCGTTCACGGCGGGGTGTTCCGGGACACACCGCGCCTCACGGCTCGACCGGTGTCCGTGTCTTCCTGGGAATCTGCGGGCATGGGCGACGCCCTCCAGGATTGCCTTCTAGATGCGCCGGCGGAGGCGGCGGGTTTCGCGGGCGACGAGGGGGCGGTTTGTGAGCATCTCGAGGCGCGCGCCGGGCGGGAGGGAGCGCGGGATGTCGGAGGGGTCCATGCGGTAGATCGGGTCGCCGTGCGGCGAGGTGTGGTAGATGACGGGGATGAAGGAGGCGCCCTGCAGCGTGGAGGCCCACTCGCGGAAGGCGTCGCCGCGCGTCCTGTCCGCGAGGGCGAGGTAGGGCGGGTAGAGAACGACGTCGGGCTTCACGTCCCCCGCGAGGTAGTTCCACCCTGCACGGTCCATGAGCGAATCGCCGAGGAACACCACCGTCTCGCTTCCCTGCAGCACGTACACGATCCCCGGCTCGTAGCCTTCCCGCGTCTTCACGCTTCGGACCCGAAGGTGCTCGCCGATGGGGTACGTCCCGTCGCCCGTCGCGATCGCCCACTGGATGTCCTTGCGGCGCGTCCGCACCAGGCCCTTCATCGCCGACTTCGGCGCGATGACGTGGCCGCGGGGTTCGACGGCGGCCTTGACGGTTTCGGGCTCGCAGTGATCGGCCTTCTCGGAGGTGACGAGGACGACGGACGCGCGGGGCTCGGTGTCGGGCTGGTAGGTGGTGCCGAGCCTGGCGTTGGCGCGCAGGGGATCGACGAGGATGGTCTGGCCGAAGGTGAAGACGCGGACGGTGCCGTGTCCGAACCAGGAGAGTTCCATGGGGTTTCCGTGGGTGGTGAGGGGCCGGATGATAGCAGCCGGCCGCAGGCGGGGACACCCCGGGACCGGCCGGATTCCTGTTCTGCGGGCGGCGACGGCGCTGGTAATGTACGCGGATTCCGGAGGGACCCCTCATGGCCGAAGAGAAGCTGCATGTGACGTGCGAGTGCGGGCAGTCGATGGCGTTCCGGCGGGAGCAGGCGGGCGGGAGGTTCCGGTGTCCCGCGTGCAAGCAGCCGGTGGAGTTGAGGCTTCCGGAAGAGGAGATGGAGGAGGAAGAAGCGCCGCGGCGGCCCGCGGCGAGGAGCGGGGCGGGGCGCCGGCCGGCGGCGCCGCCTGCGCCGGCGCGTCGGCGGCCGGGCGCGCCCCCGGAGCCGCCGCACCGGCCTGCCGCGCGGGGCGCCGCGCCGGCCCACGGTCGCGTCCCGGCGTCGATGCCGCCGCCGGCGGCGCCGCTGTCGCCGGAGGCGGCCCGCAAGCGCAAGCTGCTGATCGCGGGCGGCGGCGGCGGGGCGCTGGTGCTCACGATCGTGGTCGTCGCCGTGCTCGCCCTGAAAGGTCCGGGGCGGCCCGAGAACGCCGGCAAGACCAGCGAGGGCGCCGAGGTCTGGAAGTCCGTCGCCGACGCGTTCAAGAAGGCGGAGCGGCAGGACGACGCCGCGGCGCGCGACGCGGAGTACCGGAAGGTCCTCGACGCGGTCGAGGCGACGCGTGCGCTGCACGACTTCGGCTGGCCGGACTTCTTCAAGGGCCGCGCCCTGTCGCGCCTGGGAAAGGACGACGAGGCGAAGGCCGCGCTGCAGGCGGCGATCGACAAGCTCGACAAGGGCGCGCAGGCCTACCCGAAGATCGAGCGCGGGCTCATCGTCGCGCGGCGCCACCTCGAGGCGCTTCTCCGCACGCGCCGGTTCCGCGCCGGAGGCGTTTCGCTCGCGGCCGACGCGGCGGCGGACGAGGCCGCGAAGGAGGCCGTGGCCGACCTGAAGGCGGCGGACTCCGCGAAGGAGACGCCGTTCTTCCCGAACTCGCTTCTGACCCTCGCGGTGGCGGAGGCGAGCCGGCTGGAGGGGCGCCCGCAGGCGGCGATCGAGAAGTACGAGGCGGTGAGCGAGTCGGACGGGCTGAAGTGGTACGCGAGCGCGGCGGCCGGGGGGCTGCGGTACGAGGCGGACAAGTGGGAGCAGGGGCTGGCGCTGGTGCAGGCGGCGATGAGCGGGGACCACGGCACGGGGCTGGCGCGGCTGACGGCGGCGTGGGGGCTTCGGCGGCGGGCGCTGGCGGACGCGGCGAACAAGGACGCCGCGGCGTGGCTCGACCAGGCGGTGGACCTGGCGGACCGGGCGGCGACGGAGGGGCATCCCGCGGGTCCTGCCGCCGCGGCGAGCCTGCGGCTCGACCGGGCGGCGCGCAAGTTCGACGGCGGCGGCGACGGGAAGGCGGACCTGGACGAGGCGGAGCTGAAGGCCTCGGCGGCGCTGTCGAAGGACTCCGCGGACGTGACCGCGCAGGAGGTCAAGGCCATGGTCCTGTTCTGGCGCGCCGTGATGGAGGAGCGCGCGGGGAAGGACCCTCGTTCGCTCCTGAACGGGGCGATCGCCGGCCTCGGACAGATCCCCGCGATCGACCGCGACTGGCCCGCGCTCCTCAACCGCGGCCGAGCCCTTCTCAAGCTCGCCCGCGCCGAGGCGCGCCTCGGCGGCGCCGCCGGACCCGTCTACGAGCGCGCCACGCGCGACTTCGACGCCGTCCGCGGCAACGACGGCCCGGGCGGCGGCACCGTCGAGCCCGTCCTCGGCGCCGCCACGGCGCGCGTCGAGAAGGGCATCGAGGACGCGAAGAAAGGCACCGACGCGACGCCGGTCTTCGACAAGGTCGTGAAAGAGATGACCGCCGTCATGGGCAGCCGCCCGAACCTCATCCAGGCGCTCGAGGCGCGGGGGCTGGCCCTCTGGGCCATGAGCGACGCGCTCTCGAAGCAGGGCAAGACCGAAGCGGCGAACAAGGCCCTCGACGAGGCGCTCACCGACCTCGACAACCTCTTCTCCAAGGCTCCCTCCATGCGCGTCGGCGAGATCCTCGTCGACGCGTGGATCGCGCAGGGCGAGGCCAACATCCGCGCGGACATCAGCCCCCGCGGGCCGTTCGACAACGCGTCCCGGCACATCGACACCCTGCTCCGGATGTCTCCCGGCAACCTGGGGCTCCAGACGCGCCGGGGGAAGGCCCTGCTCCGATCCGCGGAGTTCGCGCTCAAGAAGAAGGAAGACCCGACGAACCAGCTCGCGACGGCCATCAACGATTTTTCCGCCGTGCTCAAGGAGCAGCCCGACAACCTCGACATGCTCTACGAGCGCGGCCGCGCCCTGTACCTCCTGGCCCGCGGCGAGCAGAACAAGGGCGGCGACTCGCGCATCAACCTGAACAACGCGATCACGGACCTCGAGCGGCTCGTCTCGAAGGACCCCTCGCACAGGCAGGGGGCATTCACGTGCGGCGACGCCGTGCTGTTCATGGGGCAGATCGACGACGCCCGCGGCAACGACCCGTTCGACACGCTGACGCGCGCGGTCGGGAAGATGGAAGCGGCGGTGAAGCTCGACGAGCGCAACGGCGAGTACTGGAACGGCCTGGGGAACGCGTGGCTCGTGACGGTGACGGCCTCCCGCAAGCGCCAGAAGGAGTACGGCCCGGCGCTGGAGCAGGCGGAGCGGGCGTTCCGCAAGGCGCTGGAGCTGGAGTACTGGAAGGCGGGGATCAACCTCGGGATCATCCTCGTCTACCAGAGGAAGTTCGACGAGGCGGAGAAGGCCTGGAACGACGCGGAGCCGAAGTGCCCGGACCAGAAGGCGCAGATCGACAGGTTACGGGGCCCCGATTTCCTCGGGGACATGAAGAAGCGGCTGAAGTAGCCGGGGCTACCGGGCCGCGGCGAACGCTTCGCGCGCGGCGCGGGCGGCGTGCTCGAGGTCGCGGGGGCCGTGGGCGGCCGAGACGAACGCCGCCTCGAACTGCGACGGGGCCAGCATCACGCCGCGGTTGAGCATCGCGTGGAAGAAGCGCGCGTAGCGCTTCGTGTCGCATTTCGCCGCCGAGTCCCAGTCGGTGACGGGGCCGTCCTGGAAGAACGCGGTGGCCATGGAGCCGACGGAGTTGATGGTGAGGGGGACGCGTGCGGCGCGAGAGGCGTCGCCGAGGGCATCGCCGAATTCGCGCATCCGGACGGCGAGCTCGCGGTAGAGGCCTTTCCGGCGGAGGAGGCGGATGGTGGCGAGGCCCGCGGCGACGGCGCAGGGGTTCCCGGAGAGCGTGCCCGCCTGGTAGACGGGGCCGTCGGGGGCGATGAGCGCCATGACGTCGGCGCGGCCGCCGTACGCGGCGAGGGGCAGGCCGCCGCCGATGATCTTGCCGATCGTCGTCAGGTCCGGGCGGACGCCGAACAGGGCCTGCGCGCCGCCGATGGCGACGCGGAACCCCGTGATGACCTCGTCGAAGATGAGAAGCGCACCGTGGCGCGTGCAGAGCCGGCGCAGCCCCTCGAGGAAGCCCGGCTCGGGAGGGACGACGCCCATGTTCCCCGCGACGGGCTCCACGACGACCGCGGCGATCTTCCTCCCGTGCCTCCGGAAGATCGCGTCCACGCCGTCGAGGTCGTTGTACTTCGCCGTCAGCGCCAGCGCCGCCACCGCCGCCGGCACTCCCCCGCTCGCCGGGATCCCCAGAGTCGCGAGCCCGCTCCCGCCCTTCGAGAGGAACCCGTCCGAGTGGCCGTGGTAGCCGCCGTCGAACTTCACGACCAGGTCGCGCTTCGTGAACCCCCGCGCGACGCGCACCGCGCTCATGACGGCCTCGGTGCCGCTCGAGACGAGGCGGATCTTCTCCATCGAGGGCATCGAGAGCCGGATCTCCTCGGCGAGCTCCGTTTCGGCCGGCGTCGGCGCGCCGAAGGTCGAACCGTTCTTCGCGGCGCGCGCCACGGCCGCCGCGATCCTCGGATGCGCGTGCCCCAGGATCAGCGGCCCCCACGACCCCACGAAGTCCACGTACCGGTTCCCGTCCGCGTCCCACACGTGCGGCCCCTTCCCGCGAACCAGGAACCTCGGGGTCCCGCCGACCGACCGGAAGGCGCGGACGGGGGAGTTGACGCCGCCGGGAAGAATCCGGCGGGCGCGGGCGAACAGGGCGGCGCTCGTGGTGGTCTTCATGGGCCGGGAAGTCTAGGTCGGCGCCGGGGCCGCGTCGAGGAACCGCGCCGGCCGGATTTCCGCCGGAATTCCGGAACTCGCCGCCCGCCACGACGTCTTTCCTTACGGAGCCGGGCGAGTGCCCGGACCGGAAACAGGAAATGAGGAGGACAGCCATGAAGAAGATTCTCGCGGTCGCGCTGGCGCTGGCCGCCGTCCTGCCCGCGCGGGCCGAAGACGAAAAGAAGCCCGGCGAGGTCGACGTCGTCATCTGCATCGACCGCTCGGGGAGCATGCAGCAGGTCATCGACACGGCCAAGCAGAAGGTCTGGTCCATCGTCAACGACATCGCCAGGGTCCGGCCGACCCCCGTGCTCCGCATCGGCCTCATCGGCTACGGCTCCGCCGACAGGGACTTCCGCTTCTTCGACCTCACCGACGACCTCGACTCCGTTTACAAGAACCTCATGACCTTCAAGACCGACATGGGCGGCGACGAATGGGTCGGCGCCGCCGTCCGCAAGGCCACGAAGGAGATGAGCTGGAGCAGGAACAAGGAAGCGCTCCGGATGATCTTCATGGTGGGGAACGAGACGGCGCAGCAGGGCAACGACGACAACATGTACACGAAGACCTGCCCCGAGGCGATCAAGGCGGACATCGTGGTGAACGCGATCTACTGCGGCAAGCCGCAGGCCGAGGAGGAGCGGACGTGGCGCGAGGTGGCGAAGCTCGCCGACGGCTCCTACACGGTGATCGACCTGTCGGGCGGCGCGGTCGCGATCGCGACGCCGATGGACGACGAGCTGGCGCGGATGAACGAGGAACTGAGCAAGACGTACGTCGGCTTCGGGGCGCGCGGCCGGGAGAAGAAGGAGAACCAGAAGGCGCAGGACGCGGCCGCCGGCGAGGCGGGCGGCAAGGGCGTGCAGGCCGAGCGCGCCGCGGCCAAGGCCTCCGGCGCCTACAACGCCGCCGGCTGGGACCTCGTCGACGCCAGCAAGGACAAGGACTTCAAGCTCGAGGAGGTCAAGGACGAGGACCTGCCCGAGGAGATGCGCAAGATGTCGATCGAGGAGCGCAAGGCCCACGTCGCGAAGATGGCCGAGGAGCGCGAGAAGCTGCAGAAGCAGGTGCAGGAGAAGGCCGCCGAGCGCCAGAAGTTCATCGAGGAGGAGATGAAGAAGCAGGGCCTCAACCAGGACAAGGCGTTCGACGAGGCGATGCGCAAGATGATCCGCGAGCAGGCGGAGAAGAAGGGGATGCAGTTCGAGAAGTAGCCTGCCGCGGGACGACTCACCGGAAGGAAACGACGGGCGCGGAGCGATCCGCGCCCGTTTCCATTGGCGCCGGGCCTTCCTACTCCTTCACCTGGTAGTCGTTCACCTGCGTCCAGTCCTTCAGCGCCCGGGCCTGCGCGTCGGTGAGGCGCACGGTCTCCCCGATCCGTTTCTGCATCTCCAGCGCGAGGGCGAGTTTCGCGCCCACGTCGTCGTACGGTTCGCCCGCCTGCTTTTTCAGCGCGGCTTCCTTCCCGATCGCCTCGTAGGAGCGCATGTAGTCGTCGATGGCGGGGGACAGGGAGCCCATCTGGTTCGCGTCGAGCCCGAGGGACTTTGCGATGTTGCCCGAGATGTTGGTCTTGCAGGCGGCGCGGGGGCCGGCGCCGTTCCAGACGCCCTGGTAGGGGGCGTTGGGCGGGGGCATGTTGAGGGACGCGACGTAGGCGCGCTGCTCGTCGGTGCCGACGGGGAGGAGCTTCTGGAACATGTCGAACTGGAGGGCGCGGAGGGCGGCGGCGCGCTCGAGCGGGTACATTCCCTCCCTTTCCGCGACGTAGCGGTCCCAGGCTTCGCGCGGGCCCTTGAGGGCCTCCTCCATCTGCGCGCGCTGCTCGTCGGTCATCGGGAACGAGGAGGCGTCGAGGACCGACTCGGCGAACATGGGGTACCAGTCCGGGGACATCACGGCGTCCTGGACGGGCACGCCCTGCTCGTCGGCGATGAGGCCGATGAGGGCGAGGAGCGGGCCGAAATACTTGTCCCCCTTGATCGGCGCGCCGGTCGCGTCGGCCTCCTTCTTTGCCTGCGCGATCAGCGCGGCCAGTTCCTTCCACTTGGCCGCCCGGCCCGGCCTCGCCTTGGCCGAGGTGCCGGCGTTCTTCTTCGCCTCCGCAAGCTGCGCCCTGAGATCGGCGACTTCGGCGCGCAGCCGGTCGGCATCGGCTCGGGCGGACACGAGCTCGGGGGAACTGCCCTCCCCCCCGCCTCCGGACCCGCTGCCGCCCCTCTCCCCCGTCTTCTCTCCCCCCGCCGCGCCGCCGTCCGCGCCGCCGGGGCCGCGCGCGCCCAGCAGCTTGAACGCGATGCCCGCCAGGAGAGCCCCTGCGAGGAAGCCGATGATCAGCCCGCGTGCCATGGCCCGCGATTCTAGCTCAAGGATCGCGGTCCCTCGCAACCCGCATCCGGCCCGCCACTTTCCTTACTCACCACCCCCCACCCCCCGTAGAATGCCGCCCCGATGACGCGCAGGAACATCTACTACTACGTGAGCGGCCACGGATTCGGCCACGCAACCCGCTCCTGCGTCGTCATGAACGCGCTCCACGCCCTCGACCCCAGCGTCTTCTTCCACATCCGCTCCAACGCCCCCCGCTGGCTCTTCGCCAAGAACGTCGTCGCCCCGTTCGAGTACTGCTTCGTCGAGGTCGACGTCGGCGTCGTCCAGCGGACGATCTTCAACATCGACAAGATGCGGACGCTGAGGAACTGCGAAGAAGCGCTGGAGCGCGGGCCGAAGGTCCTGAAGCAGGAGATCAAGGTCGCGCAGGCGGAGCCGCCGGCGTTGATCGTGTCGGACATCGCGCCGATGGCTTTCGACGTCGCGAGCAAGATCGGCGTGCCGTCGGTCGCGATCGGGAACTTCTCATGGGACTGGATCTACGAGGCGTACGTGGACGAGATGAAGCCCTTCAAGGGGATCATCGACGCCACGCGCGAGTCGTACGCGAAGGCGGACCTGCTGCTGAAGCTGCCGCTGTGCGGCGAGTTCCCCGCGTTCCGGAAATCGAAGTCGATCCCGTTCATCGCGCGGAGGTCGACGGCGAACCGGGCGGAGGTGTTCGAGACGCTGGGGATCCCGAAGACGAAGCAGAAGGTGGTGCTGCTGGCGTTCGGCGGGGTGGACGGGGCGGGGTTCATGATCGACGGGATCGAGCGGAACCCGCAGTTCCTGTTCGTGATCCCGACGGACCAGGCGATTCCGCGGCTGGCGAACGCGGTGAAGGTGCCGGAGGTGGTGCACGTGCGGTTCCAGGACCTGGTGAAGTCGTGCGACCTGGTGGTCTCGAAGCCGGGGTACGGGATCGTGAGCGAGTGCATCGCGAACCAGACCCCGTTCCTTTACACGAGCCGGGACGACTTCATCGAGTACGAGGTGATGGTGAAGGGGATGAAGAAGGTGCTGCCGACGGCGTTCATCCCGAGGATGTACCTTGTGATGGGGGACTGGGACATTCACCTGGAGGGGTTCATCGGGGCGAAGCACGAGTGGAAGGGCGTGGCGACGGACGGGGCGGAGGTGGCGGCGGGGTTGCTGAAGAAGTACCTGAAGTAGTTGGTAGTTGGTAGTTGGTAGTTGGTCGTTGGTCGTTGGTGGTTGGTGGTTGGTGGCAGCCGTCCGAGTCGGGTGGGGGTGCCTGGGAACCCGATCAACCACCAACCAGGAACCACGAACAACCAGCCAACGGCCCTCGCAACGGGGCACACAAAGGTCTTGACTGGGGGCAGGCCTGCCCTAAGATGACTCGCCGTTGCGGGATTGACAGTCAACAAGAGGGGGGCCACAGGCCCAGCTTGGAGGAAACGGGATGTTTAAGAAGCTTCTCCTCGTCGGAATGCTGGTTTCGGCCGCGGCCCTCGTCGGCTGCACGTTCGACGGCGATCACAACAAGCATCACTGGTGGGCATTCCGGCAGGACGTCCACGAGATGCACCGGTTCATCGACCGGCACTTCCTGAACTACGACGAGCGGGATCCGGCCCGGTACTAGCCGGCCCAGCAGGACCTCCAGGCCGCCCTGCCCCGCGCAGGGCGGCCTTATTTTGTTTCCGGGCGGACTTTCGCGAGGGCAAGACGCCGGCCGGCGGAGAGGAACTCCAGGGTTTCGGGGCGTCGGAAGTCGGGGTAAGTCCAGGGAAGGGGCTGGAAGGCGCCGTCGCGGAAGACGAGGGTGATCTCGGCCCAGATTCCGTGGCCGATCCAGATCCGATGGCCGGCCTGCTTGGTCGAGGCGAGGGTGAGGTTGTGCGGGCCGAGGTGGCCGGGGTCGATGTTGACCGGGCGGGGAACGGCCGCGCCGGCCGCGGCGGCGACTTCGAGGGCGATGGCCCGGAGCTTGGCGGCGGCCAGGCTGTCCACCCGCGCGGGGCGGTCGAACACGAGGAACTGCCGGAGGAGGCCGGGCCCCATCTGGGAGGCGTAGTAGTCAGACTCGGTCCACGGCCGCGGGGGGCTGGCGAGGGCTATCGGTCCCCATTCGCCTTCCACGGCGTCCCGCGCCGCCGACAGCAACTCCTCGGATCCCGCGAGAAGGCCCGTGAACAATGCCGCGAGGGGAACCTGCATCCGCTCAAGTCTACACGGATCGACCCTCAGCGAAGATCGTCGAGGATCCTGTCCAGGGCCGCGCCGAGCAGCCGGTCGACATCGTAGGTGCCCGATTCGATTCGCCGCCGAATCTCCGCCACCCGTTCAGCGCGGATTTCTGGAGCGCCCTGAAGCTGCTGGCGGAGGCGTGCCTGGGGTGAGATGCTGACGGAATCGCCCGGAAGCTCGGAAGGGGACGTGGGGTCGAGGCCGTCGAAGGTCCGGCGGGGTCGAAGCGGAAACGAAGGATCGACCCTGTTGATTTCCATAGGAGTGGGGGTCCTTTGGAAGAGAGGGTAAGAGAGTCATCGGCGCGGAATTGGAAGCGCTTGAGGGGTATTTCAAAATGAAATCTGATTTCATTTTGATATAGCCGCCTTCATCTGGCACCTTCCTGCACCGCCACCGTATACTCGCCTGCGTGAAGCGTCTCTCCCTCCTCCTCGGCTTGCTCGCCACCACGGTCCAGGCGGAGGACGTGCTCGTCCTCAACAACCAGCACGAAATTGCCGGCACCATCGTCAATGACGACGGAGACGTCATCGTCGTCCAGACGACCGCTGGCGCCGGCCGCGTCTCCTGCCCCTATCCTGAGGTCGCGACGATCAACGGCCTGCCCGCGCCCCGGGTCCGCGAGCTTCGCCTCGAGGCCCGACACGCGCAGGACGCGTTCGCCCGTCGGGGACTCGCCGCACCCCCGGGGCTCCAGGTCCGCGGCTGGTCGCTCGAGAAGTTCGGCGAGACCGCACGCGCGTCGACTGCGGCCGCTCCCCCGCTCGCCGCCCTCGTCGCCTTCGGCCTGGCCGAGGCGGATTCCGCGCGACCGGAAGCCGCCGCGGCCTGGCGCGCCGCCCACCGCCACGCCGCCGCCCGCCCTGCGGAGTCCCTCCTCATCCTCCTCGTGCCGGACGAGGCCGCCCCCGACCCGACGCTCCCGTTCTGGCGGGCGGCCGGCCTGCGCACACCCTCGTACGCGGTGACGAGGGAATTCGGCATCGCCGCGCTCGACGCCGCTACCGCCCCGGCGCGCGACGCCGCGGTCGCCCTCGCGGGAACATGGTCCGACGCCGAGCTCGCGCTCTACGCGGCCCGCACCGGAACGGCCGCCGCCGTCGCCCTCGACGCCCTTCTCGACCCGCCAGGCCTGGGCTCGGACCAGGGAGACATCCCCCTCGAACTCGCCGCCCTAGGCGACGCCCCCTCCCCTCCGGACGCCCCGCGCTTCCTCGCCGCCTGGCGCGCCTTCGCAGAGAACGAAGGCCTCCGCTTCGCCCGCACCGCACGCCTCGCCGGCGGCTGGCGACTCGCCTTCCACGTCATGGACGACCCGCCCTCCTCGTCCGAGCAGATCCTGCACCCGGAGAAGTACTTCGTCGACCGCGACACCCCCTCCCGGGTCGAGCTCGCCCCGCTCGGCATCCCCCGCGACGCCGCTTCGTTCGGATTCGTCGCGGGCGGGTCGCTGGGGGAAGCGATGCTGCTGCAGTCGCTGCTGAACGCGGCGGGTCGCGGCCGGCAGGGGCTGGACGCCGGCCCGGCGCGCGCCGCGGCCACCGGCTGGGACGGAGACGCCTGGCAGGTTTACGCGTCGCGCGACGGCTCCCTCGCCCTCGCCTGGATCACCGCATGGGACTCCCCCGAGGACGCCCGCGAATTCGCCGAGGCCGCCGCCGCCGCCGGCGCCCTCCGACGCGGGCGGGGCAAGACCTCCCCCGACGGCACCCGCCTCCGGTTCGAGTCCGCCGGCGCACGCGGCGTCGCCGAGTGGAAGGACCGCCAGTGCGTCGTCGTGGAGGGGATGCCGACGGAGGAAGCGGCGGTCGCGCTGGCGGAGGCGGTCTGGGCCGGGCGGCGGGTGCGCAAGGAGCCGGTCGCCCCGATCGTGCTGGCGCCGCGCGACGCCGTGACGCGCGCGCTGGCGACGACCGACGCCCTGGCGCCCGGGTGGTCCGCCGATCCTCCCGCCGCGCAGCCCCTCGGCGGCCGGTTCGACACGGGCACCCGCACCTGGCGCGCCGCGGGGGCGTTCTCCGCGTCGGTTCCGGCGGACTGGGAAGCGACTTCGCGGCCGTCCGCGCTCGTTCTTGCGCCTCCCGCGCCCGGGCTCACGGTCACGGTCACGTTTCACCGTCTCGCCGCCGACGCCCCTCCGGCGCTCGTATTCGCCCGGGCCCGCTCCCTCGCCGCCCGCGGCGCCGCGGCCCCGTTCCTGCCGTACGACGCCCGCACCGCCGACGGCCGCGCGTGGTGCCAGTTCGCCGTCACGCTCCCCGACCATCGCGCGCATTTCGCCTGGGCCGTCTCCGGCCGCGACGCCGTCCGCGTCGAGGCCGTCGCACCGCCTTCGGGCGCCCCGCCAGAAATCCGCAAGGCCCTCCAGGACCTCCTCGCCACAGTCCGCTTCGAGCGCGAGTAGCCCGCCTTTTTTCTCACGCCCGCGCGCTTCCCGCCGTACACCATGGGCCTGCCACAGAACGCCCCCATTTCCACGGAGCGCCCCATGAAATCCATGCTGGGTCTCGCCGCCCTGCTCTTCCCCATCGCCGCCTTCGCCCAGGAAGACGGGAAGAAGCCGCTCGACGCCAAGGAGGTGAAGAAGCTGCAGAAGATCGTGGAGGAGGCGCGGGGGCTGAAGTTCAAGGACCCCGTGAAGGTGCAGGTGCAGGACGAGGACGACCTGAAGGCGATGGTGGAGAAGTCGTTCGACGAGGAGTGGCCGGAGGAGAAGGCGAAGAAGGCGGAGGTGGCGTACAAGAAGCTGGGGCTGATCCCGCAGGACATGCAGCTGCGGAGTTTCATGGTGGACCTGCTGGCCGACTCGATCGGCGGGTACTACGACCCGAAGACGAAGCAGCTGTTCCTGATCCGCCGGAAAGCGGGCGGGAACGAGGACATGAACCGGATGATGGAGCAGATGTACGGGACGGACTGGGACACGATGGCCACGATCCACGAGCTGACGCACGCGCTTCAGGACCAGCACTACGACCTCTCCACGATCCCGACGGACATGGAGGGGGAGGACGACCTGACGAAGGCGATGCAGTGCGTGTTCGAGGGCGAGGCGAACTACGTGATGTACGACCACGTGCTGGGGAAACGGGGGATGAGCCTGCGGAGCCTGCCGAGCCTGAAGATGTTCCTGGCGGGGGGCGCGCAGGGGTCGCCGAAGATGAACGCGGCGCCGGAGTTCCTGAAGCGTGGGCTGGCGTTCCCGTACATGGAGGGGATGGTGTTCGTGCACGCGGTGATGGTGAAGGGGGAAGGGTGGGAGAAGGTGGAGGCGATGTACGGGAAGCTGCCGCTGTCGACGGAGCAGATCCTGCACCCGGAGAAGTTCCTGGAGGGGGACTGGCCGCAGCAGGTGCGGCTTCCGGACCTGGCGGAGACGCTGGGCAAGGGGTGGGAGCTGGTGGACCAGAACACGCTGGGCGAGCTGAACGTGCAGGTGATGCTCGGCGAGTTCCTGAGCCGGAAGAAGTACCCGAAGACGATCGCGATGGCGTCGGCCGGCTGGGACGGGGACCGGTACGCGGTGTACCGGAAAGGCGAACTGACGGCGATGGCGCTGGTGACGACGTGGGACACGGAGGAGGACGCGGAGGAGTTCGCGAAGGCGGCGGTGAAGGCGCTGAACAAGAAGACGAAGACGGAGGGGGCGGCGCACGAGGCGGACATCACGCGCTGGGCGGGCGGGACACTGGTGGAGCGCCACGGGCTCGACGTCCTCTGGCTCGAGACGGCGGGCAAGGCCGCCGACGGGGTGCGCGCGGCGGTGTGGCACGGGCTGACGAAGAAGGAGATCTCGAAGGTCGACCGGAAGAAGCCCGCGGTGACGGACGCGCCGAAGGAAGGCGCGCTCGCGGAGAACGACCTGTACCGCCTGAGGAAGGCGCCGAAGGCCGCCTGGAAGGTGGAGGAGGACGGGACGGACGTGACGGTCACGTGGAAAGGCATGGACGGGGCGGCGTCGTTCCACCCGGTGTCGAAGAAGAACCGCGACGCCGAGAAGGCGCTGGAGGAGGCAGTCGCGAGCGCG
>JADLHC010000254.1 GCA_020849035.1 Planctomycetia bacterium
CCCCGTCGCGTACAGGAACTCCAGGAACGCCGCGTCCCGCGCGCCCAGCCCGCCTTCGAGAATCTCCTCCAGCGCCGCTGCCGACAGCGTCCGCGGCAGCCGCCTCTCCCCGCGCGGTGCCTCCGCCGCCGCCGCGACGTCCTTCGCGCGGCGCTCGGCGGCGAGGAACCGGAAGAGCATGCGGATGGCGGCGAGGGCGCGGGAGCGGGAGGAGGGGCGCAGTCCGCGCGCCTCCTCTGCGGCGAGGACCGAGGCGATGTCGTCCTGGGTGACGGCGGAGAAGCGCCCGCGGGCGGCGGCGTGCGCGACGAACCGGGCGAGGTCCCGGCCGTAGGCCGCACGCGAGTGGGCCGCGAGGCCGCACTCCGCGGAGAGGTAGTCCTGGAAGTCCGCCAGGTCGGCCCTCATCGAGGCCGGTATGTCGGCGCCGTCGGGCATCGCCTTCTCTATCGGCGCGGGTCCGACCCGGGGTCGAGTCCCGGAATCGGCTGGCGCGCGCCGCGCCGCAGCGTAAGATGTCGCCCCATGAGAGCAGCCACGGCCCTCCTTCTCGTCCTTCCCCTCGCCGCCGCCGCGGAGGAGCCCCTTCCCCTCCCGTACCCCTACGAAAACATGGCGCAGGTGAACGGGGAGGTGATCCTGAAGCGGGACGTGCTGAAGCAGCTGGGCCGGCGGGTGGAGGGGCTGCGGAACGCGGCGCGGAGCCCGGAGGAGTTCGCGCGGGACCTGCAGGAGGAATTCGACCGGGCGCTCTGGCGGCTCGTCGGCGACACCGTCGTGCGCCAGCAGGCGAAGAAGGACCTGATCGAGGTGAGCGAGGAGGAGGTCGACGTCCGGGAGCGCGAGATCGTGCAGGAGCTCGCCGGGGGCGACCGGGAGAAGTTCAAGGAGCTGATCGCGCAGAGCGGCCTGGGCATTTCCGAGTGGCGCGCCCGGCTGAAGGAGCAGATCTGCGAGGAGATCGTGCTGCACCGCCGTATCGACTCGAACGCCTCGTTCGTGCCGCCCGCGGCCATTGCCGACTACTACGCCTCCCATCCCGCGGAATTCCGGCGGCCGGATCGCGTCAGGCTGACTCTTCTGCGCCTCTCCCCGCGGCGCGGGGCGGAGGAGCGGGCGCTGCGGCTGGCGGAGGGGCTGAAGCGGCAGGTGGAGGCGGGGGCGGACTTCAAGGGGCTGACGCGGTGGAGCGACGAGGAGGTGCAGCGGGATGCGCCGGTGGACCTGGACTGGCGCACGCGGGGCGATCTCGAGCCGGCGCTGGCGGACGCGGCGTTCGGCGCCGCGGAGGGCGCCCTCGTGGGGCCGATTCGAGGGGAGTCCGGCATCTATCTGGCGCGCGTCGAGGGCCGTGAGCCGGGGAAGGACGTGTCGTTCGAGGACGCGCAGGCCGGCATCATTCGCAAGCTGCGCTCCGAGCAGTGGAGGGAGCAGTACGAGGAGGCGCGGTTGAAGCTCATGACCGCGGCCGTGATCCAGTTCAAGCCGGAGCACCTGCAACGGTGGTACGAGGACGAGCGAGCGAAGCTCCGGGACCGCTGATCGTGCTCCGCCCGGGGCGGATCCCGTGGCGGGCGGCGTGGGAGCTTCAGAAGGAACTGGCCTCGCGCGCCGCGGTTTCGCGCGGGACGGCCCACCTCGTGCTGGTCGAGCACCCCCCGGTGTTCACGCTCGGGCGCCACGCACGGACCGGGAGCCTGCTCGCGCCGCGCGAGGAACTTGCCCGCCGCGGCATCGAGGTCGAGCCGTGCGAACGAGGGGGAGACGTGACCTGGCACGGGCCCGGGCAGGTCGTCGGATACCCCATCCTCCACCTTCCCACGTTCCGCCTCGGCGTCGCCGCGTTCGTGCACGGCCTCGAGGCGGCCATGTCCCGCGCGTGCGCCGCCTTCGGCGTCGCCGCCGCCGCGGGCGGCCCCGCCATCGGCGCCTGGGTGGACGGCCGCAAGATCGGCTCCATCGGCATCCACGTCTCCCGCGGCGTCACCACCCACGGCTTCGCCCTCAACGCCTGCCCAGACCTCTCGCACTTCCAGCTCATCCACCCCTGCGGCATGCCCGGCTGCCCGATGACGACGATCGAAAGGGAAGCCGGGCGGCCCGTGACCTGGGAGGCGGCCGCGGACGCGATGGAGCGGGAGATCGCCGCGCTGCTCCGGCCCGCGGCCGTCGAGCGCGCCACAACGAATCCCTCTCCCGCGGGCGGCGCGCCGCGGCGATAATGGCCGCGTGAGCCGCGCGACGCTCGCTGCCGCCCTCGCCGTCCCGATCCTCGCCGCCTGCGGCGGATCCACACCGCCGCCGCCGCGTCCGCCCGCCTCCGTCCCGGTGACCGTCGTCGTCGTCGACGAGTCGGGCTGGGGAGCCCTCGACCACAGCACCTCCCACCTCCCGGGCCGCCCGCTCGCCGCTCCCTCCGACGGCGCCGTCCGCCCGGCCGCCGCGCGCTTCTGGTCCCGCTCCGCCGACTTCCGGCAGTGGACGTTCGACGTCGACGCCGCGGCAGACTGGGCCGCCTCGTGGCCAGGCCCCGGGGAAGCCTCCGCCCCCGCCCCCACGACCCTCGTCGTCCGCCTCGAAGCGCCCGACCCCGACCTGCCCTCCCGCCTCTGCGCCCTGGCCCCCGTCCAGAACGGACCCTACACCAGACCTTCCAACCTCGGCTCCGAATGGCGGCTCTTCACCCCCCGCACCCCCGGACGCCCGCCCCTCCACGTCGGCGCCAGCTCGGACTCGCGCCTCACCGTCGACAGCTTCCGCGCCGGACGGCTCACGCGCGTCGACTTCATCCCCGCCGACCGCGCGACCGCCGTCAGGACACACCCCTCGTTCCGCAGCATCGAGGCCGCCTGGACCATCGCGCTCGTCGTCGACCTCAACGACCCCGCCGAACGCGCCGCCGTCGCCGCCCTCGTCGATCCTCCCTCCCTCTGCCGCCGCGCCCTCTTCGATCCTCCCCGCGCCGCCACCCGCCTCGCTCCCGCCGCCCTCGGCCTCGGCCAGCCCCCGGACCTCCGCCCCGTGCGCACCGGAACACCTCCGCACTCCCTGACCCTCGCCGCCGACCGCAGCCACCCCGAGCCCGCAGCCTTCGTCCCTCACCTCAGGGCCGCCCTCCGCCAGGCCGGCATCGAACCCGCCGAATCCGATCCCGCCCACCCCGCCCGCCTCCGCGTCGTCCGCCTCGCCGCCGAATCCCCAGCCCTCGATGACTTCTTCGGCACACTCCGGCCCCTCGCCACCGACCACCCGGAACTCGAGCCGCTGTTCGAAGCCCTCTCCTCCGCCACCGATCCCGCGGAGCGCGCAGACTGGGCCCGCGCCCTCGAAGGCGCCCTCCTCGACTCCCGCCTCGTCGTCCCCCTCGCGCGCGGAGCCATTTACTCGCTGGCGAACCCGGGAAGCGGCCTCGAGCTCGACGTCTGGGGACGCTACGTTCCCGTCGACCCCGCGGGTCGCTAGGCGCCCGCCGGGCGGCGCAATCCGAAGGCGAGAATGATCACGATCAGCGCCAGCCCCGCGATCCCGATGCCGTAGGGAAGCGCGTTCGACCGCGCCTGGCCGATCGTCACGGGCGGAAACTCGAACTTCACCGAACGCCCCGCGTCCAGGTCGTCCACGTCCACGGTCACCCGGTAGCTCCCCGCCACGAAAGGCACGCTGGAGAACACGTAACGCCCGTCCTGCGGCGTCGACTCCGGCGACACCTCCGCCTTCGGACGCACGTCCACCGCATCCCCGGGCGACACCTTCGAGACCGTCGTCTTCACCAGAAGAGTCGGAGGCCCGCCGCCCGGCACGGTGACCAGGAGCCGGTACCTCACGAGGTCCCCCGGTGCGGGCGTCCCCGGATACCACGTCAGCTTCGCCTTGTACCCGTCCTTCTCCACCTCCACCGCCGCCGACTCCCCGTTCCCCACTGGATCCGGCTCCGGCGCCTGCACCGGCCGCGTCGACGCCGCCGGCTCGCCCCACGCCAGTCCCGCCACGACAAACGCCGCCAGGATCGCCTTCTTCATTCCCGATCCTCCGAAGCGATCTGCAGCGCCTGCTTCACCCGCCAGTCCTGCTCTTTCCCGGCCCTCTCCTTCACGCTCGCCTTCGCCTCCGGCGTCAGCTTCACGTCCGAAAGCGCGTACGCCGCCTCGAGCCTCAGCGCCGGCTCGTTGCTGTCCAGTACTCTCAGCGCGAACGCCACGCCCTCCTCGGCGCCCGCGCACACCACGGCGCGGATCGCGGCGATCCGCAGCGGCGTCGGCGCAGATGCGTCCGTGCCGATCGCCTGCAGCTTCCCCAGGTGCTCCAAACTCTTCCCCCGGCCAAGGATCTTCACGGCAAGCAGCTTCCTCGAGAGGTCGCTGCTCCCGAGGCTCTCCGCCACGACCTTCATCGCCTCGCCGTCCGTCATGCGCGCCAGGGCTTCTTCCACCGCGCGTTCCGCCTCACCGTCCGCCGGCTGGCCGGGGGCGGGAAGAGCCTTCTCGAGCAGGGCGCGCGCCGCGACGGCCGAGTTCGCGTCTCCCAGCAGCGAGATCGCGCGCATCCGCACCTCGAAATTGCGGCCGGGTGCTGCGGCCTGGGCGAGCGCATCGATCGCGCTCGCAGCGGCGCCGGCCTGCTGGATGGCATCGAGGATCGCGATCTGGACCTGCCAGTAGTTGTCGGCGAGGTGCGGCAACAGCAGGGGAATCGCCTCGGGTCCCCTCTGTCCGCTCGTGACGCGCACGGCGTAGTACCGCGTCCATCGGTCGGGGTAGGTGAGGGCGTCTCCGGTGAGCCACGCCACCGAGTCCTTCCTGCTCGTCGTCAGGATGGCGTGGTCGAGCGTCGAGCGCACGTCCGCGTCTTCTTCGCGCGCCACGGTCAGGAGAGCGCGGGTCGAGACCAGGTCGCCCTTCGCGAACATTTCGGTGACGGCGGCTTTTCGGACGGCAGGGGAGGGGTCGAACATCCGCGCGTAGACGGCGGAGTGATCCGGGCCGGCGCCGGACGACTTGCGCAGCGCTACGACGGCGCCGATGGTGAGGGCAGCTACGACAAGCGACGCGGCGAGGGATTTCATCATGTGGGAGGTCGCAGTATATCGGTCCTGGTGGCGGGGGCAAGGAAGCGGGGGCCCGAAGGAATGGGGGGGAGATCCTGTGAACGGCTGGATCGCAACATCCATGCCGCGGCCAACTCGATCGGAGCTTCCTGGATTACCTCTGCGTGAGTGTCGATGGGACGCCAGCTCCGGAAAACACCGACACCGCCGGGGTCACCGGCGGTGTCGGGAAGTCACGACTTGAGGTCAGGCTTAGATGCAGTGCCCGCCGGTGCCACCATCGCCCGTCGAACCGCCGCTGCCCGTGTCATCGCCACCG
>JADLHC010000255.1 GCA_020849035.1 Planctomycetia bacterium
GCGCGCGCGGCGGCCCAGAGGGCGACGAGGAGGGTGGCGGTACCGAGGCCTTCGAGGCGCGTGAGGGCGAGGAGCGCGCCCGCGCCCGCGGCGGCGGCGGCGAGGAGCCAGCGGCGGCGGCCGGCGGGGGCGCGGAACAGGGCGACGAGGGCGGCGACGAGGCCGAGGGTGAGCGCGGCCGCGATGTCCTCGCGCAGCCACGCGATCCCGTAGAGCGAGAGCCAGAGGTTGTCGGCCCAGAGCAGGGAAGCGACGAGCGCGCCGGTGCGGCCGCCGACGAGCAGCCCGCACCCGAACAGCGCCGCCATGGCGAGCATCGAGTGGACGATCGCCCACCGGCGCAGCGCCGCGTGGTCCGCGGCGACGTCCCGCTTCCCGCCCGCCGCCAGCGCGAGCCTCCCCGCTGCGAGGATCACCGGCTCCCGCTCCGTCGAGAAGAACGGGAACGGCGTCCGCGTTGCCAGGCTGTAGTACGACGCCGCATCCCCCGCCAGCTCGCGCGGCATCGCCTCCAGCTGCCCCGCCTCCACCGCGTCCAGCAGCTCCAGCCGCTTCGACACGCCGAGAAGCGCGATCGCCGCGAACGCGACGAAGGTCGCCCCCCAGAGAAGCCGTTCCTGCCGCGGCGCGCTCACGCGGCGATTGTCGCGGCGCGGAGCCGGGCGGCCAAGCGCGAGGTGCTGTAGACTGGGGCGCGTGAAGCGCCTCCTCGTGGCCCTCGCCGTGCTCATGCCCGGCTGCACCGGTCCGGAGCCCGCCCGCGCGCCGCTGCTCGTCCGGATGGCATGGACCGCGCCGGAGGGGACGGCCTGGACGCTGCGCGTGGCCGCGCACCGAAAGACCGAGGTGGAGATGGGGCGCGGGCCGACCGTCACGGAGTTCGAGGTGAAGCTGACGGGCGAGTTCCGCATCGGCGCTGCGGCGGCGGACGGGTCGCGCGCGGCGGCGCTGACGGTCGAGACGCTGGACGGGTGGATCGACGCCCTCGGACTGAAAGTCCCGTTCAGCGAGCTGCCGGGGGATTTCGCGGGGAGGACGGTGAAGGCGTCGATCGACCCGCGCGGCCGCATTTCCTGGGACGAGGAAGCCCTGCGCGGGCTTCTCGGCGGCGTGGACCTGAACGAGGACCTCGAGCGGCTGTTCCCGGTGCTGCCGGAAGGGCCGAAGGCGCTTCACGACACCTGGGCCTCGGAAGTCGACCAGCACCTCGACACCGCCGAGATCTCGGAGATTGCCGGGGATGTCGTGCATTTCCGCGGGACGTCGAAGGCGGACGAGGAAGGCGGCGGCCAGGCCCTGGAGTCGTCGCTCAAGGTCTCGGGAGGATTCGCGGGGGAGTGGGACGCGGGGGCCGGTGCGCTGCGCTCCTTCCGCGAGGAGATCTCCGAGGACGCGCGGGTGACGACGGCGCGGTCGAAGATGCGGACGGGCATGGAGCGGAAGCGCGAGGTGACGCTGGAGCGGCGTTAGCGGCGCCGCAGCTGGCCGCAGGCCGCGTCTTCCTCGGCGCCGCGCTGCTTCCGGATGTGCACGATCGCGCCGTGCTCCCGGAGGATCTCCCAGAATCGCATCGCCTTCTCGCGGGTCGCGGGGCGGAACGGCAACCCGTCCACCATGTTGTGCGGGATCAGGTTGACGTGGAACTTCCGGCCGCGCAGCACGTCGGCGAGGCGCCGCGCCTGCTCCGGCGCGTCGTTGACGCCCTCGAGCAGCACGTAGCTGATCGTCACGTGGCGCTTCGTCGCCGCGCGGTACGCCGCGGCGGCGTCGAGCGTCTCCTCGACGGTCCAGAGCCTCGGCGCGGTCCGCACGATCGCCGCGCGCGTCGCGTCGTCCGGCGCGTGCAGCGACACCGCGAGGTGCGGCGGCTCGTGCGACCGCGCGAGCTCCTCCATGCCGCAGACGATCCCGACCGTGGACACCGTGATCCCCGCCGGCGGAATCGTCCCCGCGTGGCGGTGCGTCAGGTTCCGGATCGCGACGATGACGTTCTCGACGTTGTGAAGCGGCTCGCCCATGCCCATGAAGACGACGGTCGCGAGCCGGTGCCCCCGCGCCGCCGCTTCCTTCCGGAGCAGAAGCGCCTGCGCCACGATTTCGCCCGCGGTGAGGTTCCGGGTGAGCCCGCCGAGTCCCGACGCGCAGAACGAGCATCCCGCCGCGCACCCGACCTGCGACGACACGCACGCCGCCGCCGTCGGGCGCCGTTTCCGGGGCTCGCCGTCGTCGCGGTTCCGCGCGCTCATCCGGTGCCGGGAGTGCGTCCCGCGGACGTCGGGGATCAGCACGCACTCGACGGCCCTCCCGTCCCCCAGCGTCACGAGCAGTTTCGAAGTCCCGTCCGCCGCGTCCACGCGCTTCGACACCCGAGGCACCTCGACTCCAAACTCCGCCGCGGCCTCGCGCAGCCGCTTCCCGATCCACGGCTCGGTCTCGAGCGCATAGGCCGCGCGGAGCGACCTCTGGACGTTGACGGCCGGCGCCGCGGCGCCGAGGCGCGCGAGCAGTTCCGGCACGTGCTGGTCGTAGAGCGACTTCACCTCGGCATCTTACCCCCGCTGCTCGTTACTGGCCGCGTGCCACTCGCCGCTCGCCACTCGCCACTCGCAACTGCTTTGTTCCTCCCCCCAACCTCACTACAATCCCGCCCCATGAGCCGCCTCCTCCTCGTCAACGCCCGCATCCGCACCTTCGACGCCAACGTCCCCGAACAGGCGGCCCTCATCGCCGAAAACGGGAAGATCTCGTACGTCGGCGACGACTTCACCGTCCGTTCCTCCTACCGCGACGGCGACGAGATCTACGACCTCGAGGGCCGCTCCGTCTTCCCGGCTTTCCACGACGCCCACACGCACTTCTATCACTACGCGCTCACCCTGCGCCGCCTCCGCCTCGACGACTCCCACAGCGAGCACGCCGCCTGCCAGGGCGTCCGCGGGACCGCCGACCGCTCGCAGCCGGGGGAGTGGATCGTGGGGCGCGGTTGGTCGCTCGCGCGCTGGGGAAACGACGCGCCGTGGCCGACGAAGGCGTCGCTCGACGAGGCCGCGCCGAACAACCCGGTCGCCCTGTCGTCCAAGGACGGGCACACGTGGTGGGTGAGCTCGAAGGCGCTCGCCGCCGCGGGGATCACGAAGGCGACGAAGAACCCCGCGGGCGGCGTGATCGAGCGCGACGCCGCGGGCGAGCCGACCGGCATCCTCCGCGAGACGGCGCTGGAACTGGTGAAGCCCTTCATCGCCTCGCCGCCCGCCCAGGCCGTCCGCGGCGGCCTCCTCGACGCCACGCTCCAGTTCCACACCCTCGGCATCGCCAGCGCGGACATCGTCGCGGGCTCCATGGGGCGCGACATCGAGCTGGAAGAGGGATTCCGGCTGCTGCAGACGCTGGCGCGCACCGGCGGCCTCGCGCTGCGGCTCAACGTCTACTTCCCGGCGCACGACCTCGACCGCCTCATCGCCTGCTCGTTCCGCAGCGGATTCGGCTCCGACTGGCTGCGCTTCGGCGGCATCAAGCTCTACGCCGACGGCTCGCTCGGGTCGCGCACGGCGGCGATGCTGAAGCCTTACGAGGGCGGGACCGACACGGGCGTGGAGGTCCTTCCCGCCGCCGAAATGGCGCAGATCGTGAAGAAGGCCGCCGAGAACGGCATCGCCTGCGCGATCCACGCGATCGGCGACAAGGCCGTGCGCAACGCCCTCGACGCCTTCGCCGCCGCCAAGCCCGCCGCCGACGCCTTCCGCCTCCGCCAGCGCCTCGAGCACGCCCAGATCGTGGACCCCGCCGACATCCCGCGCTTCAAGCAGCTCGGCGTCGTCGCCTCCATGCAGCCCTGCCAGATCATGGGCGACATCGAGCCCGCCGAACGGCTGTGGGGCGAAGAGCGCGCGAAGCGCATTTTCCCCGTGCGCAGCCTCATGGCCTCCGGCGCCGTCGTCGCGTTCGGGACGGACGTGCCGGTCGAGCCGCCCGACCCGCGCCGGTCGCTGAAGGGCGCCGTGCTGCGGCCGCGCGAGGACGGGTCGATCTTCAACGAGGCCGAGTGCATCGGCCCCTGGGACGCCTTCCTCGCCTACACCCGCGGTTCCGCCTGGGCCGCCGGAGTCGAGGATCGCGCCGGTCGGCTCGTGCCCGGCTGCCGCGCCGACATGGCGGTGTGGAGCGAGGACCCGATCGAGATTCCGGTGAAGCGGATGGCGGACGCGGCGGTCGTCATGACCGTGATTGACGGCAAGGTCGTCTTCCGCAAGAAGTAGCCCGCCGTCGTATCCGCGGCTGTTTCCGCCGAATCCGCCCTTATCCGCGAATTCCTTTCCTTTGCCGTCCAGCCAGTCTGCAATTTTCGCAGACCACGGACGCAGGGATTTCGAGGAAAGGCATACGCGGATAAGGGCGGATAGCGCGGAAACGGCCGCGGATGCCACGGCCGGAGGCTATGCCTTCTTCCTGAACTCCTCGAACCGCTTCAGGTCCTCTCTCGCCACGCTCGGCTTCAGCGTCGCCAGCGCCTGCTGGAACGCGGCAAGGCCCATGTCCTTGTCCGCGCCTTCCTCCACCGAATCCTCGAACAGCTCTTCCTTCACCTTGCGCACGAGGTACGCGATGTCGGCGCCGCTGTAGCCCTCGAGCCATTTGGACAGCTCGCCCAGGTCGAGGCCCTCGGCCACCGGCGCGTCCTTGAGATTGAGCTCGAGGATCTGCCGGCGCGCCGCGACGTCCGGCAGGCCGATGTAGATCTTCTCGTCGAACCGCCCGGGGCGCATCGCGGCGTAGTCCAGCGCCCACGGCTCGTTCGTGGCGCCCATGAACAGGATGGTGCGCTCGTCGGACTTGCCGGCGAAGCCGTCCATCTCGCCGAGGATGGCGGGGACGAGGCGCTGCATGACGTTGGACTCCTGGTCGCGGCGCGAGGGGAGGAGCGACTCGATCTCGTCGATGCAGACGATGGAGCGGCCGATGTCGCGGGCTTCCGTGAACAGGTTGGAGATGTTCTTCTCGGCCTCGCCGACCCATTTCGACAGGATGCGCGACGGGGTGACGACGAAGAACGTCGCGTCGAGCTCGGCGGCGACGGCGCGCGCCATCATCGTCTTGCCGGTGCCGGGCGGGCCGTAGAGGAGGATGCCTCCGCCCTTCTGCACGCCGTACTTCTTCGCTTTCTCGGCGTGGGTGAAGGGGTAGATCATCTTGATGCGGATCTGCTTCTTGGCCTCGTCGAGCCCGGCGATGTCGTCGAACTTGACCTTCGGCTTCTCGCGGACGATCCAGTCGCCGGCCTTCCCGGTCTTCTTCTTTCCGCCCTCGGCCGGCGTCGCCTCGCGGCGCGGCGCGTCGTCGCCCTCGCCCTGCGCTTCGCCCTCCGCGGCCGCGGTGTCGGGCATGCCCCGTGCGACGTCCACGAGATCGCGGGCGTTCTTCAGCCTCGTCTCCTTGAGCTTGCCGTCGGAGAGGGTCGCGAGCCGCATGAGGTATTCGGCGGCGCGGAGGAGCTGGTAGCGGGCCTCCTTGAAATTCCCTGCGCGGCGGGCCGTGAGGCCGACGGCCTTATGGTGCTGGAAGCGGTCGAGGTAGAACTCGGCGGAGGGCATGGGGGGGATTGTCGCCGAGGACGGGCGGAAAAACGACAGGGGAAACGGAAAGGCGGGGGCGAACAGCGGGGGCGTGAGGCGGGGGCGTGTGGCGGGGGCGAACAGCGGGGGCGCAAGGCGGATGGCGCCGAACAGAGTGCCCCTGCCGTACGCCCCCGCCCTACGCCCCTACCGTACGCCCCCGCCCTACGCCCCTGCCGTACGCCCCCGCCCCACGCCCCCGCCGTTCACTCCAGGTCCACGTCCAGCCAGTACTCGTCATCCTCGTCGTGCGCCGCTCCCCAGCCCTGCACCCGGATGTAGTAGTACCCCGTGTACGTCGCGACCTCCGAGATGAACTCCGTCGTCAGGCCGCCGTTGCTGGACGACGCAATCAGGCCGCCCCCGTCGTCGTACAGCTCGAGCTCGTAGTCGTCGGGGAGGCTGTGAAGCGTGATGTTGATCGCGAAGCCGTCGTCCTGCCAGAACGAGAACCAGTCCTCGTCCCCGTCCTCGCTGATGACCGCTTCGATCAGGTAGAGCGTGTCCGGGCCGCCGAGGTGGTAGGCGCTCCAGTCCTCGTCGTTCGGCTCGTACTCGTCCTCCACGAGCAGCGACGGGCCCGAGCGGACGACGACGTTGTCGCCCTCGTCCGTCTCGTCCACGTCGTCGTCGGCGTCGATGATCCACCCGACGTAGTAGCGCCCCGGCGGAACGCTGTGCGGGAACGACACGCTCAGGTCCGCGCTCGCCCACGACCCCGGCGCGATCGAGCCCAACCAGTCCGACCCGAGGAAGTAATCGGAGCTGGAGATCGTGCTGTTCTCGGAAGCGTAGAACCGCACGACGAAGCTGCCGGACCAGTCGTCGCCGTCGTTGCGGACGTCGCCGCCCATGTCGAAGTGATAGCCGGGGATGGCGGTGTCGTCGGAGTAGTGACCGCCGTCGTCCTCGAGGTCGACGTCGTCGTCGTCGTCGTGATGGTGATCGTCGTCGTCGTCGTGATCGCGGTGCGGGCGGCATCCGGCGGCGAACAGGGCCGCGCAGACGGCACCGACCGCGAGGAATGCCACCAGACCCTGCCGGATGGAACGCATGATGCCCTCCTCCACAGATGACCCCGGCCCCGGGGACAGTTGTCCACTTTTGCGGACGGTTGGCGTCCTCCGCTCGGGGTTGCCACAGGTTGTCGCAAAGTCCTTGCCACGCGGAAGCCGCATTTCCGCGCGTTTCGCGAAACCGACGGCCGCCCCCGCCTGTAGGATTCACCGGTCACCCCCTCAGAGGTCCCCATGCGCTTCGCCCTCCTCCTCCCGCTCCTCCTCGCCCTTCCGTCGTCCGCCCAGGACCCCGCGCCCACCCAGAAGGAGGCGGACGCCTGCGTGGCGGCGCTCAAGGAGGCGCTGAAGGGCGACGACGCCGACGCCCGGAAGAAGGCGTTCGTCGCGTGCGCGGGCTGCCCGCACGCGACGGTCACGGCGGCGCTCGGCAACGTGCTTGTCACGGCGGAGGACGACCTGCGCGTCGCCGCGGCGCAGGCGCTCTCGAAGATGCCGGGCTCCGCCGACGCCGCGCGCGCCCTGCACGCCGCGCTCAAGCCGAACGAGCCGAAGGACGCCGTGCTCAAGGAGGTCTTCAAGGCCGTCGCCCTCGTCAACCACGCCTCCTCGGTCGCCGTCTGCCGCGAGTGGATCGACGACCGCCTCGACATGACGAAGTACGAGGAGAAGGCCGGCATCGTCTACGCCATCGACGTCCTCGGGTTCCTCAAGCACAAGGCCTCGGTGGAAGCGCTTCTCGACCTCTGCCACAAGAAGAAGGTGAGCGGCTGGGGTGCGGGGACGGGGTCGGCGACGTTCAAGTGGAAGTGCGGCGCGCACGCCGGCGCGTCGCTGCAGCGGCTGACGGGGGCGGGTCCGTTCGATTCGGTGGAGGAGTGGAAGGACTGGTGGAAGGAGAATGCGAAGGGGTTCAACGAGGACATGACGCGGAAAAGATAGTGGCGAGTGGCGAGTGACCAGCACGCGGTCCTGAACTTCTTCAAGGGGGCGACTCGGCCGGGATCCAGGCCTTGCCGACGCCGGGGGCCCGCGGCCGTTCCCTCGCCACTCGCCACTCGTCACTAGCCCTTCCCATGCTAGGATCCCGGCCCTCATGCGCTCCCTCGAAAACCTCCTCCGCAAGAACCGCGAGTGGGCCGCCCAGCGCAAGCGCGAAGACCCGCAGTACTTCGAGAAAATGCGCTTCCAGCAGAACCCCGAGTACCTCTGGATCGGGTGCAGCGACTCGCGCGTCCCCGCCAACGAGATCGTCGGCCTCCAGCCCGGCGAGCTGTTCGTCCACCGCAACGTCGCGAACGTCGTCGTGCCGAGCGACCTCAACTGCCTCTCGTCGATCACCTACGCGGTGAACGAGCTGCACGTGAAGCACGTGATCGTCTGCGGCCACTACGGATGCGGCGGCGTGAAGGCGGCGCTGGACGACGCGGACGTCGGGCTCACGGAGAACTGGCTCATGCACATCCGCGAGGCGCACGAGGCGCATTTCGAGGAGATCGAGGCGATCGCTTCGTATGCGGAGAAGCTGAAGCGGCTGTGCGAGGTGAACGTGCTGGAGCAGGTGAAGAACGTGTCGCGTCTGCCGGTGGTGAAGCAGGCGTGGAAGGCGAAGAGGGACCTGACGGTGCACGGGTGGATTTACGCGCTGGAGGAGGGGCTGATCCACGACCTGCACCTGAAGGCGTCGAACGTGGAAGAGGCGATGGCGATGCGGCGGCTGGGGAAGGAGAAGTTCCGGTCGCGAGGGGACTGACGGGGGAGTTGGCGGTCAGGGGTTGTACAGTCTGTCGAAAGGCTGCAGCGGGCCGGGGACGTGCGGCCTCCTGCAAGGCCCCCAGAGGCCGCCCGCCTAGCCCTTTCCTCGCGCCATCCGCTCGCACAGGCTCCGCGCGGCCCGGTCGGCGCGCGCACGCTGGCGCAGCGTCTCCGCGGCGGCGGCGTCCCCGCGGGCGGCCGTGAAGATCGCCGCGGCGAGCGCCAGCGGCGCCTGCAGCTCGGCGGGCTGGCGTCCGAGCCACGCCGTGAACTCCGCGACCGGTTGGCGGCCGAGCAGCGCTTCCGCAAGCGGCTTCCAGTCCGCCATCGCCTGCGACGCGTCGTGCAGCATCGCCTGCGCCTTCGGGCTGACCGAGCCCTGGGCGACGGCGTCGCACGCGAGGAGGAGGGCGAGGAAGCGCTGGGGGCCGGCGGGGGCCGGCGGGCGGGCGTCGAGGACCCTGGAGGCGTCGGACCAGTGGCCCTGCGCGCAGGAGAGCAGCGCGCGCCACCAGCGCAGCCGGAGGGCGACGGCGGTCGCGGGGTCGAGGTTCGCGGCGAGCGCGCTCAGCGCCGCCTCCGCCTCGGGCAGGCTGCCCGCTTCCGCGTGCGACGCGAGGAGCCACAGCGCGAGCCTCCCGCGGTCCTCGTCGTTGAGCGTCTCGAGCCCGAGCGTCTTCTCGAGCTGCGACCGCGCCGGCCCCGCGGACTCCTTCGGCAGCTCCATTGCCGCCAGCGCCGCGTGGCACGCCATCCGCAGCTCCACGCGCTGCCGGTGCGCGTCCAGCAGCGCCAGCGCCTCCTGCGCCACCTTCGCCGGCCCCGCCGCCGCCCACATCCGCAGGTAGTCCGCCGTCACCTGCGCCGTCTCCTGCGGCATCAGCCCGGGCACCCCCAGCAGCTGCATGTACAGCTCCTTCGCCGCCGCAGGCTCCCGCTCCGCCTGCTCCAGGATCCCGTTCACCATCGCCCGCAGCTCGATCCGCGCCGCGTCCCCACGGTGCTTCTCCAGCCCGTGCAGCAGCACCCCCCACATCTCCTTCCCCTTCCCCTCCTTCTGCCGGATCTTCGCCTGCCCCAGCGTCTCCAGCGCCTCGTACGCCGTCCCCGCCAGCAGCTTCAGGTCCGCCTGCGCCTCCGGGATCTCCCCCAGCTCAATCGAGCACGCCGCCGCCTTGTACCGCGCGATCACCCCCTCGCCACGGTCCGCGTGCGCTTCCGCCATCTCCCGGTACATCGCCCGCGCTTCCTTGAGCTGCCCCATGTCGTGGACCTTGTCGGGAAGCGCGAGGAAGTCGAGGGTGAGGGGGGGGCCGTGGGACTCGACCTTGACGGCGGCGAGGGAGACGCCGGTGGCGTCGGAGGAGACGGCGAAGCGGTCGCCGCGCATGGGGAAGAGTTCGCGGTGATCGATGAGGAGGGTGCCGTCGACGGAGAAGCGGAGGCGGTTGCCTTCGCGGACGAGGAGGAGGTCGTGGTCGAGGCCGGGGTTGAGGGGGACGCCGACGCGGCGGGCGACGACGGCGCCGTTGCGGTGGAATTCGACGCGGCCGGGGTCGCCGGTGACGACGCGGAGGGCGTAGCCGCCGGGGGAGTTGGTGGCGGGGACGGCGGCCCAGAGGGCGGCGTCGGTGGGCGCGCCGTCCTTCGTGGCGAGGAGGGTCGCGTGGAAGCGCACGTCGCCGCCGAGGCGGGCGCGGTGGAACGTCTTCGATTTCACGTTCGCGCCGCAGCGCAGGCGGCCGCCCTGCGAGTCCCAGGCGCCGGAGGTGGAGTGCCATCCCTCCTCGCGCGGCTGCCACGGCATCCGCCCGTCGAGGTACGCCTCGACCTCGCGCGCGAGCTCGCGCGCGCTGGCGTAGCGCGACTCGGGCGACAGGCTCAGCGCCTTCATCGCGAGCTGCGACAGCGTCCGCGGCACTCCGCGCCCGCCGGCGCGCCGGTCCGGCGGCACGATCTGCCCCGCGACCGTCTTCTGGATCAGCTCCTGCACCGTCCGCCCGTCCACCGGGAGCCGCAGCGTCAGGATCTGGTACAGGATCGCGCCGAGCGCGTACACGTCCGACGCCGGCCCCGTCGGCTTCGCCAGCGCCTGCTCCGGCGACATGTACCCCGGCGTTCCCTTGATCATCCGGACTTCCGTGTGCGGCGCCGCCCCCGCTCCCTCGCCGATCAGCGCCGCCCCGCCCGGCGGGAACTTCCTCGGCTCCGCCTCCGCCGCCGGCCGCGCCAGCCCCCAGTCCATCACCAGCACTTCGCCGAACTCCCCGATCATCACGTTCGACGGCTTCAGGTCGCGGTTCACGATGCCGTGGTGGTGCGCGAACGCGACCGCGTCGCACGTGCGGCGGAAGACGTCCAGCAGCGCCGGAAGCGTGTACCGGTCCACGATCGCGGGCGTCTCGTCGCGCAGTCCGGCGAGGATGTCCGCGAGCGACGTCCCCTCGACGACCTTCATCGTGTACCAGAGCCCGTGCGCGGGGTCGCGGCCGACCTGGTAGATCGGCACGATGCCGGGATGCGCGAGCTGGCCGGTCACGACGGCCTCGTTGAGCAGCGACTGCATGGACGACAGCTCGCCGACGTCCTTCTTCAGCACCTTGAGCGCGACCTCGCGCCCGAGCGCCGGCTCCTTCGCGAGGTACACCTTGCCCATCCCGCCGCTGCCGAGGATGCCGACGATCTCGTGCCCGCCGATCGTCTCGGGGAGGAGGTTTTTCAGGGACGGCGCGGCCGAGGGAGCCACCGTCGGCGACGTCGGCGGCCGGACGGCGGACTCGCGTCCCGCAATCACCGCCGCCGCGCAGGCGCCGCAGAGCGTCCCCGTCCCCGCCCCCTCGAGCGGCTTTCCGCACCCCGTGCAGGCTCGCGCCTCTCCCGGCATCGTGCCCATCGTAGTCCTGTCGCGCGGCAGATTCCAGACACCGTGCAACGGGTGCGCGGGTGCGCGGGTGCGCGGGTGCGCGGGGGCGCGGGTGCGCGGGTGCGCGGGGGCGCGGGGGCGCGGGGGCGCGGGGGCGCGGGGGCGCGGGGGCGCGGGGGCGCGGGACGGGAGATGCTTGCGGCTGGCTGCCCTGCGGCGGAGAATGCCGGCGACCCCATGGCCAGGATCACGATCAGCAAGGGCAAGCTCAGCGTCCCGGACAACCCGACGCTCCCGTTCATCCGCGGCGACGGCACCGGCCCCGACATCTGGGCCGCGGCGGTGCGCGTGTTCGACGCGGCCGTGGCGAAGGCCTACGGCGGGAAGCGGAAGATCGACTGGCTCGAGGTCTACGCGGGCGAAACCGCGAAGGCGAAGTTCAACAACGCCCTCCCCGACGAAACCGTCGCCGCCTTCCGCGAGTACCTCGTCGGCATCAAGGGCCCCCTCGGCACGCCGGTGGGGAAGGGGATCCGCTCGCTCAACGTCACCCTGCGGCAGATGCTCGACCTGTACGTGTGCCTGAGGCCCGTGCGCTGGTTCCCCGGCGTCCCGAGCCCGGTGAAGCACCCCGAGAAGGTGGATATGGTGATCTTCCGCGAGAACACCGAGGACATCTACGCCGGCGTCGAATGGGCCGGCGGAAGCCCGGAAGCGCAGAAGGTCCTCGACTTCATCCAGCGGGAGTTCCCGAAGGAGTTCGAGAAGATCCGCTTCGGCACCCGCGCCCGCAACGAGGAGTTCTGGAAGGCCGTCGGCGCCCCCAACGTCCGCAACGAAGTCTGCGTCGGCATCGGCCTCAAACCCGTCAGCTGGTCCGGCTCCGTCCGCCTCGTCCACACCGCCGTCGCCTACGCCCTCCAGCACAAGCGCCGGAACGTCACCCTCGTCCACAAGGGCAACATCATGAAGTTCACCGAGGGCGCCTTCCGCGACTGGGGCTACCAGATCGCCGACCAGTACTTCCCGGACAAGGTCTACACCTGGGCGACGTGGGAGAAAACGAAGGCCGACAAGGGCGAGGAGGCCGCGGCGAAGGAGCAGAAGGACGCCCTCGCGGCCGGCAAGCTCCTCATCAAGGACGCCATCGCCGACAACGCCCTCCAGCAGGTCCTGACGCGCCCGGAGGACTTCGACGTCATCGCGACGCTGAACCTGAACGGCGACTACCTCAGCGACGCCCTGGCCGCGCAGGTCGGAGGGATCGGCATCGCGCCGGGCGGGAACATCAACTACATTTCGGGGCACGCGATCTTCGAGGCCACCCACGGGACGGCGCCGAAGTACACAAACCAGGACAAGGTCAACCCGGGAAGCGTGATCCTCAGCGGCGAGATGATGTTCCGGTACATGGGGTGGACCGAGGCCGCCGACCTGATCATCAAGGGGCTGGAAGGGGCGATTGCGAGCAAGTCGGTGACGTATGACTTCGCGCGGTTGATGGAGGGGGCGAGGGAGGTGAAGTGCTCGCAGTTTGGGGATGCGGTAATTGGGAAGATGTAACGACGGGAGGTATGCGGGAGCAACATGCCAGCCTCGCTCGATGAAGTTTGGAAACACATTGAACCGCACACCCCCGAGTTCGCGTTCCTCCATGTAGCGACAGTCTTTTTCACTGAGGGCCCAGTCCACTGGATTCTTGGCGGTGAAGCAACATTCGTAGCCTCCGCACCAAACATTCTGTTCAACACGAGGGCGTACTATGATTCAAGAATAGGCTCAAGCGCCGAGTGGATTCCTATTGCAAGGGCGAAGGAATTCCTGGCAAGCGCATTAGAAGGCGACATTGTAACTCCTCACGGAACGGCGCGAATTCCGCGGCCAAAGGGCGGGGCCGAGCTCGGCACCTCTCACGGCAAGGAGTTTTCTTTCTGGAGGGAAGACGGTCGGTGGCAGTACTACTACAATCGAATTCAGATCACGTCGGATTATGCGACCAGGATTTTCGACTCCGAGATACTTGATGCTGAAAGCAGAAAGCTAGGAGCGGCGGGCATTTGGGGCATTGGCGACTTGTTTAAGAGTTCCCTCCCTGGCTTCAATGGTGGCCACAGCTATACGATCCATTTCGACATTGTGCAGCCGTTCGACATTCAGACCGACGTCTCGTTTTCGAAAGACTCGGCGGAAATATGTATCTCAGTAAGCGAGAGAATCGACAAAAGCGTGCTAAAGATCCTGGCCCGGGAATTCCAGCCCAATACCATTCCTCGATTTCCGCCGGAAGTTCAACCGGATCCCATTTTCGTTCCCCTGGCGAAGTGGGAGAGATCCGGTATTCGATGGGAATCGAAGGTGCTCGTCGCGTGCAGCGAGGGGCGAAGCCTGGAGATTAGACATGTCCATCGTGGTCAAGCTAGAGCCGAAAGGGTGTTTCATCGGCCGCATGGTAGGATCTCACCAATTGTTGAGGCTCTACCGGGAGTTGGTGAGTCCGA
>JADLHC010000256.1 GCA_020849035.1 Planctomycetia bacterium
ACCCTGGCTTTCCTTCTGATGCTGGGCTGGGAAAAGTACGTGGGTGTTCTTCACGATGAATTGGTAATCTTCACGTTTCGTCCAGTTCCGGCGGCCCTGACCACCTTGTCCTACTCGGTCACGTTGCTCGCGTGGTACCGCGCGCGTCACCGGGGGGGCAGAAAATCGTGGCTCTGGATCGCCGCGGCCGTCCTCTCCGGCGCGATCCTCCGGACCCTTTCGATCGGCGTGCCCGGGACCATCCCGGCCACGCTCATCCTCGGGGCCGTCCCCTTCGTCCTTCTCTGGCTCCTCGCCGCTCGGTTGACGGACCCGGCGTGGACCAAGGAACGATGGCTCCGCCTGACCGCGTCGAAGCCGCCGGAGGCGTGATGGCGGATTTTCAGTTCCGCATGGCGCACCCGTGGTCATCGGGTGGTTCCGGCGCCCGAGGGGACTTGGGGCGCGACGGGGAGTTTGCCGGATGCGTTGGGGCTGGTTACTGTGCCCCGGCGGTTTGTCCTACGAAAGGGATGCGATGTCCGGAAGCATGACCGGCAGGGAACGGGTCCGAGCCGCGATGGCGCACCGGGAGCCCGACCGCGTGCCGGTGATGTGTCAGCTCGCCCTGGGACACTATTTCCTCCATGGGGGATGCGATCCGGCGGACATCTGGTTCGACAGCCGGACCTTCGCCGCGACGCTGGAGACTCTCCGCGCGCGCTACGGCTTCGACGGTTTTCTCCTCAACCTGCCGGGCCGGCCCGCGACCTGGCGCGAATGGGTTGCGCGCATCGACCGCGACGGGTCGGGCACGAGGATGGTCTGGCGCAACGGTCTGGAATCGGTCGTTCCGGCCGACGACAACCTTCAAACCTTCATGCCCGGCGGCGGGTCCCTGCCTCGCGCGGACTGTGCGACCGTCGACCCCGACGATCCCGCGCTCTTCCGCATTCCGGGATACGTCTGGAACGTCTGGCACGCGCCCGGCCTGTGGGATATTCCGGACGACGCCGATCTCGCGGACCCCGCGTCGTATCCCGCATGGTTCGTCTCGGCGCTGCGCGAAGCCCGCGCGCTGGCGCCCGACGCCTCGATCCACGCCGAGGTCTTCTCGCCCTTCACGCACCTGCTCGAGCTGTTCGGATACCAGGAGGCCCTGATCGCGCTGATCGAGCGGCCGGATCTCTGCCACCGCCTGCTGGAGAAGTTCGCCGCCATTGCCGTCGCGCAGATCGCGTGCCTTGCCCGTCACGGACCGGACGCGATTCTCAACAGCTCGGCCTTCGCCGGAGCCGGCTTCATCAGCCGCGAGATGTACCGGGAGTTCGTCGTGCCCTACGAACGCCGCCTCGCCGCCGCGGTCCACGACGCCGGCCTCCCGGCCTACGTCCACACCTGCGGCGCGATCGGCGACCGCCTCGACCTGATGGCGGAAACCGGCGTCGACGGCCTCGACACGCTCGATCCGCCGCCGCTGGGCACGGTCGATCTCGCAGAGGCCAAGCGGAACCACGGCGAACGCTTCTTCCTCAAGGGGAACCTCGACGCCGTGAACGAAATGCTCCGCGCCGACGACGCCACTTTCGATGCCGCTGTCATCGAACGGCTGCGGACCGGGAAGCCCGGCTCGGGCTACATCCTGTCCTCCGCCTGCTCTGTCGCCCCGCATGTGAAGCCGGAGCGGCTGCGGCGGATGGTCGCTCTGGCCGAGCGCCACGGCCGCTACGATCACTGATGCGGAGAAAGTGGCGAGTGGCGGAGGGCAGTGTCGAGTGGCCAGTGGCGAGTGTCGCCGACCTTCAGGTGTCAGGTTTCAGGTGTCAGGTGGCCAGTGTCGAGTGTCGGGTGTCGCCGACGGCCCGCCCTCCGGTCCTCTTTCAGGTTTCAGGTTTCATCCTTCATCCCTCATCCTTCGAACTTGAAACTTGGAACTCCCTCCCTCCCTGACACCTGAAACCTGACACCTGAAACCTCCTCTCCCGGGCTTGAAGATGAGCGGGAAACGGGCATAATGGGAAGGCTGCAACCATGGTGTCCTGCAGCCTTCACGGGTTCACTTCGGGATCCGTGGCGGGCGGCGGGCGGGCAGACAAATGGGCGGGAGCGAGCGATATGGAGACGTTGAAGCGGATGGCGGGCTACGCGGGGCCGGAAGGGCCGGTGGTGCTGCTGATCATGGATGGCGTGGGCATCGGCCAGTTCGAGGACGGCGACATGGTGCGCGCCGCGCACACGCCGCACCTCGACTGGCTCGCGAAAAATGCCGTCACCAGCAGCCTGAAGGCCCACGGTACGGCCGTCGGCATGCCGAGCGACGAGGACATGGGCAACAGCGAGGTCGGCCACAACGCGATCGGCTGCGGCCGCGTTTTCGCGCAGGGCGCCCGGCTCGTCAGCGAGGCGATCGCCTCGCGCGCCCTCTTCTCCGGTCAGGCCTGGCGCGAGGTCGTCGGCAACGTGAAGGCGAAGGGCTCGCAGCTCCATTTCCTCGGCCTCTTCTCCGACGGCAACGTCCACAGCCACATCGACCACCTCGAGGCGATGCTGACGGAGGCCAAGGCGGAGGGCGTCAAGCGTGCGCGTATCCACATCCTGCTCGACGGCCGCGACGTGCCGCCGACAAGCGCGCTGACGTACGTCGAGCGCTTCGAGGCCTTCCTGAAGGCGATCAACGCGGACGGCACGGTCGACTTCGCGATCGCCTCCGGCGGCGGCCGCATGAAGGTGACGATGGACCGCTACGGGGCCGACTGGAGGATGGTGGACCTGGGTTGGAAGACCCACGTGCTCGGCCAGGGCGACGGGTTCGCGACCGCCCGCGAGGCGATCGAGGCCCTGCGCGCCCGGACGCCGGGCATCCTCGACCAGGACCTGCCGGCCTTCGTGATCCACCGGGGCGGCAAGGCGCTCGGGCCGGTTGTCGACGGCGACAGCGTCGTCTTCTTCAACTTCCGCGGCGACCGTTCGATCGAGATCACCCGGGCCTTCGAAGAGGAGACCTTCACGATGTTCGACCGCGGGGCGCGGCCGGACGTCGTCTTCGCGGGCATGATGCAGTACGACGGTGACCTCCTGCTGCCGAAACGCTTCCTCGTGGTGCCGCCGG
>JADLHC010000257.1 GCA_020849035.1 Planctomycetia bacterium
GACGTCGCCGATCGCGCCGACCCGCTTCCCGTTCCATTTCGCCCCGTGCCCCTGCGCCGCGTCCTCGACGACCGCCAGCCTGTGCTTCTTCGCCAGCGCCGTCACGCGGTCCATGTCCACCGCCTGCCCGTACAGGTGCACCGGGACCAGCGCCTTCGTCTTCGGCGTGATTGCCTTCTCCATCGCGGCGATGTCCACCTGCATCCTCGCGTCGCAGTCCACGAAGGCCGGCCGCGCGCCCGCCAGCTGTGCGCCCAGCGGCGTCGCGATGAAGGTGTTCGCCTGGATCACGACCTCGTCGCCGGAACCGATCCCGAGCGACCGGAAGGCCAGCATCAGCGCGTCCGTCCCGCTCGCGCACGCCACGCAGTGCTTCGCGCCGCACCACGCCGCGAACTCCTTCTCGAACTCGCCGACCTCGCCGCCGAGGATGTAGTCCCCCCGCTCCAGCGCCTTCACCGCCGCGTCCTTCAGCTCGTTCCCGATCGCGGCGAACTGCGCCTTCAGGTCCACCAGCGGGATGTTGTTCGCAGGTCCGCTCATCTCTAGAGCCTCCTTCCCTGGGCGTCGTACACGGGGTTCCCCTTCTCGTCCTTCAGCGACTGGATCGGCCCGCGGTCCTTCGCGGGGTTCCCGAACCACACGCGGTTCGGCGGCACGTTCTTCGTCACCACGCTCCCGGCGCCGATGACGGAATTCTCGCCGACCACCACGCCGGGCAGCAGCGTCACGTTCAGCCCGATCCGCGCCCCCTTCTTCACCGTCGGCCCCACCAGCACCTTGTTCTGCACCGGGAACGGGTCGTTCGCGAAGCTCACGCCGGGCGCGATGAACGCGTCGTCCTCGATCGTCGAGTACTGGCAGATGTAGACGTTCGTGTGGATCCGCACGTGGCTGCCGATCCTGCAGCCGTAGTCGATCACCGTGTTGCTCCAGATGCACGTCTCGTCGCCGATCACGTTCTCCTCGCGGATCACCACGTTGTGCCCGGTCTGCAGGTTCTTCCCGATCTTCACACCCTCGTACACCACCGTGTTCGGCCTCAGCGTCGCCCCCGGCCCGATCGAAACCGACCGGTCCGCGATCTTCCGCCCCGTCGGGTACCCGACGATCACGCCGGGCTCCTTCTTCAGGTCTTCGCCCACGTCGTCTCCTTTGTCTCGCTGGTCCGCCAGTGGCGGTCGTTCCGGAGTCTACGCCGCTTCCTTCATTCCCGCCTCAATCCGCCGCGGCACGCAGATCCACGGGTCCAGCTCCTTCACGCGATTCAGGAACGCGTCGTACGCCTCCCACGCCGCCCGGTGGCCGCTGAAGTGCGTCTCCGGGTGAGTGCAGAGCACGGCGCAGCCGCCGACATCGCGGACGAAGCGCGCCTTGTCGAGCCAGGCGTCCGGCCAGGTCTCCGGCCTGCGGCGGCGGAAGACGAGGTCCGCGTCCATCGGGAGCGTGAGCGGAACCTCGAGCATCTTCCCGACTCGGAATGGCTGCACGCTGGCGCATCCGCCGCCGGGGCCCGTGTCGGGAATGGAGGAATCCCAGGTGAAGCGCTCGGCGGCGACGCGGAGGAGCGTGGGCGTGCGACAGAGCGACGGCGAGCGGAAGCCGCGGACGTCGAATTCGTCGAGGAAGGCGCGGGCGCCGTCGAGGCGGGCGCGGATGGCGGCTTCGTCCTCGAAGGCGATGCGGTTGTCGTGCAGGTCGCTGTGCCAGGCGATCTCGCCGCCGGCCTGCGCGACGGCGCGGAGGAAGCCCTTGTCGATCGCGTAGGTCGAGGTGACGAACGAGTACGCCGCGGGAACGCCGTGCTTCGCCTCGATGTCGAGCAGCCGCGGCGAGAACTCCATGCCGTCGGCGGTGTCCACGTCGTGGCTCAGGACCAGGGCGAATTTCTTCCCGCCCGGCCACGCGCCGCCGCGCTCGCCGAGCAGCCACCGCAGCGCGTCCCCGGACGGGTCCACCGGCCACCTCGGGAACCCCTGCTTCTCCATCGCCGCCAGCGCCTGCCCGATCCTGATCCGCAGGCCGCCCGGGATCCGGTGATAGTGGAAGGGCAGGAAGCGCGTCACCGGCTTCGCAGGCTCGCGGTACGACTCCGTCCGCAGGACCTCCAGCGCCGCCCGCGCGTCGAACGCGCAGGCCAGCCGCCCGCCTTCTTCCGCCACGACCGTCTTTCCCGTCGTCCCGTCGAACGCCACCCGCCTCCCCGCCGGCTCCGCCCCAGGCTCCGCGAACACGGCCGCCTCGCGCCCCGCCATCCACGCGGGGCCGGCGCCCGGCTCGAACCGCAGCGGGAAGCTCTTCATTTCTGCGGTCGCCTCGCCCGCCCCACGGTGAACGCGAGGTAGACGAGCTCGAGGATGGTGATGACGACGTTGATGAACTTGTCGCCGGTCGAGACTCCCGTGGTGCGCGGGTGGTAGCCGACCTGCGTCTCGGCGAAGCGGCATCCCTTGCGCGCGGCCTTGACGACGACCTCGGCGTCGACGCCGATGCCGCGGAACTCGAGGTCGAGGTGGCTGACCAGGTCGCGGCGGAACAGCTTGACCCAGTTGATGTCGCGGAGGGTGACGCCGAAGAGGATGCGCATGACGAACCTGAAGGCCTTGGTGTTGAGGCGGCGCATCCTCGAGTCCTTCCGGCCGACGCGATAGCCGACGACGATGTCGGCGGTCCTGGTGAAGGGCAGGAAGCGGGCGAGGTCCTCGGGGTAGAACTGGTGGTCGCCGGGGACGAGCGAGC
>JADLHC010000258.1 GCA_020849035.1 Planctomycetia bacterium
ACTCGTCGAGGACGGCATGAGAAAATCACCGGTAAGCCGTGTGCGGGAAACCCGCACGCACGGTTTGAAAGGGGGACGCAGGAACCCGGACCGCTAAAGCGGCACCGCGCCTGCTTTCTACCAATGCCCTTCGACTTCCAGCCGCTCGCGATCCCCGGCCTCGTGCTCGTCCGGCCGCGCGTCTTTGCCGACGCGCGCGGGTCCTTCATGGAATCGTGGCGGAGGGACGAATTCGAGCGGGCCGGGATCCGCGCGGACTTCGTGCAGGACAACGTGGCTGTGAGCACGCGGCGCGGGGTGCTCCGCGGCCTGCATTTCCAGCGGGAGCCGCACGCGCAGGCGAAGCTGGTGCGCTGCGTGTCGGGGCGGATCTACGACGTCGCGGTGGACCTGCGCGCGGGGTCGGCGACGCGCGGGAAGCACGTCGCGGTCGAGCTGGCGGCGGAGAGTCCCGCGCTGCTGTTCGTGCCCCGGGGGTTCGCGCACGGCTATGTGACGCTGACGGACGACGCGGTGGTGGAGTACAAGGTGGACGGGGCGTATGTGCCGGAGGCGGAAGGGGGGCTGGCCTGGGACGATCCTGTCCTGGGGATCGGCTGGCCGGTGAAGGATCCGATCCTGAGCGGGAGGGACCGGGCCTGGCCGCGCTTCGAGGCGTGACATAAGGCATTGGTAATAAACACTTTGTGAATTTCTCGGGCTGCGCGAAACTCGCGCGTCACCACGGGGTTCCACTTCTGTCCGCCACGAATTCCAACAACTCGACCCCCAGATGAGGATCCCTCCCATGCGTCGCCTCGCCATCGCCCTTCTCGCCTTCTTCGTCGCACTTTCTCCCAGCTTCGCCTTCGCCGGCGAGGGCGACGGCCGCAAACCCCGCGGCGAACGCCCCAAGCCCACCGATCGCCCGAACGACCGCGGCGACAAGGGCGACAAGGCGAACAGGCGCGAAAAGGCGCGCGAATGGATGAAGAAGCACGGCAAGCGCCGGAAGGGAATGCGCAAGCACCACCGCCGCAAGCACCAGCGGCATCATCGTCACGCGCGCCGCGCGGGACGCGGCCGGAAGTAGGATCCGAACCCCCATTCGCAGCCCGGCCGACGGCGGCCGGGCTGCTTTCTTTTCGGGAGGTCCCATGCGCCGGCTTGCAATCCTCGCCCTGGTCTTCGCCTGCTCCGCCGCCCGCGCCGACGAGGCGGCCTGGGAGAAGCTGGTCGAAGAAGGGGAGAAGCTCCTCGACGAGGAGCAGTACGCCGACGCCGAGGGGCGCCTTCGCGCGGCCCTGGGGGAGGCGGAGGCCTTCGGCGACGCCGACGAGCGCCTGGCCACGACGCTGACGGACCTCGGCGACGCCCTGCGCGGCCGGCGCAAGCTGCTCGAGTCCGAGCCGTTCTACAAGCGCGCCCTCGCCGTGTCCGAGAAGGCGTTCGGCGCCGAGGACCCCGCCGTCGCCGGCCCGGCCGCCGACCTCGCCGACCTCTACCGGGACCTCAACCGCCCCGCGCAGGCCGAGCCCCTCTACCGCCGCGCCCTCAAGCTCGTCGAGACCGAGGACGGCGCCAACGGTCTCGAGACCGCATCCGCGGCCGCCGACCTCGGCTCCATCCTCGTCGAGCTCGGGAAGCTCGAAGACGCCCAGCCCCTCCTCGATCGCGCCCTCAGGATCCGCGAGTCCGCCGCCGGCGCCGAGCCCCTCGACCTCGCCGACAGCCAGACCGCCCTCGGCGACCTCCAGACCGCCCGCGGAAAGCACGCCGACGCCGAACCGCGCTTCCGCAAGGCCCTCGAAATCGTCCGCAAGGCCCGCGACGCCGGGCCCGCCGACCGGGGCTCCGCCTTGGCCGACCTCGCCGAGTGCCTCGGCCGCACGGGGAAGCACGACGAATCCGAAGCGCTCTGGGAGCAGGCGGCGGGGGAGTGGGAGAAGGCCGGCGACGAGGGCCTCGAGGGCCTCGCCGACGCCCACGCCGGCCGCGCCGCGGAACTCCGGGCGCTCAAGCGGGAGGACGAGGCGGCGAAAGAGGACGCAGCCGCCGCGGAGGCGGAAAAGAAGGCCGCGGGTCTCGCCCGGTAGCCGTCCCGCTGCGCCCTACTTCTTCAGGTCCTCCGGCACGTCCTTCTCGGCCGCCGGAGTCACCAGGCTCCCCTCGCCGAACGTCGCGTGCGACAGGGTGCCGTCCTCCAGCACCCACGCCGTCAGCAGCCCTTCCACTTTCACCGGCCGCGCCCTCAACCGTGCCCCGCCCGGACCGTCCGTGATTTCGGGCTCCCCCAGCTGCAGCTTCGTCGTCGCCGGCTCCTGCTCGGGCGTGTCCCAGATCACGATCTCCGGCTCCCGCGGCGGGTCGGCAAGGATCGCCCCCGCGAACCTCACCACCGTCCAGTCCGTCCACGGGACTCCGTCACCCGGCAGCTCGTCCTTCTTTCCCCTCTCCTCGATCACGCACTTCCCGTCGCGAAACTCCGCCTTGACCTCGTTCTTCGTCTCCCCGTCCCCCAGCGTCGAGACGATCGTCCGCGGGGAGAAGTCGCGGTCGGTCTCCACGCGCTGCGTGAGCCGGACGTCGCCTGTGAAGAGCGTCTCGACGAGCGTCCAGCCCCCGTCCTTCCCGGCGCGGCGCCGCGCCTCGAGGCGGACCCAGACCGTCGCGCCCTTGCGCTCCCAGCGGAACCACGAGACGCCTCCGCCGATCGCAGCCGCCGCGCGGCGGTCGAAGTCCAGCTTGCGCAGCACGGCCCGGGCCTGCCGGGCGAGGGGCGTGTCGCCCCCGCCCGCGATATTCTCCAGCGCCCCCCGCGCCGCCTCGCCGGCGTCGCGAAGTCCCTCGCGTGCCGCCAGGCGCACCTCGGGGTCCTCGTCGCCCAGGTCGACGATCATCGCGTCCACCGTCTTCGCGCCCGCGTCCCCGGGCTCCGCCGGGACCCGCGCCCCGAAGGCGAGGACGGCGAGCACGCCCGCAGCGGTGACCCTCACGGATCTACTTCGGCGCCTGCCCGTCGCCCTTCTGGAACGTCTTCTCGTTGTCCCGCCACCACGTCTCCCACGCCTTCGCCGACGGCATGTGCGTCCCCGTGATCCGGTCGAGCGCCTCCTCGACGGACTGCTGAAGGGCGTTCTTGCGCGGGACTTCCTTCGGCGGAATGTGCGGGTTCTCGAATTCCCTGCACATGCGGATCAGGTCGGGAATCGCATCGCGGTGGCCGATCAGACCGAGGGCGATCACCGCCTCCCGTTGCAGGTCGAGATCGTATTCGGGCTTCTTCACGATCCCGCGCAGCTTCGCGACCTGCTTCGCGTCCTTCGAGCGCCCCATGATCCCGATCATCTTGCGGGCGAACTTGAGATTCTTCGCGTTCTTCTCGAACAGCGAGTAGGCCGCCGCCGCGACATCCTGCGACTCCTGGCTCTTCGCAGCCTCGATCGCAAGGTCGCGGACGCTCTCCTCGACCGTCGGCTGGATCCAGGGAATCAGCGCCTTCGCGACGAGGGGATGCTTGGTAGTCGAGATGTCCGTGATCGCCTTCATCTGCTGGTCCACGTCGCCCTTCTTCATCGACTTCTCGAACGCCGAGACCACTTCGCGGATCCGCGCTTCTTCCTTCTTCCTGGCCTCCTCGGCCGCCACGGCCTCGTCGACGCCGGGCTCGTCCGGAGGCGGCTCGTCGGGGGGAGGCTCGTCCGGAGGGGGGTCCGCAGGGGGCGGGTCGGCGGGAGGCTCCTGGCCCCCGCCGGCCGCAGGGTCGTCGCCCGCCGCCAGCACGGCAGGCGTCCCGACGCACAGCGCCGCCGCCACTCCCAGCGCCGCGGCCGCTTTCCATGCCTTCATCGGTGTCTCTCCTACTTTCCGCCAGACCCGTCGCTGCCCCCGCCGTCCGGCACGGGAATCTTCTTCTCCTTCTGGAACGTCTCCGCGTTCTGGATCCACCACTTGCGATACTGCGACCCCAGCTTGAAGTCCTGCCCCGTGATCTTCTTCAGGGCCTCGATCACGATCGTGTTCAGGTCCTGCCGCCGCGTCTTCATCTTCTCGTCGTTCGGACCCGCCTTGTCCTGCTCCTCCAGCTCCGCAATCAGCTGCGAAATCGCGTCCCGGTGGCCGATCTTGCCCAGCACCGTCGCCGCTTCCTTGCACAGCGCGATCCGGCCTTCCCGCTTGTCCCTCATCATCTCGATCAGCTCAGGCACCGCCTTCACGCACTGGATCTCGCCGTAGACCTGGATCAGCCGCTGGACGTACCCCAGGTTCGTACGGTTGTCCCCGATCATCTTCTTCACCCCGTAGTACGTCTCGTCGAACGGCTGCTTCTTCAGCACCTCGATCGCCGCGTTGATCGTCCCGTCGCCGTACTGCAGCCCCGCCTTGATCTGCCGCGGATTCAGGTACGGCGTCACAGCCTTCGCGATCAGCGGATGCTGCACCATCGCCGCTCCCCCCACCGTCTCCGCAATCGCCGAGGACCGCTCCGCGTCCGTCTTCGCCGCGTCCATCCGCTTCTTCAGCAGCTCCGCCTTTTCCTTCGCCTGGTCCTCCACCAGCTTGAGCCGCAACTCCTCCTCCGTCAGCGGCTTGTCCGGCGCCTCGTCCGGAGGCGTCTCCACCGGCGGTGTGGCGTCCTCCGCCAGCACGGGCAGGCCCGCCAGAAGCGCCAGAACAAGCGTCGTCACGATTCGCATAGTGTCTCTCCGCCCCCTTGGTCAGTTTTTCCCCGTCCCCGCCGGCTCCGTCCGGAACGCCTCGATCAGCTGCGCGAGGCGGTCCTTCATGTCCGGCCGCGGGACGATCTGGTCGATGAACCCGTGCTCCAGCAGGAATTCCGAACGCTGGAACCCCTCCGGCAATTCCTGCTTGATCGTCTGCTTGATCACGCGCGGCCCCGTGAACCCGATCAGCGCCTTCGGCTCCGCCATGATGATGTCTCCGAGCGAAGCGAAGCTGGCCATGACGCCCGCCATCGTCGGGTTCGTCAGGACCGAGATGAAAAGCCCCCCCGCCTCGTGCAGCCGCGCGATCGCCGCCGACGTCTTCGCCATCTGCATCAGCGACAGC
>JADLHC010000259.1 GCA_020849035.1 Planctomycetia bacterium
CGCACGAGCTGGGCGGCGAGGGGCGGGAAGCGCTCCCAGGCGGCCCAGCGGGCGGCCTCGGGGCCGTCGAGGGGGGCGGCGAAGGCGGCGACGCGGCCGAGCGAGGCGCGGCGGACGGCGAGCAGGGGGCGCGCGCCTGCCTTGAGGAGGAGGCGCGCGTCCCGCCGGGCTTCCTCGCCGCAGGCGCCGGCGATGGAGGGCCATCCGGCGAGGCCGTCGGTCGCCGGGTCCGCCTCGGCCGCGAGTACCGGCAGGAATTCGAGCGTGCGCGGCGGCGGCGGCAGGCCGGGCGACGGCCGGGCGCGCGGCGCCGGAGCGCCGGCGGCGATGCGCCGCGACTCGAGCGTGAAGAGCCGCGGGATTTCGTCGGAGCGCGAGGTGAAGTAGAAGCGCCCCTTGCCCCACTGCGCGATGTTCGCGAGGAGGTCGCCGTCGAAGTCCTGGCCGATGCCGACCGTGGAGACCGTCACGCCATCCGCCGCGAGATCCTGCACGAGAGCGCGGAAGTCGGCCGACGGCGTCTGGCCGTCCGTCATGAGGATGACGTGGCGCACCGGCACCTTCTGCCCGCGCGCGCGCTTCCCCGCCGCCTCCAGCCCCTTGTAGATGTCCGTCTCGCCGCCGGGCTGCAGACGCGAGATGGCGTCCGCGATGGTGCCGCGCGCGCTCGCGTCGACGGGCTCCAGCAGCCAGTGCGCCTCGCTGTCGAACGCCACGACGCCGACGCGGTCCCCCTCCGCGAGCGTCGCCGCGCTGGCGATCGCCGCTTCCTTCGCCGCCTGGATCTTCGTGCCCGCCATGGAGCCGGAACGATCGAGGACGAGCAGGAGGAGGATGCGCGGGCTCTCGTCGGAGGGCGCCGGCGGACCCTTGTCGGGACCGGGTTCGGGGGACGGAGGGGACGGGTCCGGGGAGCGCAGGGCGATCGGGAGAAGCGCGCCGAGGGGGTGACGTCCCCACGCGGCGGCTTCCGCGGGACCGACGACCGCGAGCAGGCCCGTGCCCGACGCCACCGCCTCGGCCAGCGCTTCCGGCGCCCCGATCGCGGCGGGATCGACGCGCGCCAGCACGACGGCGGCGAAGTCGCCCCACGCGGGGGCGCCTCCGGCCCGTTCGCGCTCGACGGGGATGCCCTGCGCCTCGAGCGCCGCGGCGGCCGCCCCGCCGGCCCCCGGCGCGCCTTCCACGACGAGCACGCGCGGCGCCCCGCGGACCTCGACGAGGCCGAGCGCGACGTTGTTGCGGCGTTCGGCGTCGGAGGGGGTCTCGAAGCGCACGGCGAGGGAGTGAATGCCGGCGGGAAGGGTGGCGGTGAACCGCAGGAGGGCCCGGGGCGCGTCGCAGGCGCGGCGGCCGGCCGGGGCGTTGTCGACGAGGAGAACGGCTTCGCCGCGGGCGGCCGGGACGCCCTCGACGGACGCGAGGATCTCGAACGGCTCGTTCTCGACGGGAGCGACGGGAACCCGGACGGCGGTGACCGCCGCGTCGGGCGGGCCGTCGGGCGGCGACCAGAGATAGACGGGCACGCCGGCCTGCCCGGCGGCGCGCACGGCCTCCGCCGCCTCCGCGGCGTCCCACCGCGCCGGCGTCGCGAGGACGACCGCGCCGCCCGGCCCCGCCAGCGCCGCCGCCCTCAGGATCCCGGCGCTTCCACGCTCGAACCCCGCGGAGAGCTCGCCGCGCGGCGCCAGGTCCATCTCGCCCGGCCGCACGCCGCTTCCCTCGTCGCGCGCCACCACGGCGGGACCGCGCAGCTCCACGGTGCGCTCGCGGTGGGGTCCCGCGGCGGCGGCGAGCAGCGAGGCGGCGAGGGCGGCGCGCGCCGCGGCCCGCGCGGCGTGTCCCGCCCGCCAGGCGCAGAGCGGCGCGAGCGGCAGGAGCGCCAGGAGGACCGCGGGGTGCTCGAACGCGATCATGTCCGCCGCCCGGAGGAACGCCTACTTCACCACCCGCGCGTCACCCCAGCCCGCGTACATCTGCGAGTCCAGGACATCCTCCGTCTCGACGACGAGCGTCAGCGTCTTCACGCCCTTGACGGAAATCGCCACGGGCGCGGGCGCCGACTCGGTCGACATCGACTCGCTCCTCCACAGCTCCTTGCCGTCGCCCTTCACCTGGAACCTCACGCGCGGGTCGACGTATCCGGTCGCCTGGACTTCGTCGAGGAGGCCGACCGTGGCCGTGAACCTGCTGTAGGCGCCGCCGAGGTCGAGCTCGATCTCCACGTGCTTCCGCGTGGCGATCCCCTTGCGGTAGGCCCTGTTCCCGATCGAGATGGGGGCGTTGCGGGAGACGCCGCGGTCGAGGAAGAGGTACTGCTCCTCGGAGGGCTTCGCGTCGACGTTGGCGACCTGGTCGTGCCAGGTGTCGAGCAGCTTCGGGTTCATGTCGGAAAGGTAGACGAGGTTGCCGTTCATGATCTGGATCGAAGCGAGCTGCGCGGACTGGACGGCGAGGACCCACGGCTTGCCCTTGACCTGGTGGGTGGTTTCGACGCGGCAGACCTTCGCGTCCATCTCGAGGATCCGGCCGGTGACCCGGAGTCCGCGGCGGGTGGAGACGATCACCGCGACGCCCTGGGGGGCGACGGCCTTGTTGAGCGGCGCGAGGTGGACCGCCTCGACGTCGGCGATCTTGTAGGTCCGCACCGCCTTGAACGTCTCCGAGTCCAGATCCAGCGTGTCCTTGCCGATCCGGGCGATCATCCCCTTGTCCCGGTCCAGCTTGTTCTGGCTCGTCCACAGCACGGTGTCGACCGCGGGGGCGACCTCCGGGACGGGAACCTGGCAGCGCGCCTTCACGACGGCGTAGGCGAAGTCGATCGGAAACTGCACGTCCCCCGCGTCCGTCTCCAGCAGCCGCACCTTCGCATCCTCCGTCGCGTCCGCCAGCGTGCCCGTCAGGATGTCCCGGCAGCGCGGGTTCGCCGTCGCCAGGTGCACCTCCCACCCCGCGTTCGAGGCGATCGGCCGGTTTTCGTAGACGATCTCCGAAACGTCGTCGAGTCGCGCCTTGAAGGGTTCGCCATCGGTCTGGACGGTGATCTCGCCCGACGGCGAAATGAGAACCTCGCGCCCCTTGCGGCTGTTCCCGTCGTTGTCGATGAGGGAGACCTGCGCGAAGGACGGAAGGGCCGCGAGGGCGGCGAAGAGCAGGGGGACGAGTCTCATGGATCGGCCTCGAAGGAGAGTGGAGCGGCACCAGATGATACGGACGTCGGGCCGGAGGGAGAAGTTCAGATGGAAATCCGGAGCGGCGGGCGCGGGAGGCCGGCTCGGATGGCGCCGTCACAAGTCCTATCTGCACAACATCTTGGAGCTGCCGCGAAAGAAGTGCCGTTCGCCGTACCATTCGTCCCGGCCCTTCTCTAAACTTCTGAATCCCCGCCCACCGCTTCCCTGTATGTCTCCACAGGAGGCCGATGCAGGACCCAGGCGTTCCTCAGACCACGCTCCGTGCCGCCCAGGCCGGAGACCGCAACGCGTTTCGACGCATCGTCGAGGCGTGGAGCGGCGCGGTCTACGGACTCGCCTGGAGGTTCAGCTTCGACCGCCCGGACGCGGAGGACCTCTCCCAGGAGATCTTCCTCCGCCTCCACACCAAGCTCGGGCTGTTCGATCCTTCGCAACCTTTCGCGCCGTGGATGTACCGCCTGGCGGCAAACGTCTGCTTGAACTGGAAGAAGCGGCGGAACCCGCGGGCGGCATCGCTCGACGCGATGGGAGCGGAAGGCGAGGCGTACGACGTGGAAGACCCGCGCGACCCGGCGGCGGAGCGGAGACAGGCCGAGGAGGCGCGGGAAGCGCTGGGACGGGCGATGAGCGGGCTGCCCGACGAGGCGCGCACGGCGATCGCCCTGCGGTACGAGCGCGGGATGGAGGTGACGGAGGTGGCGAAGGCCATGGAGGTGCCGGTCGGGACCGTGAAAACGTGGCTGTTCCGCGCCAGGGAACGCCTGCGCGCGATGCTGGCCCCCGAGTGGGAGGTGGAGCGGTGAGCTGCCGTGAGATCCGGTTGAAATTCAGCGAGGCGCTCGACGCGCCGCGCGACTCCGAAGACCGCCTGCGGATCGAGGCGCACTGCGCGGCGTGCGCGGTGTGCGGCCCGGAGTGGAAGTCGCTGCTGCGGCTGGAAACGCTGATGTCCGAGCCGCCGGCGCCGCCCGCGGGGCTGGCCGACCGCGTCATGGCGGCCCTCCCCGCCCCCACGCCGGCCCGCCGCGAGATCCTCCCGTTCGCGGCCGCCGGCCTCATCGCCGCCGGCGCCCTCGTGGCCCTTCAACTCGCCGCCGTCGCATCCGCCACCGCGCCGTGGCTGGCCCCTGTCCGCGACCTTTCGGCGGGCCTCACGGAAACCGTCCGCGCGGGCGCGGCGTCGTCCCCCTGGGAAATCACCGGCTGGGTCCTCGCCGGCGCGGCGGCCGTCGGCGCGCTGTCCGGAGCGCTTCTCGGGCGCGTGAAACAGGTTTTCGGATAGGAGAACACCATGAAGCGGCTCCTGGCGGCGGTGATTCTGGCGATGGCGGGCCTCGCGGCGGGCGCGGAGGAAGGGCTCGCCGGGCGCGACGCGGCGTCCGGTGAGGACACGAGGGTCGAACCCGCGGATCCGGCGAAGGACGGCGGGGCGAAGAATGGGGCGGCGAAAGAGGCGCCTGGGGCCGACGAGAGCGCGATGCGCAATTCTGAGTGGCGCAACCTGCTCCACACGGCGAGCCAGGTCCGGCAGGCGGCGATGACGATGATGGTGCTCGCCCTGACACTCGTCTCGGTCGTCATGCTCGGCGGGCTCGTGCTGTTCACCGCGGGCCTCGCCCCCAACGCCGTCGCCCGCAGTTCGGTCGCCACGCGGGACCACCCGGTCCGGTGCTTCGCGATCGGGACGGTCGTCCTGCTGCTCGGGTCGATCGCCACGGTCGTGACGAAGGGCCTCCTCGGCGTCGTCGTCGCCCCCGTCGTGGTCAGCGCCCTGCTCATCGGCCTCGCCGGCGTCTCGGAGCACCTCGGCCGCAACGTCTGGCACCTCGCGGGCAAGGAAGGCAACCGCGTCGGCCACATCCTCGCCGGCTGGGGCACGTTCTCCCTCGTCGCCCTCGTGCCGCTCGTCGGCTGGTTCGGCTTCCTCCCCTACTACGGCGCCGTCGGCGTCGGCTCGTTCTTTGCCGGCCTCATCGGCAGCCGCCGCCCCGAGCCTGCGGGAATCTAGAGCCGGCCGTCCCGCGCCGCGGCGAACAGGATCTGCTGCGCGAGGGCGGTGCGGGGGCCGAAGCGCTGCCGCAGGCGTTCCGCGATGCGGCGGTCGGTGGCCCTCCGGCCGCCGAAGAAGTGGCGCCTCCCGATCCGGCGGATCCAGACGTCCACGGGGCAGGCTTCCCCGAACCCGAGCGAAAACGCCATCACGCACTCGGCGACCTTCACCCCCACGCCCGGCAGCTCCATCAGCTGCGCGCGGACATCCTCGAACTCCCGCCCCGCCAGCCCCTCCAGCCAGGCCGGGTCGACCGTTGCGAAGAGTTGCCCGACGTATTTCTCGCGCCACCCGAGCCGGATGGGCCGAAGAGCCCCGGCCGGCAGCGGACGCGGGCGCGGGAACGCCCCGCCACGCCCGAACGCCGCCGCGATCCCCTCGACGTTCGCCTGGATCCGCTTCATGTTCGACATCGCCGAGCACACGAACGAGACGAGGCACTGCCAGGGATCCTGCCGCATGAGGCGCAGGCCGCCGTAGTCCGCGAGAAGGGGGGCGAGAACCGCGTCTGCGGCGAACGCGCGGAGGGCCGCCACGTGCGAGCCGTCGAGCCCGAACAGCCGCCTCGCGTGGGCCTCGTCGGTGCCGTCGATTTCGAGATCCCGCCCGGCCTGCCGGCAGCGGAACACACGGTCGCCATCGGAGATCAGGAACCCGTCGCCATCGGGGGCGAACCGGAAGAACTGCCCGCTGCGCAGCGTCAGCCCGAGGTCGAACCTTCTGTTCAGCCCCAGCCTCACGCCCCCGCCTTTCGCCCCAGCCTCACGCCCCCGCCCCGCGCCCCCGCCCTAAACATCCCTTGCGCACCGGAACCCGAAGTTGTCCGAGGCCCGCAGCGGATCCATCGCGTGCTTCACCGCGCAGCGGCAGTAGAACACCGGCGACCTCCACGACCCGCCGCGCAGCACGCGCAGCGCCTCGGGATGCGACGCCTCCGTCGACTCCACCTTGTCCAGGCACCACTGCCACACGTTCCCCACCATGTCGTACACCCCGTAGTAGCTCTTCCCGGACCTGTACTGGTCCACCGGCGTCGTCCCGCCGATCCCGCTGGCAGCGCTGTTCGCCTTCTCCGGGTCCCACACGTTCCCCCACGGCCAGACGTTCCCCGACGGACCGCGAGCCGCCTTCTCCCATTCGATCGCCGCCGGCAGCCGCTTGTTCTTCCACTTCGCGTACGCCGCCGCGTCGTCCCACGTCACGTGCACCACCGGGTGCGTCGCGATCTCGCGCGGGAACACGAGGCGCCCGTCGTCGTCCACCCAGTGGGCCGGGTACGGATGCGCGGTCTCCTGGCAGAACGTGCGGTAGTCCTGGTTCGACACGGGGTACTTGTCGATCCAGTACCCCGACAGGTGTTCCCCCCTCGACTGCTCGAGCTCCGTCGAGAACCAGTCGTCCTCCCAGTCGTGCCACGCGCGGGTGAGGAGCTTGACCTGCTCCCTGGAAGTGCCGACGAGGAAGCCGCCCGGGGGGATGTAGATCATGCCCTCGGGGGCCATCAGTCGGATCGTGGACGGGCCGGACATTCGCTGGATTCACCCTGAAACCGGAAACACCATCTTACATCCTGCTTTCGCCCCTGACGGCTCACCCCTCCGCCCTCGCCAGCACGACCGACACGTTGTCGGCGCCGCCGCGCCCGTTGGCCTCCGTGATCAGGCTCTCCGCGCCTCTCCAGAGGTCCTCGCCGATCCCGCCGAGCAGCGACGCCAGCTCCGCGTCGGTCAATTCCTCCACCAGCCCGTCCGTGCAGAGCAGGAACAGGTCCCCCTTGCGCACTTTCTCCACCAGGAACTCCGGCTCGACCCGCGCCTGGATCCCCAGGGCCCGCGTCACGAACTTCTTCGCGCGCTTCAGGTCCCCGTCCAGCACCGTGTCCGGGGCTTCGGCCGCCCACGAATGGTCGACCGACAGCTGGACGAGCTTCCCGTCCCGCAGCCTGTAGACCCGCGAGTCGCCGAGATTCCCCACGATCACGTGGTCGGCGCACTCGGCGACGAACGCGATCGTCGATCCCATCTTGTGCCGCCGCTCGCGCGAACGCGCCGCAAGGTACAGCTCCGCGTTGACCGACGACAGCCATTCGCGGCACGAGACGGTCAGCCGTCCCAGCTGCTCCATCGGGCGACCTTTCGCCGCCACGCGCCCGGCCCGGGCCTGCGCCAGGTGCGCCGCCATCCCCTGCACCGCCATCTGGCTCGCCACCTCACCCGCCTCCAGCCCTCCCATCCCGTCCGCGACGATCGCGAACCCCTCGTCCTCGCTGAAGTACAGCGAGTCCTCGTTGTTCTTGCGCTTCTTCCCCACGTCGGTGCGCCCGGCCATCACGAAGCGGATGGTTCGCCTCCTGAAATGGCGGGCGGGGCGGATTCTTCCTCGTCGGTTCCGCGGGCCCTCGAGAAGAGCCAGAGGGCGGCGGGGAGCACGAGGGCGGCGACGGCGACGCCGGCCACGGCCGGGTACCCGTCGTCGACGGGCAGGAGCCAGCCGGGGATGCGATCGAGGCTGGCGGCGATGAGCAGCGCGTTCCACGTCGCGTGGGTGACGACGGTGACGAGCAGGGATCCGGACCGGAGGGCCATCCACGACAGCAGGATCCCGAAGGCCCCGACGGAGATGATCGCAACGGGCACCTGGTGGGCGACGCCGAACAGCGCCCCGCACGAGGCGATGCCGGCCCATGGCCCGAGGTCGCGGCGCAGGCCGGAAAGGACGATGCCCCGGAACAGGATCTCCTCGCAGACGGCCGGGAGGATCGCCATGAACGCGATCGCGGTCCCGACGCTTCCCAGCGATTTCATGGTCTCGACGAGGACGCGGCCGTGCTCCTGGCCGGAGGTGCGGAAGAACTCGAAGCGCATGAGGAAGCCGTTGAGGCAGGTGACGAGGACCAGGCCCGAGACCGCCACGACGGGGGCGAGCGCGAGGTGGACGGGGTTCGCCTGCCGGAGGCGGAAGGACGCGCGGAGGTTGAACGAGCCGGCGAGCGCGATGGCCACCGCCGGGAGCGCCACCAGGAGGACCTGCTGCAGGAGGAGGATCCTGTCCAGGGGCAGGCCTCGCAGGGAGGGCCCGACGGTGATCTGGAGCGCCATCATGGCGATCACGGCGATCAGCGCCGCGCCGAGCCCGGGCCGTGCGGTGCCCCACGTCTTCAGCCAGCGCTTCCAGTCGAACTCCATGCCGCCGCGAAGAAGGACGTCCTCGCGCTGGAAAATCCCCCAGGTCCAGCGGAGGGCGACGAGCGCGTAGACGGAGCTGGAGGCGAACGTCGCGAATACGTGGCCCCACTTCCAGTCTCCCGAGAGAAGTTGCACGGTGAGCATCGCGCAGTTCTGGATGGGGATGAAGGCGAGGCCGTAGTTGAACTCGAGCCCGGGGATGAGCGCTGTGAAGGAGGCGACGTTCGCGACGATCATGATCGGCGTGAGGTAGACCATCGCTTCCTTGTAGGAGCGCGCGAACGCCGAGAGGCCGAGGCAGAGGGCGCTGAACAGGAGGGTGAGAGGGACGAGGGGGAGGAGGACGAGGGCGGCGTTTCCGAGGCTGATGGAGAACGAGAGGCCGGAGTTGTTCGCCGCGGCCGACATGGTGGTCTTGAAGAAATACGAGAAGGTCACGCCCATCGAGGCGAGGTGAAGAAGCGCGGTGCACGCGGCGATGGCGGCGACCGCGGCGTACTTGCCGAGGACGATTTCGCTGCGGAGCGCGGGCGACACGAGCAGCGTCTCCATCGTGCCACGCTCCTTCTCGCCGCTGGCCATGTCGATCGCGGGGTAGAAGGCGCTCACGGCGGCCATGAGGACGAGGAGCATGGCGAGGAGGCGGCCGAGGTGGAATCCCGCCGCGCGCTCCGGGGGCGCCACGTCCGTCTCCGTCACCGCGATCGGCCGCTCGAACCCCTCCGGCATCCCCTCCAGACGCGACTTGAGGATCTCCGCGCTGTACTCCTCGATCTCGTCCCTCACCCGGTTCAACGCGAAATTGGACTCGTCCTTGGCGCGGTTGAAGCGGATCTCGACCTGGGCCGTCTGGTTGGCCTCGAGGGCCGCGAGGAAGCCGGGCGGCACGGCGACGACGACGTGCGCCGTGCCCTCGAGGAGCCCCGGGTCCGCGGCGGAGGCGTCCGCGCCCGCTTCCGCCTCCACCACCTCCCACGACTCGTCCCTGCGCAGCCGGTCGACGAGGCCGGGGGCGTTCGCGCCTCCGGCGACGACGAGCGTGTAGGTGCGGGCCCTGAGGCGGGCGGTCTGGGTGGCGAGGACCTGGCTGAACATGATGAGGAGCAGCGGGTAGATCAGGATCGGGACGACGACCATGCCGAAGATCGTCCGGCGGTCGCGCAGGAGGTCGAGGATCTCCTTGCGGAAGATCGTCCCGACGACGGGGATGCGGATCATGCGGGCCGCGCCTCCCCGGACCCGGGACGGGCGTCGAACAGCCGGAAAAACGCGTCCTCCAGGTCGGGCGACCCGGTGCGCGCCTTGAGCTCCTCCACGGTGCCCTCGGCCAGCTTCGTCCCGTCGGCGATGATCGCGACGCGATCGCAGAGCTTCTCCGCCTCCGCCATCACGTGCGTCGAGTACACCACGCACTTCCCCGCTTCCTTCGCCCGCTTCACGTAGTCCACCAGCACCCGCGAGATCAGGATGTCGAGCCCGCTCGTCGGCTCGTCGAGGATGATGACCTTCGGGTCGTGCACGAGCGCGCGCGCGATCGAGACCTTCTTCTTCATTCCCGTCGAGAGCTTCCCGCACGTCGTGTCCGCGTAGTGCTCCATTTCGAACTCGCGGATGAGCGACTCCTGACGCTCGCGGATCGCGGCAGGGGCCAGCCCGTAAAGGGCGCCGAAGTAGCCGATCATCTCGCGGGGCGTCAGCCGCTCGTACACCCCCGTGTCGCCGCTCAGAAACCCGATCGACTGCCGCACCAGGTGCGGTTCCCTCACGACGTCGTGCCCGAGGACCGTCACCCGCCCCGAGGTCGGCTGGAAGATCGTCGACAGGATCCGAAGGGTCGTCGTTTTCCCCGCGCCGTTCGGCCCCAGCAGGCCGAACACCGCCCCCGCCGGCGCTTCGAACGAGAGCCCGTCCACCGCCGCGACCTCGCCGCGCTTCCGGTCGTGGAAGACCTTCCTCAGCTCGTGGACCCGGATCAAGGGCGGCCTTTGTACCAGCGCGGGAAGTCTGCGGGAAGGATGGCGCGGCGATGTAGACTCGGGCACATGCCGCTGACCGACTCGCTCTGGCTCGACGCAATCCACGCCAAGGCGCGCATCCAGATCCTCCCGGCGGAAAAGCAGGGGCGCGAGATCACGTCCGGCGTGCGGCTCCACGCCTCGTTCGGCCGCAAGGACCTCCACCTCTGCCAGCTCCGCGTCGAAGGCGCCGATTCGGCGGCGCCGGGGACCGAGTGCGACATCACCCTTGCGTTCGCCGCCCCGCGCGGACTGGGCAACCGCCTCTCGCCGGGAACCGATTTCGTCCTGGTCGTCGAAATGCACACCGTCGCCAACGGGAAGATCCTCGAGGACCTCCGCAGGAAGTCCTTCCTCGAGAGGCTCGGCTTCTAGCCCTCGCGCTCCGCCTCCTTCCCGGCCTCCTTGACCGCGCTTCGCTCCCCGGGGCTGAACAACAGGAACAGCCCGCCCGGCAGCGAGCAGAGCAGCTGGGAGAGGCGGACGAGGAAGCTGAGGCTGACGGCGGTGACCTCGGGCATGCCGACCTTCTGGAAGAACCAGACGAAGGCGGCCTCGGAGGTGCCCCAGGTGCCGACGGAGACGGGGATGGAGGCGATCATCATGACGACCGGGAAGAGAATGAGGACGTCGACGAGGGCGACGGTGGACCCGAGGGCGCGGGCGAGGAGGAACGCGCCGCCGATCGAGGCCGCGTGGCCGGCCACGCTGAGGGCGACCGCGCCGCCGAGCACGCCCCAGCGACCGCGGTAGGCCCGCCCGGCGTCGTCGAGCTCGATCAGCAGCTTCCTGCCCGGCAGCCGGCGGCGCAGCCGGCGCATCCACTGCGCCGCGCGCAGCCGGCGGTTGAAATAGAGGGCGCAGAACAGAACGAACGACCCCAGGAACCCCCACACGATCAGCGCGGCCGGCAGGAAGTCGCGGCGCTGGGCCGGGTCGGAGAGGCGGAAGAGGCACGCGACGCAGGCGATGGCGGCGAGGACGACGAGGCCCACGAGCCGGTCGACGAAGACGGTCAGCACGGCGGCCGGGCGCCGGTCGGAGCCGCGGGCGACGAGGATCGCCTTGACCAGGTCGCCCCCGGTGAGGCCGACGAGGAAGTTATTGAAGAAGACGCCGAGGTAATTGAAGTGCAGGGTGCGGAGGAAGCCGAGTCGGATGCCGACCGGCCGGAGGAGCAGCTGCCACCGGAAGGTCGTGATGAAGATGGGAAGGAGCTCGACGACGAGACCGAGCGAAAGCAGGACCGGGTCGGTCCTGCGGGCCATCTCCCTGAGTTCCTCGACCTTGATGAACTTGTAGAAGACGAACCAGAGGATTCCCGCGGCGACGACGAACCTCGCCAGCAGGAAAACCCGCTTCAGCCCGGACGGCGGTTTCGTCGGCGGGGAGGGCGTTGCGCCTTCCGCCGCCGCGTTCGCGGATCCGGGGGCCGCGGGGCGGCCGTGCGGCGCGCCTGCGCCGCGGCCGGGGTCCGCCGCGGAGGGGCCTTCGCTCAAGCGACGCCCTCCTAGGGACCCTGGCGGCCGGAGGCCCAGGCGCGCCAGGCCTCCGCGTCGCGCCCGATCTTCTGCCCGGTCAGGCTCCGGAGGGAGGCGGCGGCGTTTTCCTGGACGCCGAGGTCGCGGTCGTCGAAGGCGGCGAGGAGGGCGGCGACGGCGCCGTCGCCGCGAACGGCGCCCAGGGCGGCGGCGGCGGCGCGCCTGACGTTGACGTCGGGATCAGAGCCGAGCCGGGCCGCGACCGCGGCCGAAGCGGCCTCGATGGAAAGCCGGCCGCAGGCGACGATCGAGTCGTGGCGCACGAGGGCGGACGCGTCGTCGACCGCGGCGACGAGCACGTCGGCGTGCCGCCGGCCCTCGGACATCTCCCCGAGTTCCGCCGCCGCGACCGCGCGCGCAAGGTCGTCCTCCTTCGCGTCTGCAAGGATCGCCGCCAGCTTCGGCGCGTTCTCCCCGTCCCCGCCCAGGTCCTCCACCTCCGCGCGGCGCACGTCCGCCGGCGAAGGGTCGTTCAGGTTGCACCCGGCGAGCGCCAGGAGCAACGTGAACCTAGCGGCGGCTCTGCTGCAGCACCGCGTCCGCCACCGCCTGCGCCAGCCGGCTCCGGTATCCATCATCTCGAAGATTCCGCTCCCCCGTCGTGTTCGAAACGAATTCCAACTCCACCAGCACCGCGGGGCACGGCGCGTTCTTGATCACGTAATACCCCGCTTCCTTCACGCCCCGATCCGGGGTGTCGAACCGGTCCGCAAAGGTCTTGCGGATCTGCTCGGCCATCTTCCGCCCGGCCTCGCGTTCGGAAGCGCTCCCCTCGCAGCCGGCGCGAGGATAGAACACTTCGAAGCCCTGCGCACCCTTGTTTTCGGCCCAGTTGACGTGGATGGAGAGGAAGAGGTCGGGGTCCGCCTTCTCGGTGAACTCGACGCGCTCGGCGAGGTCGTCGCGCACTTCGGGAGCCAGGTGGCGGTCCGTCTCACGCGTCATGAGGACCTTGATCCCCGCTTCCTTGAGGATGTCGCGGATCTCGAGCGAGACGTCGAGGGCGATGTCCTTCTCGAGGGTGCCGCGGGCGCCCTTGCCGCCGGTGTGAACGCCGCCGTGGCCGGGGTCGAGGACGATGGTGCGGAACTTCCCGGGTCCCGCCCTGGCGACGGGCGTCTGCTTGATGATCGGGGCCTTCCTGGCGACGGGGGCGGGGGCAACCCGCGGCTCGGGCGCCGGGGCCGGCTCGGGCACGCGAAGGGGCTGCGACCGGAGGAGGGCGGCGATCTTCGAAGCGTCATCCCCGCCGATCACGGTCCGGCCGTTCTCGACGCGGACCTCCTCGGACAGGGTAACGACGCGGCCGTCGACGAGGGCCAGGGACATCCCGGGCGAAACCACGACCGTGGAGTTCCCCTTGAGCACGTCGCGCCCCGACGCCGGGTCGCGCGTCGGGACGAGGCCATGGGTGCGCGCGAAGTCGGCGACGGTCACGGGCTCTGCGGAGACGGCGGTCGCGGCGAGGAACAGCAGGGCCGGAACGGCGCGCACGTGCATGGGCACACCCCCTCCGATGGAGTTCGGGACCGGAGTGTTTATCGGCAGGCGCCGCGTCCCGAAATGAGCGCTCCGGAGGAATCTTCGCGGCGGCGGGCCCGCGGAATTTGCGCCGCGCCCGCGTCCGGTTATCCTCGCCGCATGCCCGAGCGCGAATTCGACCTCATCGCCTGGATCCGGCGCGCCGCCTCGCGCGGCCGCGGCGTCCGCACGGGGATCGGCGACGACTGCGCCGTGCTCGACCTTCCCGGCGGCCGCCTCCTCGCGACGACCGACGTCATCGTCTCCGGCGTCGACTTCCTCCCCCGCGAGAACCCCGTCCTCATCGGCCGCAAGGCGGCGAACGTGAACTTCTCGGACGTCGCCGCCATGGGCGGCCGCCCGCTCTGGCTCCTGGCCTCCCTGACGCTCCCCCCGGGCCTCCCCGCGCACTGGGCGCGCAAGGTCACCCGCGGCCTCCTCGACGCCTGCCGCGCCGCCGGCGCCTCCCTCGTCGGCGGAGACCTCTCCGCCACCAGCGGCCCCGCGGCCATCTGCTGCACCGCGCTCGGAGAGGCACGGAAACCGGTGCTGCGAAGCGGCGCGCGGCCGGGCGACGCGATCGGCGTGACCGGCCCGTGCGGCGGCTCGATCCTGCGCCGGCACCTCACGTTCCGCCCGCGCGTCGACGAAGGCCTCCGCCTCGCCCGCGTGGCCACCGCGATGATCGATGTCAGCGACGGCCTCACCGCCGATCTCGACCACATCCTCGACGAGAGCCGCGTCGGCGCCGACCTCGACTCCCGGGCCATACCCGTCCACGCCGACGCCCGCCGCGTCGCACGCCGGAGCGGCCGCACGCCGCTCGACCACGCCCTCACCGACGGCGAAGACTTCGAGCTCCTCTTCACCTGCCCGCCGCGCCGCTTCCCCCGATGGGCCCGCCGCATCGGCACCATCACGCGCCGCCGCGGGTTGCGCCTCGACGCCCGGGCGATCCGGCCGCGCGGGTACGAGCACGTCCTGGGATGAGGAAGCGGACGCGCAGCCCTGAGGAGACGCGGGCATTCGCAGCGATGGTGGCGCGGCGGCTGGAGCCAGGCGCCGTGCTGCTGCTGGTGGGCGACTACGGAAGCGGGAAGACGACGTTCGTTCAGGGGCTGGCGGAGGGACTCGGCGTGCCGGACCTGCGGCAGGTCTGTTCGCCGACCTTCGTGCTGATGAACGTGTACCGGGGCGGGAGGCTGCCGCTCTTTCATCTGGACGCCACGCGGTTCGAAGACCCGCGCGAGGTGTTCGAACTCGGCTGGGAGAAGGAGGCGGAGAAGGGAGTGACGGCCATCGAATGGGGGGAGAAAGTGGCGGAGCTGGTCGGAAAGAGGGTGATGAAGGTCATCCTCGGGGTAGTGGGGGTCTCGGAACGGCGCATTGAGACGGTCGGGGCGCATTGAAGGGGGTGATGGGGCGGGATGGGGCAGGCTCGGGGACCCGCGACTTCCCGATCGGATTCACAACATATTGCAAATACAACACTTACAACTCGGAACCCCCGATCCACGATCGGCCCACCCCTTGCTGATACATCCCCCATCACCCTGCCAGCGAACCTCACCCGCACCGAGGACCCTTCCCGATGGGGCATTCCGCCACAGTCCGCCCCACTTTTTTCCTGAAAAGGCCGAACCAGGCCCCCGGCGCCCCGTTTCCATGTTCGCCGGGGTCCCGAACTCCGGCCGCCCTTCCAACTTTGGGGATCGCAGTCGGGTTTGCCCGGCTGGCCGGACGGGGAGGCGTCGCGATGAGTGAGCCGAGCGACGCGGACCTGATGCTCAGGGTGAAGGGCGGGGACATCCGCTCCTTTGAAATCCTGGTCGGAAGACACCAGCGCCCCCTGATCAACTATTTCTTCCGCATGACGTGGGACCGGCAAGGCGCGGAGGACATGGCCCAGGAGGTGTTCATCCGGATCTACAACCACGCCAAGGATTACGAGCCGCAGGCGAAGTTCACGACGTACATGTACCGCGTGGCCCGCAACCTGTGGATCGACAAGATCCGGCACGACGGACACGCGCCGAGGACGGTCAGCCTCGACGCGCCGGTGGACTCGGAGGGAGACACGTTCCACGAAGTCGTGAGCAACGACTCCCCCGCGCCGGACTCCCGGATGGACAAGGACGAGAGGGCCGCGATCGTCCGGACGGCGATCGAGGGACTTCCCGAGGAACAGAAGCAGGTACTGCTCCTCGCGGAGTCGAAAGGGATGAAGTACCAGGAGGTGGCCGAGGTGCTGGGGATTCCGCTCGGGACGGTGAAGAGCCGGATGCACGCCGCGATGCTGAAACTGAAGGACCTGCTGGCCGGAAAACTGGAGAACCTGCAGTGAACCACGTCGACGACCTGGTCGCTTTCGTTCGCGGAGAACTCGGCGAAGCCGAGCTCGCGAGCGCGCGCGAGCACGTCGCCGGGTGCAGGGAGTGCGCGGCGGAGGCGAAGGCGCTGGAGGCCGTATTCGGCGCGGTTCGCGCCACCGAAATCGAGCCTTCCACGAACTTCGCCCACGTCACGGCACGCCGCGCCGCGGGGACCGTCCACAAGGTCGAGCCCGTGCGCCGCACCGGGTGGGAGAAGGTCACCTGGGTCGTCACGCGGCCGATCTTCGGGTATCCCGCGTGGGCCGTGTCCGCGGCGGTGCACCTCTTCGCGCTGGGGACCCTCACCCTCGTCGCGGTGGACCGCTCCCAGAAGAACGCCGCACGCGAGGAGAAGCTGGCCGTCGTCGACAACAGGTCCAGGCTTTTCTCGGGCCCGCAGGAAGCCTACAGGCCCGTGGACATCCAGCCTCCGACTGGCGAGTTCGCCCTTTTCCTCGGCCGCCGCGGCGACGCCGCTTCGCGAGCCGAACTGCTCCGGAAGAACGGCGGCGAGGAGACGGCCGCAGCGGTGGAGAGCGCGCTGGGCTGGCTGGCCTCGAAGCAGGAGGCGGACGGCTCGTGGACGCCCGACGGCGGGCAGCCGGCGTACCGGACGGCCTCGACGGGCCTGGCGGCGCTGGCCTTCCTGGGCCGGGGAGAGACTCACCTTTCGGGCGGGCACGCGAAGACCGTTGCGGCCGCGCTTGGCTGGCTGCGCGGGCAGCAGGGCATGACCGGACGCATCGGCCCCGACCAGGGCGCCGTGCTGCCACAGCACGCGATTGCGACGGCTGCGCTGGCCGAGGCGCTGGCGATGACCGGCGACACCTCGCTCCGCGAGCCGCTCGCGGGCGCAGTCGGCTACCTCGCCGGTTCGCGCTCCCCGCGCGGCGGGTGGGGTTCCACGGTCGGCACCGAGCCCGATTCGCTGACGACCTCATGGGCCGTGACGGCCCTTCGCCTCGCGGACGCCGCCGGCATCGAGGCGGCACGCGCGCCGCTCGCTTCCGCCGCGGCCTATCTCGACTCGCTCACCTCGCCCGACGGCCGCACCGGGCTGCGCGATCGCGGCGTTCCGGGCGCGACCTGCACCGCCGCAGCGCTGTTCGCACGCCGTCTGACGGGCCTGGAGCCGGGAGAAGCGGCGCGCCGCTCGGCGGTCGTCGCCGCCCCCGACGGCACCGACTACGCAGCCGCCCAGTTCGCCGCCCTCGCCGCCCTCGGAACCCCCGCCTGGGCCGCCACCAACGCGGCCATCAAGTCCGGGCTCCTCCCCCGCCAGAACGCCGACGGCTCCTTCGCCCCGGACAAGTGGTCCGGCTACGGGGGCTCCGTCGCCTCCACAGCGCTCGCCGCCCTCGCGCTCGAGTCGTACTACCGCTTCCCCGCCTAGCCTCCCCCACGGCGCCCGGCCAAAGAAAATCCTCGCAGAGGCCCTGCGCGCGCCCCAGAATGCAGCCCGATCCCGCCACCCGCTTCATCCCTTTCCACAGGGGCGCATCATGACCGTGACGACGAAGGGCCTCGAGGGCGTCATCGCCGGCGCGTCGCAGATCTGCTTCATCGACGGCGAAGCCGGCGTGCTCCGGTACTACGGCTACCCCATCCAGGAGCTGGCGGAGCATTCGACGTTCGAAGAGACGGTGTTCCTGCTGTGGAACGGGCGGCTCCCGAAGAAGCATGAGCTGGAGTCGTTCCGGGGCGAAATGGCGAATGCGGGGGGCATCCCCGATCCGATCGTGCGGATGATCCTGTCGTTCCCGAAGGACGCCAACACGATGTCGTGCCTGCGGACCGCCGTGTCCGCCCTCTCGCTCTACGACCGCCAGAGCGAAGACATGTCCGACGCCGCCAACCGGCGCAAGGCCGTCCGGATCCAGCACCAGATCAACGCCATCGTCCCGGCCATCGACCGGGCGAGGAAGGGCCTGCCGATCCTGCAGCCGCGCACGGACATGGGCCTCGCCGAGAACTTCCTCTACATGCTCCGCGGCGAGCCGCCCAAGCCCGACGAGGCCCGCGCGATGGACATGTGCTTCATCCTCCACGCCGACCACGAACTCAACGCCTCGACCTTCGCCTGTCGCGTGGTCGGCGCCACCCTCGCCGACATGCACGGATCCGTCACGGGGGCGATCGCGGCGCTGAAGGGCCCGCTGCACGGCGGGGCGAACACCGAGGTCATGAAGATGCTGCTGAGCGTGGGCGACGCCTCGAACGCGGAGGCGTGGATCAAGGAGGCGCTGGCGAAGAAGGCGCTGATCATGGGCTTCGGGCACCGCGTCTACAAGACGCTGGACCCGCGGGCGGGCGTGCTGAAGAAGATGAGCGAGAAGCTGTGCAAGTCGACGGGGGTGACGAAGTGGTTCGAGATCTCGAACCGTATCCAGGAGATCGTGAAGAAGGAGAAGGGGCTGAACGCGAACGTGGACTTCTACAGCGCGAGCGTCTACTACTCGCTGGGGATCCCGCTCGACGTGAACACGCCGATCTTCGCGATCAGCCGCATGAGCGGCTGGCTGGCGCACCTGCTCGAGCAGTACGCCGACAACCGCCTGATCCGGCCGAGGGCCGAGTACATCGGGCCGGGCGAGCGACACTGGGGTCCGTTCGAGACGCGATAGTGCGCCGACTCCTTGTCCTGCTGCTGGCCGCCCTGGCGGCCTTTCCGCCCGCCGCGGCCGCCGGGCCGGTGCCGACGCCGAGGTCGGACCCGGACGAGCTGGAGCAGGCGCTGCGCGAGGCGTGGCCGGGCCAGGGCGGGAGGATCGACCGGCTGCTCGGCCACGACCCCGACCGCGCAGGACTCAACTCGCTGTACCTGCAGCTCATCATCTACGGCGCCATCGTCGCCGTCATCCTCATCGTCGGCACCATCGCGATCATCGGGCACAACCTCTCGAAGAAGGACAACGAGCGAGAGCGCCTGTTCCCGCCTTAACTGAGAACGTGAGCAGAAACCTCCCTGCGGCGCGCGGCGCGGGTCCGACCGGCGCGCGACGAGAGCTTGGGCCGTGCGGGTGCCTGTGACGCGCGCCGCCCGGACCCGCGCCGCACGTCCTCGGTC
>JADLHC010000260.1 GCA_020849035.1 Planctomycetia bacterium
CGGAGGCCTCCAGCAGGCCGGGGTCCCCGAGGGCCTCGTACGCGAGGCCGAGGTTGTAGAAGTCCGGCGCACGGTCCTTGCCGGCCGACTTGAGGCCCGGCTCCAGGCGCTGGATCGCCTGCTCGTACTGCCCGGACCGGATCATCCCGGCGGCCGTGCCGTCGCCTCCCTTCGCGATCACCGCGCTGATCGTCTCCTGGTGAGGGCTGATCGCATTTACGAATTCGCCGATCGCGCGGTCCGCGGAGACACGGAGAAGGGCCTCCCGGTTCCGCTCGCCTTTCGCCGCCGCGGCTTCGGCGCGGCCGGACCAGAGGTCGAAGTTCGAGAAGGCGCCGCCGCCGATGCGCTCGCGCCAGCCGCGGCCGCCTGCGAGGGCGGCGATGGTCTTCTCCTCGACGCCCGAGAGCTGCACGAGGTTCAGCTGGATGCTGACGAAGGCCTTCACGATCTCGTAGGTCTGGGTCTCGACCTTGTCGTGGGCCTCGGCGATGTACATGATCCCCTTGTCGGTCTTGGCCCAGACGACGTCGCTCGTGACGACGGGCTCGCGCAGGCCCTGGAGGTGCACGAAGTCGGCCCACACGCGGCCCCGCAGGACGGCCTCGATCTTCAGTCCGGCCGAGGCCGACTTCTCCCGCGCCTCGGCCAGCGTCATCGCCTGGATCGCGCCCTCGCGGTTGATCGCTGCGATGAACTGGTCGCGCACATAGCGGGCGAGGGCGTCGTCGCCCTTCGTCGCCGGCTCGAACTCGTCCACCGCCAGCACCTTCACCGAAGGCAGCTCGAGCGTGGGAGGTCGTCGGACCTGAAGCGACACCTGCGGGGTGCGGCACCCCGCGAGGGCCGCGGCGAGCGCGGCCGCGCAGAGGACTTGTCTCATGCGGTCTCCTGGGAAGCGGTTACGGGCCGGCCTTCTCGAGAAGAGGCCGGATCTGGTTGACAGGGATGAGGAAGTTGATGCCGGGCTGGGGGACTTCCACCTTCTGGCCCTCGCCGTAGGCGTAGTTGGCGACGGCGCCGGAGACGGCGATGGCGCAGATCTTCCCGTCCATGGTGAAGGCGGGGCCGCCCGAGTTGCCGTGATTGATCAGGGCGTTGGTCTGGATGCGTCCTCCGAGCCTGCCGAAGGCCGAGACGATGCCGGTCGTGACGCTGTGCTCCAGGCCGAGAGGGTTGCCGATGACGAAGAGGTCCTGGCCGATCTTGAGGGCGTCGGAGTCGCCCATCTCCAGCGCCGGCAGATCGCTCGCCTTGATGCGCAGCACCGCGGCGTCGAGCTCGGGGTCGGCGGCCACGATCGAAGCCGCGAACCAGCGGCCGTCCGCGAGCTTCACGCGGATGCGCACGTCCTTCGGGTCCACCGCCTTGCCGTCCGGGCCGAGCACCGTGACGACGTGGTTGTTCGTGACGACGTGCCCCTGCGAGCTGGCGAGGTAACCGCTTCCGATCCACGCCTGGTCCTTGTTGGACTTGAGGGATGTCTGGATGAAGACCACCCCTGCGTCGACCTTCTGGACGAGGTCGGCGAGGGACGGGCGGGCGTCGGCCGCGGGGGCCGGCGCGGGCGCCCCCGCCGCGGGCGGCGCCTCAAGGCCGCAGGTCAGAAGCCCGTCGCGCAGGCCGCCCACGCGCAGGCGCGCGAGTTTCCCGTCGGCCGCAAGCGCCTTCCGGACGGCGTCGTCCACCGCCGCGCTCTCGAGCTTCGTTCGGCAGGTGACGACGAACGAGAAGAGGTCGGCCCGGAACCCGCCCTTGACGTCCTCGAGTCCGGGAACGACCGCGACCGCGGCGACGAGCGCGGCGCCGAGCTCCGCGTCCTCCTTCTCTCGCCACCCCGCCACCTGGATCGCGAACTCTGCCTTCTCGTCCACCGGCGAATTCGCCTCGTAGACGATCTCGGAGCCCATCGAGCGCTTCAGCGCGAACGTCTTCCCCTCCGGCCGACCGGCGAGGTTCTTCGAGAACTGCGCGAGAAAGTCGGCGGGGCGTCCTTCGAACGTCACATTGAGCGCGAAGACCTGGGTCGTGTCGTCATACGACTCGGACGCGTCCGTGACTCCGTTGATTCCCTCGAGCGCGCCGGACAGCGACGCCTTGACCGCCGCGACCGACGTCGGCCGCACGCCGTTGACCGCCACTCCCACCGGCGCGGCGGCCGGCTGGTCCCGGAACTCGTACACGAGAATCCCGAGCGACAGGTCGCCCGGGTACAGCGTCCGGAACTCCTCCTTGCCCGCCAGCGCGGCCCACACCGCGCCGTCCAGGTCCACCGGCTTCCCCGAGAACGTCACCGTCAGCATCATCGTCTTCCGGTCCGCGACGTACTCGTTCCTCACCCCCGCGACCCCGGGAATCGCCTTCAGCATCGCCACGAACGCCGTCCCCGCCGTCTTCATCCGGTCCGCATCGACCTCGCGCAGCTCCATCATCGTCACCTGGTCCACCGACGCCGGCGCCTCGTACCGGAGCACGCCCGGCCCGCTGTCCACCAGCACCAGCACCCCCGGCGTCGCACGGATCAGCTCGTCCACTTCGTGCGCCCGCCGCTTCGTCTTCAGCGCGAACGTCAGCTCCCCCGTCTTCTCCGAGTACGCCTGGCTCTCCACCTTCACGTTCCCCGCACCTTCCAGCGCGTCCTTCACCGCCTTCGCGTTCGCGTCCACCGCCGAGGGAATCACGTTCGTCACCGTCACCGCCAGCGGCTGCTCCCCGCTCCGCCAGTCGTACGAAACCATCCCGGGACTCGCCCCGCCCGGCGACAGCTCCGACAGCTCCTCCCGCCCCTTGATCGCGTCCCACAGCGCGTCATCCAGCTCGGCCGCCGTCCCCTCGTACTTCACCGCCACCGTCAGCGTCTCCGACGCCGCGTCGTACGACTTCGAGGCCTCCTTCACTCCGGGAAGGGCCTTCAGCGCGCCCACCAGCCGGTCCGCGATCGCGCCCATCGAAGCCGACGGCAGGTGCCGCACCTCGACCGTCCCGGCGATCGCCAGCGCGCCCAGGCGGTAGTCGAGAGAGGCCTCGCGCGCAGCCACCAGCTTGAGCTTCGCCGCCAGCGGATGCCCCGCTGAGGCCCGCAGGACCGCGGCGTGAAGCGCCGGCGCGTCCATCCGCGTCAGGAGCGCGACGGCGAAACGCGCGTCCTTCTCCTCCCACGTCCATTTCGCCTCGGCCACCCCCTCGACCGCCTTCAGCGCGGCGCCGAGCGCCCCGCCGAAGTCCTGCAGCGGCCCCGCCTCTGCCCCCTCGATCCCGACCTTCATCTCGCGCAGCGCGAACGCCAGCGTCAGCCGGTCCTCGGCGCTCGCCTTGACCGCCAGCTCGCCGAGCCCGCCCTGCCGTCCCTTCAGCGCGTCCTCGAGCTTGCGCGCGTCCCCTGCGAAGAACACCGTGAACGTCAGCGTCCGCGCCGAAGCGTCGTACGCCCGCTTCAACCCCGAACACCCGTCCAGCCCCTCGATCCTCTCCGTCAGCGCGGCCGCCGTGTGCTCGTAGAACCCGTCGGCCAGCCCCTCGACGGCGACGGTGATCGCCTTCCCGCCGACCGCGTATTCGGCCTCCGCGTCGCGCGCCCGCACCAGCTGGAACCCCTTCAGGTCCTTCGCCGCCGCCGCGTGGAACTGCGTCGCGGTGCCTTTCCACATGAGGCTGACGGTGAAATCGCCATCGCTGCAGAAGTCGTAGTCGAGGGCCTTCACGCCCGGGACCGCGCGCGCCTTCGCGAGGAACGCCTGCCCCTCGCGCTGGACGATTTCGGGCTGGACGCCGCGCACCTTGAACCGGAGGGCGCGCAGGGCGAAGGCGTACGTCAGCGTGTCGCCGGCCGTCTCGCGCAGCTGCAGTTCGCCCAGGCCGCGGTGCGACCGGCGCAGGGCGTTCTCGAGCGCCGTCCGGTCGCCGGAGAAGAAGACGTCGAGCGTCAGCGCGCGGTCCGTCCCGGAGTACGAGCGCACGACGCCGTCCACTCCGGCGATCTTCTCGACGACGTTTGACAGCGCGAGGCCCGTGTCCTCGTAGGAATCCGGGCCCAGGTCCACGACCCTGACCTTGAGCAGGTCGCCGCCGAACCGGTACGCGAGGCCGTCCGCGCCCATCACGTTGAGGTGCATCTGGCGGAACAGCTCGGGGACGAGGGTCTCTCCGAGCGCCGCGTGGAGGTCCGCCGCGGCGCTGGAGGAGAGGAACTTGACCTCGTACGCGCCCTGCGCGAACGAGGCGGCCTCGTCGACCGCGTCCGGGTTGGCCTTGAGCGCGTCGAGAACGGCCTTCCCCGCATCCTTCACCTTCTCCCCGTCGTGGCCGACGAGGAGAAGGGTCATGCGGGAGGCGTTGAGCTTGAACGTCAGGCCGCTCTCCCCGCTCTGGACGAGCAGGAAGTCGCGGATGAACTTCGCGTCCGCGCGGAGCTTGTCCTCGAGCTGGGGCGCCCCCCCCTCGAAGAAGAACTCGACCGTCATCTTCTTCTCGGCCGCGGAGTACGAGGGATTCACCTCGCTCGCCCCGGCCGTCTTCTCGAGCACGCGCCGCATCTTGAGCCCGGCGGACTCGTACAGGTTCTCGGGAAGCTCCGTCACGACCACGGCCATCTTGCGCGCCTTCGTCGAGGAGTCCGACATCCCCGCCTTCATCTTCTCCACGAACGACGCGATCGCCTTCTCGGCCGCCTGGTCGCGGCACTTGGCCTCGGCCTTGTCCACGGCCGACGAGGATCCCTGGCCCTTCTCCTGCGCGCGGCCCACGGAGGCGCCGCTCTGCCCGAAGACCGCGGCGATCGTGACGCCGCCCTTGACCTGCACCGTCCCGAGGTCGGCGTTCTTCGTCGTGCCGTCCACCGTGAACACGCCGACGACCAGCGCCTTCGCGCCCTGCGCGTCGTAGACCTTCTTCGCGGCGTCCTTGAACGCCCCCTCGTCGTCGAGCAGGTCGCGCAGCGTCTTTGAGCCGGCCTCCTTCAGCGACGTGCCGCTGGACACGACGGTGAACCCGGCGCCCTTGAGCGCCTCGGTGATGGCTCCCCTCAGTTCCTCGGGTTCGGCGGCCACGACGACGCGCTCCCCGGCCTGCGCGGAGACCGCGCCGGCGGCGAGGGCGAGAACGGTGGCCACGATGAAGCGACGAAGCGGGTACATAGTGGTCCCTTTGTGAAAATCCCCCTGTGGAACCGGGGCGGGAAGCCCCGTGGCGCGGTCAGGAATTCTAAGGCGAAGGGGTGGGATTGCAAGGAAAGGTCGGGCGCGCCGGGGCTATCTGGCGGCGTACAGGCGCCGCGCCCGGTCAAGGTCGGCCCGGCACCGGTCGCAGTAGTCCCAGGGCGTTTCGCCCGTGGCGATGACCTTCGCCGCGTTGTCCAGAATCGCCTTGAGCTTCGGCTTCGTCATGACGCACGAGGTGTCCGTGCAGTGCCCGCCTCCGTCCTCGAACCGGTGGTCCGGGTTGGCCACGAGCCCGAGGGCATGGCCGAACTCGTGCACGAGGCACGAGCGGTCCACCACGCCGGCCGAGAGCCCGAGAACCGCGCGCGACCTGAGCGTCCCCTTGAAGACGAAGATCTGCCAGTGCGGGAACGGCTTCTCGAGACGCCGGCACAGCCCGTTGGAGGCGTACTCCTCCCCCCACGGATTGGTCGGGCAGTAGAGGACGTGCACGTACGCCACGCCCGGCGCCGCCTCCCGCCGCCCCCGGCACCCATCCAGCACCGTCTCGATCGCGCCCCCCCGGCTCGACTTCCAGCCGGACTCCGGCAGCTCCGTGTCGAGCCGGATGGTGACGACTTTCCCCGGGCACTCGCGCCGCGCCACGACCGCCAGCCCTTCCAGCGCGACCTCGTCGGGCGGCACCTGGGCGAACCAGTCGACCTCGATGTCCACTCGGGACGTGCCGGACAGCGCGACGAGGGCGGGATCGGCCTCGGACACCCAGGCGGGCTCGGGAGGCGCTGAAGCGCAGCCGGCGAGGAGGAGGGCGGAAAGGCACGCGTGGAATCGCATGCCGGGGATGTTAACCCGCCGTTGAAGGAACCGTCCCGTTGCCCCGACTACTTGCTGCCGGCGGGATCGGACTTCGGGCTGTCCGGACCGGGTGCGGGCGCCTCGAACTCGATGTAGAGGACGACGGCGTCCTCCGCGTCGGCCAGCTTGCGGGAGGACTCGAGTTTGTCCAGTTCCCGGGCCAGTTCGTCCGCCAGGTCCTTCTCGCGCCTCGACCGGCCCGCCAGGTCGTCGGTGCCGCCGTCGTCGCCGGCAGGAGCCCCTGCTTTGCCCTCGCCGTGCTCGAGCTTTCCGCCATCCGCCAGGTGTTCCTCCTGGCGCACGCCGTCCTCGGGGCGGCCGCCTCCGGACGCACCGGCCGTCGCGGGAGCCTTGCCCGCTTCCTGCTGGCCGGCCTCGTTTTCCGCGTAGCCCTGGCCCAGTCCCGGCGCCTTGCCGTCGCGCCGGTCAGCATCCTCGCGCTCCTTCGCGTCCGACTTGCTCGGCCCGCCCGCAACCATCCCTCCGCGGGACTCGCCCTGCTTCTCCAGCGACTTCCGCAGGCTTTCCTTCTTCCGGATTTCCCGGCGGCTCTCCTCGATGTGCCGCTCCAGCGCCTCCTCGAGCTCGTCGGCGCCGGCCGTGAGCCCCTTGGTCGCCTCGTCCTTCGCCCCGGCATCCTTGTCCTTTTCCCGGGACTCCTCGTTCTTCGCGTGCTGCGCCCTCTGCACGTCCCCGAGCGAGCGCCTTTCGCCGGCCCGGAATTCGCGCTTCATCTCGCCCAGCGACGCCACCAGGCGAGTCGCCTCGCTCGCGGGAACCCGCACGAGGATCGCCTGCTTCTGCGTCGAGAACGTGTACCCCGATTCGCCGAGCAGGTCGCGCAGCCGCGCAGCGTCCGCCGCGACGTCCGTCGAGTAAACCGTGATCCGCTGGACGGCCAGCAGCCCCGGATCCGCGGGGGCAGGGGCGGCGGCCGCGGCGTCCGTAACCGGCAATTCCTTCGCGGGCCCGTTGGGCGGCATCGGCGCCGGATCGACACCCAGGCCGGATCCCGACTTGAGCTCCACGCCCTTGCTTTTCTTCGTTTCCGCCGCCCAGGAGCCCGCTTCGTCGGGAGCATTTCCTTTCTTGAACGACCTCTCCGTCGCCCCGACTTTCTCGTTCGCGGGCTCCCCGGCCGCAGTGTCCTTGCGAACCGGAACCGGCTCCACCCTCAGCGCACGGACGCCCACCCACACCATGAAGATCGCCGCGATCCCCGCCACCAGCCGCGTGAACACCGTGAACCCGCGGATCGGCGTCACCTTCGCCGCCTCCCGTGCAGGCAGCGCCGACTCCGCCCGGATCTGCGCCATCACCCCCGCC
>JADLHC010000261.1 GCA_020849035.1 Planctomycetia bacterium
CGTGGGACGTGCGGAAGCCGTCGAAGAAATGGAGGAAGGGAATGCGCGTGCGCAGCGCGACGGTGTGCGCGATGAGCGCCATGTCCTGCGCTTCCTGCGGCGATCCCGAAGCGAGCATGCCGAATCCGGTCTGGCGGCAGGCCATGACGTCGGAGTGGTCGCCGAAGATGGAGAGGGCGTGGGTGGCGACGGTTCGCGCGGCGACGTGAATGACGAACGGCGTGAGTTCGCCGGCGAGCTTGAACATCGTGGGGATCATGAGAAGCAGGCCCTGCGACGCGGTGAACGTGGTCGCCAGGGCGCCGGCCTGGACGGCGCCGTGCGCGGCGGCGACGGCGCCGCCCTCGGACTGCATTTCGATGACGTCGGGAACGGCGCCCCAGAGATTCCGCTGCCCCATGGCGGACCACTCGTCCGCGAGCTCGCCCATGTTGGACGACGGCGTGATGGGGTAGATGGCAATGACTTCGCTGACGCGGTGAGCTACGGAGGCGACGGCCTCGTTTCCGTCGACCGTGATACGCCGATGATGAGCCATGTTGCTCCGCGGGGATTGCGTGGGATTTCGCGCGATCTGCGCGAAATGACCCTGAAGATGGGCGCTTTGTGGCCCTTTGCGCAACGGCTCGCAACAGGGATGCCCGCGAACGCATCCGCGCTTTTCAGCGCTGCGCCGTGGCCACCACAGGCGCCGGACGGATGTTGATCCCACCGTCCGCCTCGATCGTCAGCCGATACGTCCGCCCGGCATCCAGCCGCGTGTACACCGCCTCCCCCTGCGCCACCCGAACCCCCTTCGCCGCCGCAGCTTCCGGATCCGACGCCATCGCCCAGAATTCCCGCCACAACTCCTCTTCATAACGACCCGCGCCGACTCGAAGCGCCTCGGGGACTCCGTCCTGCGAAGCGCCGTCGACGGGGAATCCGTCGGCGGGCGCCTGGTATTCGCCGAAGATCCTGCGGAAAAGGTGGATGGAGCGGCCGCGGAGGGGGTCGGCGGCGCCGACGTAGCGGTCTTCGAATTTCAGCACGAGCGCGTCGAAATACGCGACGTCGCCGGCGATCGTGAAGTTGCGCGCGAGGAGCGCGTTGCCGTCACGGTCGTAGGGCTGGAAGCGGAAAGTGGTGCGCCGGTCGCGGCCGCGGGGGCCTTCCTGGGCGGCGACGATGACGTCGGCGACGCGGAATTCGGTGCCGAGGCGCGCGATCATGTCGCGCATGCGGTCGTGTTCGCGCTGGAGGTCGCCGGCGCGGCGTGGGTGGAAGAAGAGTCCCCAGCCGAGGGCGGCGGCGAGGAGGGCGAGCAGGGTGGGTGCGGCGAGGAACTTCTTCATGGCCTGAGTATCGGCGCGAGGACCGGGCGGGCTTGAGCCCGTGCGGGGGTTACGCGGGCGTAACGAGTCACGGATTCGTAACGGAAAACGAGGCGCGGGCGGGGCGGTTTCCCTCTGGGGGGCCGTCGGCACGGCGATTGCTCCTTTCCCGCCGGGACCGAATTGCCCCGCGGGGCGTTGACGCAGTGCGTCAACGACCCCGCGGCCACCTTCCCGCCGCTGTTGCGGATGTTTTTGTTTCGCATCCTGCGGCCGACGACGACGCGCCCGCGCTCCGTTCCCCCCGCGGAAATGCAAATAAAAACATCGTCGTTACCTCCACGCCACGCCGTGATCCCGCCGTAACGCGCGGGAGGCCTGAAACGCGGTGATCCGCCGGTTTCGGGGCATGGTCCGTGAATTGCAGACCTCTTGAGCGGCCCGAAATTGACGCAGTGCGTCAAAACCGCGGGGGCCGGGACGGCCCCGCACACGGGAGGCTCCGATGCCCGCCGGTCGCAGGGACGGCTTCACGCTGATCGAGCTCGCGGTCGTCGTCGCCCTCGTCGCCTTCCTGGCCGGCGGCCTCGCCGCCGTCTGCGCCGGGATGAACCGCGCCTCCCGCCTCGAATCCACCCGCGCCCTCGTCCGCGCCCTCGACGCCGCCTGCGACTCGTACCGCGCACGCCTCGGGCAGTACCCAGGCTTCCCCTTCGCCGCCAACGACACCACCCTTCTTCACCGCGCGCTGTGCGTCCCCGCCCCCGTCACCCGCGGGGACGCCGGCGCCGACGGTGCCGCTCTCTCCGCCCCCTTCATCGAACTCCCTTCCTCCCGCCTCGCCTGCGCCCCGCAGATCCACGACGACTGGGGCTGGCCCGTCCGCTACTCGCTTCCCGGCGCCAACCACGGCCCCGGCGCCGACAACAGCCGCCGCTTCGACATCGATGCCACCAGTGGCGAGGGCGGCGTGATCGGGAACTGGAACACCGCGCGCTGACCGCGCGCCCCACCGGAGAAAACATGAACCCGAACCGCCGCGCCTTCACGCTCGTCGAACTCCTGGTCGCCGTCGCCCTCGCCGTCCTCCTCGTCTCCGTCATGGCCGTCCTCTTCTTCCGCACCACCTCCACCGTCATGGCGGGCGAAGCGCGCATCCTCATCTCGCAGGACGGACGCAACGCCCTCGACCGCATCGCGCTCGACCTCGAGAACGCCGTCCCCACCGCTTCGCAGTCGCAGCGCTTCCATGCGTCCGACGGCCCGGGCGACGCGGGGCTGCCGGACGGGTCGGAGGCGCGCGACGCGCTCGCGATGGTCTGCCTCACGACGGTGCCCGACTGCGCCGGCGGGCGCACCACGACCCAGGCTGTCGTCGAGTACTTCCTCGCCGACGATTCCGATGCCGAGCTGGCGATCGTCGGCGGTGTGGCGAGCGGCGTGCGGAGCGGGCGGCCGCTGAAGGCGCTGAAGCGGCGGGTCTGGCGCACGGGCACGGCGGGGTCGCTGGGGGCGGTGAAAGGCGTGCTGCCGATGGACGCGAGTGCGGCGACGTTGGCGGGGCTGGTGCTGGTTGACGAGAGCGTGATGCATCAGTTCGTGATGTCGATGAACCTGGAGGTGTTCGAGGCCGGGGCGTGGAGGGAGTTGCATGACGCCGGGAGCGCGATGGTTGCGGCGCTTCCGATCGGGGACGTGGCCGGGGATCCCGGGATGCCGCGGAAGGTGAGGTTGACGCTGCGTGTGGTCGAGGGGGCGGGGGAGAACTGTGAGAGGCTTTTCCAGCGGGAATGCTGGATTCCTGCGGAGTAGGGAGAAGACTCAAATGGCTATTCAGGCTGGACTTGAGGCGCCGGCTGCGGTAAAGTTACCGTCCGGTAACGTGAAGCATTACGGAGCGGTAACGCCCATGAAAGTCCTCCTCGCCGAAGACGAAAAGTCCATCGCCCTGACCCTCGGGGACGAACTCGAGGCCGCCGGCCACGAAGTCACCCACAAGCCCGAAGGCCTGTCCGCCCTCGACGCCGCCCTCAACGGCGACTTCGACGTCGTCATCTCCGACATCCGCATGCCCAACCTCGACGGCGAACAACTCCTCGCCCGCATCAAGGAGGTCAAACCCGAGCTCCCCGTCGTCCTCATGACCGGATTCGGAACCATGGAGTCCGTCATCAAGGCCATGCGCCTCGGCGCCTACGACTACCTCCAGAAGCCCTTCGATACCCGCGAGGCCGTCCTCATCCTCGAGCGCCTTAACCGCGAGATCGAACTCAAGCGCCGCTGCGCCCAGCTCCAGGAACAGCTCGCAGACAAGTACCGCTTCGAAAACATCATCGGCTCCTCGCCGAAGATGCAGTCGGTCTACCAGCTCATCCGCGCCGCCGCCGGAAACGATTTCCCCGTCCTCATCACCGGCGAAACCGGCACCGGAAAGGAACTCGTCGCCCAGGCGATTCACGTCAACTCGAATCGCCGCAAGGGCGACCTTGTCAAGGTCTCCTGCCACAACTTCCCCGAAACCCTCCTCGAGGCCGAGCTCTTCGGCCACGAGAAGGGCGCCTTCACCGACGCCAAGGACCAGAAAATCGGCCGCTTCGAGCGCGCCCACCGCGGCACGATCTTCATCGACGACATCGACGACATGCCCGCCGGCGCCCAGGCCAAGATCCTCAACGTCCTCGCCGAACGGAAGCTCGAGCGACTCGGCGGCACCAAGACGATCCAGGTGGACATCCGCGTCATCACCGCGACAAAGGTCGACCTGCAGAAGCTCGTGCGCGAAGGGAAGTTCCGCGACGACCTCTTCTATCGCCTCAACGTCGTGCCGATCGACCTCCCTCCGCTGCGCGACCGCGAGGGCGACCTGCCCTTCCTCATCAAGGAGTTCATCAAGAAGTACGCGGGCGGGCGGCAGTACTCGATCGCGCCGGCGACGATGGCGGAGCTCGAGCACTACACGTGGCCGGGAAACGTGCGCGAGCTCGAGGGCGCGGTGCAGCGTGCGATCGCGCTGTCGGGGGAGTCGGGGGAGCTGAAGCGTGAGCACCTGGTGCGGGTGACGGCGAACACGCCGAAGGAAGCGCTGGTGCGGAGCGACCGGCGGCCGCTGAAGGACGTGCTGTTTGAAGCGGAGAAGGCGCACATCCTGGCGGTGTTGAAGATCTGCAACAACAAGAAGGGCGAGGCGGCGGAGTTGCTGGGGATCAGCCGGAAGAACCTGTGGGAGAAGCTGAAGTCGTACGGGGTGGATGCTGGGGAGGAGGCGGAGAGGTAGGAGGCTGGCGGAGGCTGGCGGAGGCTGGCGGAGGCTGGCGGAGGCTGGCGGAGGCTGGCGGAGGCTGGCGGAGGCTGGCGGAGGCTGGCGGAGGCTGGCGGAGGCTGGCGGAGGCTGGCGGAGCGCAACTCTCCGTATATGAAGCAATTGCGCGAAATAGGTTTACACGCAGAGTGTCCGGCGCCCCTCCGAACCCCGGGGCCCGGGAGAACAGGAGGAATCATGCGACGCTCGTCCGGCTTCACCCTGATGGAACTGCTCGTGGTGATCGCCATTATCGCCGTCCTCGCGGCGTTCGTTCTCCCCGCCCTCTTCGCGGCCAGGGGCCGCGCGAAACACGCGGCCAGCGAGGCCTCGTTGCGCGACTTCTCCGTCGCCCTCAAGTCCTTCGAAGCCGACAACGGACGGTTCCCCGCGGACGAACCCGGGAACTTCGTCACGCGCTCCGGCGCCGCTTCGGTCATGACCGTGCTCGGCGCTCCGGGGCCGAAGGGCGTGCCGTATTTCGAGTTCGGCACGGAAGACGTCGACTCCTCCGGTCGTTGGCAGTCGAAGCTGCGCACGCCCTTCAAGTATCGCGAAAACGCGGGCAAGCCGCCGCTGCCCCTCGGGCCGCTGACGATGATGCACCCTCACTCGTTCGACCTGTGGGCGTGCGGCCACGGCGACGCGCCGGCATGCGACCCGGCGACGTCGGAGCCCGCGGACAAGTCCACCCTGAACAACTGGAGGTAGAGGCGATGCGTTCCCGAGGATTCACTCTGGTCGAACTGCTCGTGGCGATCGCGATCATCGGGCTGCTGGCCGCGACGCTGGTGGTGGCGTCGGCGGGGCTCGGACAGCGGTCGAAGATCGAGAAGGCGGCGAAGATGGTGCTCAGGATCGAGACCGCGTGCGAGGCGTACTTCACGAAGTTCCAGGACTATCCGTCGAACCAGGCGAAGCTCACGGCGGCGGCGAAGGCGGGAGGCGCTTTGTGGGCGCCGATCCAGAGCCGGACGTTCGTGTTCGACTACATCGGGCGGCCGCTGACTGCCGTGGTGCAGTTCGGGCCCGGGGCGGGGAAGACGGCGACGCTGGAGCCTTTCGCGGAATTTGCGGCGTCGGAGTTGTCCGGGGATCCGGCGACGCCCGGCACGGTCGCGATCATGGATCCGTGGGGGGAGGGGATCTGGTACGAGTTGCCGGGCTTCGCGCACGGCACATCGTACGCGGACACCTCCAGGGGCCCGTCGTCCTCGACGGACTCGCGGATCGACGTGACGTCGGGCGGGCCGGACGGCACGGCGCAGTCGCTGGGGAACAAGCTGGATCCGAAGGACGACGTGACGAACTGGAACCCGTAGGCGAGGAGGGGACATGAAGCGCGGGGAGCGAAGGGAAGGCGGGTTTACGCTGATCGAGATCCTGCTGGCGCTGGTGATCCTGCTGGTGGGGATCGTCGGGGTGCTGGGGATCTTCCCGGTGGCGATCAGGAACGTGAACGACTCGGTGGAGGACTCGACGGCGTCGAATCTCGCGCAGTCGCTGAGCGCGGCGGTGACGGAGGCGATGCGGCGGCCGGTGGGGGAGGACGTGACGGTGACGCACGATGGCCTGCCGGGAGGGCGATTGACGTTCAAGCTTCAGGACACGCTCCTGGTGCCCGAGACGCATCCCGCGCCGGGAGGGGGAACGGATGGGACGCTGGAGGTCTACCAGCTGGGGACGGACGCTGCGGTGGCGAGCCAGGTGAACCACATCCGCGCGAACCCGGCCGGCGGGGACCCGTCGGAGCCGACGACGCAGTACTCGTTTCGCTTCGAAGTCATGCGGCCGCTGGAGTCGGAGATCGTGGTCGACACGGCGGGCACGAAGACGAGGCTTCCGCTGTACCAGTTCCGGTTTCTGATTTATCGCGGGTACGACGGGGTTGCCGGGGGATCTGCAAGTCTGGTGAAGGAGTTCACGATGCTGGTCGCGGCGTCGGGACGGTAGGGGGAAGGCGGAGAAGGCACCGCCCGGTAACGGAGTAACGGAGCCGTAACCCTCGATTGGTGAAGTTGCTTCAGAGTGTCGGCTGAAAGCGTCGTTTGGAAGGGTTTCAGGCCATTTTGAGGTGCGCGACGACTCGAGGCCTTGAATTTGCGCAGCGGGAATGCCGGGTGGGAGTGCACCCGCTGAACCCAGAAATCGCCTGCTTTCAGGAGACTTCCATGCGCCAGAGCCGGGGCTTTACCATCGTCGAACTCCTCGTCGTCATCACAATCATCGGCATCCTGGCCGCTCTTCTCCTGCCCGCCCTCAGCGCCGCGCGGTGCCGCAGCAAGCACAGCGCGAGCCAGGCGACCGTGCAGGATTTCTCGGTGGCGCTCAAGGCCTACGAGACGGACTTCGGGCGGTATCCGGTCGAGGAGGCGGGCTTCTACATCACCCAGACATCCGCGGCCTCGCTCGTGAACATCATGTCGGCGAAGGGGCCCAAGAACGTGCCGTACTACCAGTTCCGCAACGACCAGATCAACGGCGCGAAGCAGTGGATCACCGCGCTGGGGACGCCGTACAAGTACCGTGAGAACGCGAGCAAGGTCAAGCCGGCCACGCCGAGCCCCGGCACCATGATGAACTTCTTCTCGTTCGACATGTGGGCGTGCGGCTGCGGCGATGCGCCGGCCTGCAGCTCGTCGACGTCGGATCCCCCGGACAACGCGACCATCAAGAACTGGTAGGAGCTGCCCATGCGGAAACCGACCTCGGGCTTTACGCTGATCGAACTGCTGGTGGTCATCGCCATCATCGGATTCCTGGCGGCGACCCTCATCATCGCGGCGGCGGGCCTCAAGCAGCGTTCGAACATCGAGAAGACCGCCGCCCTCGTCCGGAAGGTCGACGCGGCGTGCGAGGCGTACTTCACGAAGTTCCACGACTTTCCTTCGCAGTACGCGAAGCTGACTTCGCTCGACAAGAAGGCGGGGAAGACCTGGCCGACGATCAAGAGCGACAAGTACCTTTTCGACTACCTGGGGCGCGCCCTGACGGTGGCCGAGGGATTCGTCGCGACGGGCGCGAAGTTCAAGACTCTCGACCCGTTCTGCGAGCTGAATGCCTCGGAGATCGGCGGACCGGACACGGGCGTGGGCTCCGTGGCCATCCTCGACTCGTGGCAGGGGCCGCTCTGGTACGAGCTTCCCGGCTACGCCCACGGGACGAACTATCCCGACCGATCGAAGGGCGAGGTTTCCTCGACGGACTCGAAATTCGATCTGACCTCCCCGGGCCCGAACAAGGTCGCCGATTCGCTGCTCGACAAGCTGAATCCCGGCGACGACGTCACCAACTGGACCTACGACCGCAAATAACGGGAGCCATTCCATGCGCAAGTCGAACGGCGGGTTCTCGATGGTCGAAATGCTCGTCGTCGTGAGCATCATCCTGATCCTCGTGACCGGCTCGATCTCGATCCTCGGCGTGTTCATGCGCGGCCAGGGCATCAAGCAGGCCGGCCGCGTCATCGGCGGACAGTTCATGACCGCGCGGCAGAAGGCCACTTCGGAAAAGTGCGTCTACTTCCTCGTGTTCGACACGCAGAAGCAGGTCATGCGGCTCTACCGGGACACGGACCCGGACGGGCCGACGCTGCCGAAGACCTACGACCGCGTGCTGATGACCACGGGCGTGGACAAGGACACGCAGGAAGGCGACGAACATCCCCTGCCCAAGAACATCGAATTCGCCTGCGCCCAGGCGGGAATCGCAGGCAAGGCGATGACGAGCACGGCGCCGTTCGCGACGCCCGGTTCGTCGTTCTGGATCAGCTTCTACCCGGACGGCACCTGCGTCCTGCCCTCGGCGGAAAAGACGTACGATCCGGACACGGCCGGGACCTCGGACCTGATCCTGGTGCAGAACGGACAGACGAACAAGCTGTTCATGGACATCAACCCTGCCTCGGGCAAGATCCGCAAGCAGGCGTATCGCACGCAATAGGAGCAGACCATGAAGCGCCTTCGCCGCAGCAACGCGGGGTTCACGCTGATCGAGATCCTGATCGCCCTGGTCCTCCTGATGGTGGGGATCTGCGGGATCCTGAGCCTCTTCCCCGTGGCGATCAAGAACGTGAGCGACTCCGTCGAGGACTCGAACGCGTCGAACCTGGCCCAGTCTCTTTATTCGGCGATGACCGAGGCGATGCGCCGGCCGGTCGCGGGGATCGTCTGGCTGTCGCATGACGGCCTGCCGAGCGGCCAGATCAACTTCCCGCTTCCGACGACGGTGGCCGCGCCCGTGCTGTACCCGGCGCCCGGGGGAGGGACGGATGCGACGCTGCAGGTGTACCAGCTGGGCACGGACGCGCGGACGGTTGCGGCGATCAACAACATCCGCACCGCCCCCGTGTGGTCCGGCGGCGGCGACCCCACCGAGCCGACCCGGCAGTACTCGTTCCAGTTCGAGGTCAGCAAGCCGCCCGAGTCGGTGATCGTCGTCGACACGGCCGGGACGACCACGGACCTGCCCCTGTACCAGTTCCGGTTCATCATCTACCGGAGCTATTTCGTCACGGCCGTGCCCGCGGGGCAGACGCATCCGGCGCAGGTGAAGGAGTTCACGACGTTCATCGCGGGGACCGGGCTCTAGCACAGCGGCTGCACGCTCATCGAGGCTTCGGAGAAGACCATGAAACGCAACGCCGGCTTCACCCTGATGGAGCTCCTCGTGGCCGTCGGGCTGATGGTGATCCTGATGACCGCGATCGTGATGATCTTCTACAGGTCGACGGACGTGATGAAGATCCAGGACGCGCGCATCAACATCTACGAGAACGCCCGCGCCGCGGTCGACATCTGCGCCAGCGACATCCAGAACGCCATCCCTGCGTCGGGAGGACAGCAGCGCATGTGGGTGGCGAACTACGCGCGCCCGGCCGCCGGCCCGGTGCCGGTCGGCGACAACATGGACGGCGCCGCCGACTACATCGGCCTGGTCACCGTCACGACCTGCCCCGCGGGCTCGGGCGTGTCGGCCACCCGCGAGCTGAAGACCGTCTACGCGGAGTACTTCCTCACGAACGACGACGATGCGGAGACCTCGTTCTCGGGCCGCGGCAACACGACGGGACAGCGGAGCCAGAGGAGGATCTTCGTGCTGAAGCGCCGCCTCTGGTCGCTTCCGACCCTGATCACCACGCTGCAGATCCAGCAGATCTCGGCGATCCCGATCCTGACGACGCCGCTCTCGAACATGGCGACGGGGCCGCTGGTGACGACGAACACGCTGACTCCGCCGGGGCCGTCGCCGGCGACGATGACGCTGATCGAGGACGCCGACCTCTGCCACTGGGTTGTTTCCTTCAACCTCGAGGTGTACCACTACAACGCGGCCGCGGCGCCCGGCCCGTCGAACCCGAAGTACTACGAGTTGAACGAGGCGGGGAGCCCGTACACGGTGGCCGTGATGCCGCTGGGCGACCTTCCCGGCTCGGAGCCGGTCGTGCCGCGGAAGATCCGGCTGTCGCTGCGCGTGATCGAGGGCGCCGGCGAGCGGCAGGAGAGGCTGATCCAGCGCGAGGTCTGGGTGCCGCTCGGCGGCTAGCGCGTCCGTCCACTCGATACGTCCGACCCGGGGGCCCACCCCGGGTTTTTTTTTCGGCCGCCGGCGCGCTTCCCACGGACCCCCGCGGCGGTTAAAATCGGGGCTCACCCACGGCGACTGAACCCGGAGACCTCATGCCCGAAGCCCAGACCGGACCGGCGCTCGACCCCGAGAAGATGGAGGGACAGGAAATCGGGGGCTGCAAGATCACGCAGAAGATCGCGACCGGCGGAATGGGGACCGTCTACAAGGCGCTTCAGGTTTCGATGAGCCGGCAGGTCGCCATCAAGTGCCTCGCCGAGGACTTTGCGAAGGACCAGCAGTACGTGCAGCGCTTCGTGCGCGAGGCGCGCGCGGCGGGGGAGCTGTCGCACACGAACCTGATCCACGTGATGGACGTGGGCGTGTTCCAGGGCGTGTACTTCTACATCATGGAGTTCGTGGACGGGCAGAGCCTGGACCGGATCCTGAGGATCAAGGAGAAGCTGGGTCCGGAGACGGTGGTGGAGATCCTGCTGCAATCGGCGCGGGCGCTGTCGTACGCGCATTCGCACGACATCATCCACCGGGACATCAAGCCGGACAACCTGATGATCACCAAGGAAGGGACGGTGAAGATCGCCGACCTGGGGATCGCGAAGAAGATGGACCGGTCGCGGGAGGCGACGGACGCGGGGCTGGTGCTGGGGACGCCGAACTACATGGCGCCGGAGCAGGCGACGGACGCGGCGCTGACGGACCGGCGGAGCGACATCTACTGCCTGGGCTCGACGGTGTATCACATGCTGTCGGGGAAGCCGCCGTACACGGGGAAGAACGCGCTGGAGATCCTGACGAGCGTGGTGAAGCGGAAGCCGGAGCCGATCGAGAAGCTGAGGCCGGATCTTCCGAAGCACCTTCTGCAGATCATCAACAAGATGATGGCGCGGGATCCGGAGCGGCGGTACCAGTCGATGGACGAGCTGGTGAAGGACGTGGAACTGTACAAGGCGGGGAAATACAAGTCGGAGAAGCCGTCGACGCGGACGTCGTTTGAGGACGACGAAGAGGAGGCTGCGAAGCCGAAGGTGAAGCTGGAGCTGGCGGGGAGCCTGGACGAGGAGACGCTGAAGCACAGCGGAGTGGCGCCGCCGGGGACGCAGGCGGCAGGGTCGGCGTCGACGGACGGGGTGAAGCTGTCCGGGACGCGGGTGGCGCCCGGCGGTGCGCCGGTGCTGGATCTTGTGGGCGCGAAGGCGCTGGGGGCGATCAACGCGAAGAAGCAGAGCAAGCTGATCCCGATCCTGACTCTGGTCGGCGGGCTGGCGATCCTGGGGATCGGCTGGAAAGTCATGAAGGCGATGACGGCGCCGAAGCAGAAGGAGAACACGGGGCCGTCGAGGACGACCGAACTCACGCCGATCGGGCCGACGAAGGCTCCCGGCGAGGACGAGGCGAAGGCGCTGTTCGCCGACGCGGAGACGATGGAGCGGCGCGGGGGGACCCCGCGCGCCGAGGTGATCCGGGGAGTCCGCGAGATTGCGGACAGGTACCCGGAAACGGTGGCGGGGCACAACGCCGCCGAGAAGGAGAAGAAGCTCGAGGCGGAGTGGCAGGAGGCGGTGGGGAGCCGGCTGGCGGAGGCGCAGAAGAAGCTGGGGGCGATGGCGGAGGTGGAGGACATGTCGCCCGCGGTGGATGCGACGAAGCGCGCGCGGCAGGAGGCGCAGGGGCGCGCGGACCTGGTGGAGAAGGTGCGCGCGGTGGAGAAGGAGATCGACGCGGCCGCGTGGGCGCGGCAGACGAAGCTGATGGAGAAAGCGCGGCAGACCGCGCGGGAGCAGCGCTGGCGGGACGCGATGGACACGGCCGCGCAGGTATTCGCGCTGAAGTACGAAGCGCCGAAGTTCGACGAGGTCCCGATCAAGTCGATTGCGGAGTGGTGGGGGAAGTGGCGCGACGAGCGGGACCTGGCGATCCAGTCGCTGGACCAGACGCTGGAAAAGGCGCGGGAGAAGTTTCGCGGGAGCGACGACCCGAAGGTCGAGATGCTGCCGGACCGTGCCGCGGAGCTCGCCGCGGCCTTCGCGAAGGACCCGAAGAGCCTGTCGATCCGCCCGGAGGCGGAGCACATCGCGGCGGTGTACCACGACGCCGCTCTGGTCGTGACGGCGGCATGGGACCAGGTGGCGGCGATGAAGGGGCAGAAGTTCAAGTTCAGCAAGGAGGCGTTCGCGAACAACCAGCCGGTCGAGATCGTGGAGCCGCAGCGGCCGCTCGTGCAGGTGAAGTACGGGGCGCAGACGATCCGGACGAAGCCGTTGACGCACGAGGACATCTGGAACCTGGCGAACCTGTCGCTGGGCGCCACCCAGGAGGGGAAGACGAAGCTGGCGTGCTACCTGTTTGCGCGCGGGAACTTCGCGGAGGCGCTGAAGCTTGCCGCGTCCGCGGGGGGAGAGCCCGCGGAGAAGCTGGTGGCGCGCATCGAGGACCTGCAGATCCGGGCGAAGGAGCTGAAGATCAAGCCCCGCGACCTGATCCTGAACGCCGGCGGGGCGTGGAACGACCAGGCGGTCCGCGGCGCGTGGACGCTTCGCGAGAACGGCAGCGAGATCCAGGCGTCGGGAGACGCGGCGGAGAAGCTGCTGACGGATGCGCCGGAGGCGGACTACATCTTTGAGGCCGAGGCGCGCAAGGAGCTGGGGCCGAACGGGTTCATCGTGTTCTTCAAGGCCATGGGCGTTTCCTACCAGTGGCACATCGGGGACAACGGGAACAAGATGTCCATCGTCCGAGGGGTCCCCTCGACGCAGACCGGCGACGTGATGCGCCCCGGCGAGCCGCTTCTGGTGCGCGTCGTGGTCCTGGCGGACCGGGCGATCGGGTACATCAACGGCGAGCGCCGCTGGCAGATCAACCGGACCACGACCGGGAACCCCGTCGCCGCCCCCGGGACCGGCCTCGGCGTCGTTTTCACCCTCGTGCGCTTCAGGAAACTGCTCCTCTGGGACCTCAAGTAGGGGGAAGTCCCGTGGGCGCGGGGGCGGTGTTCATCAGCGACCTGCACCTGAGCGGGCGGCACCCGGAGAGGGCGGAGCTGTTCTACCGATTCCTGGAGGAGCGGGTGTCCGGGATCGGGACGCTCTGGATCCTGGGCGACTTCTTCGACTACTGGATCGGTCCCGCGCACATGCGGCTGGGGGAGCACCGCGAGACGCTGACGAAGCTCCGGGCGCTGGGGGACGCGGGGATCGAGGTGAAGTTCATCTGGGGGAACCGGGACTTCCAGGCGGGAAGCGAGCTGTCGAAGTTCGCGGGGGTGGAGGTGATCGGGGAGTCGTGCGAGAGGGAGTTCGGGGGGCACCGGACGCTGCTGATCCACGGCGACTCCTTCTGCTCGCGCGACCGGGGGCACCAGGTGTTCCGGGCGGTCTCGCGGAACCGGGTGGTGAAGGCGCTGTACCGCGCGCTGCCGGCGGGGGTGAGCCTGGGGATCGCGCAGAAGCTGCGTGCGCGGAGCGAGGCGGGGGTGAAGCGGAAGACGATGGCGACGATGAGCTTCGCCGAGGAGGCGATCCGGGAGGCGTTCGGGCACGGGGTGGACACGATCGTGTGCGGGCACTGTCACGACGCGAAGGTGGAGGAGTTCGACCTCGGCGGGAGGAAGGGGCGGCTGTACACGCTGGGGGCGTGGGAGGAGAAGGCGGAGTACCTGGAGTTCACGGGCGGGGAGTTCCGGCCGAGGACGTTTCCGGGGGCGTGACGGGGGACGGGCGGGCGGCATCGAACCCGCGGGGGGAACCGGAGGCGCGCGATGGCGATCGACATGGTGCAGGTGTTCAAGGCGGCGGTCGGCGGCCGCGCGAGCGACGTCGTGATCACATCGGGTTCGCCGCCGATTTTCCGGGTCAACGGCGAGGTCGTGTTCGGGCAGACGCCGCCGCTGGGGCCGGAGGAGACGCGCAAGCTGGTCTACGACATCCTGCGGCCCGAGCAGATCGCGCGGTTCGAGCGGGAGAAGGAGCTGGACTTCTCCCTGACGGTCGAGGACGTGCACCGCTTCCGCGGCAACGTCTTCCAGCAGCGCGGCAACGTCGGCGCCGCGTTCCGGCTGATCCCGGACCGGATTCCGGTGCTGCGGGAGCTGGGGCTGCCGCGCGTGCTGGAGGAGTTCGCCCTGACGCCGATGGGGCTCTTCCTGATCACGGGGCCGACGGGTCACGGCAAGAGCACGACGCTGGCGGGGATCATCAACCTGATCAACGAGCAGAAGAAGGCGCACGTGGTGACGATCGAGGACCCGATCGAGTTCCTGCACCGGAACAGGAAGAGCGTGATCGAGCAGCGGGAGGTGGGGGACGACACGCACTCGTTCGCGAGCGCGCTGAAGCACGTGCTTCGGCAGGCGCCGGACGTGATCCTGGTGGGGGAGATGCGGGACCCGGAGAGCATCGGGGCGGCGATCACGGCGGCGGAGACGGGGCACCTGGTGCTGGCGACGCTGCACACGAACGACTCGGTGCAGGCGATCGACCGGCTGATCGACGTATTCCCGAGCCACCAGCAGTCGCAGGTGAGGGCGCAGCTGTCGATGTCGCTGCTGGCGGTGGTCGCGCAGCGGCTGATCCGGACGGCGGACGGGAAGGGGCGGGTGGTGGCGTGCGAGGTGCTGAAGAACAACGCGGCGATCGGGAACCTCGTCAGGGACGGGAAGACTCACCAGATCTACACGGTGATGGAGACGCACGCGCGGGAGGGGATGGTGACGCTGGACGCTTCGCTGAAGGAACTGTACCTGACGGGGCGGATCACCTTCGACGAGGCGCGGCGGCGGATGAGGAACCCGGCGCTGCTGGAGAAGGCGTGAGATGCTGGCGGCGCTGGCGCTGGTGCTGCTGTACGGGGGAGGGATCGCGGCTGGGACGATCACGCTCCGGTCGGAGCACCTGCGGGACGACGGGCGCTTCCATGTGGCGGTCCTGCTCTGGTGCGTGCTGACGGGCGGTCTGTTCCAGCACGCGAACGGGATGAGCTGGACGGGGGTGGTCGCGGTCGTCCCCGCGGGGCTGATCTACGGCGCGAGCGTCGCGTACTTCTTCGCGGTGTGGGTGGTCCGGATGCGCACGATGGCGCTCGGTGACCACAAGCTCAGGGTGGAGCCGACGTTCGACCAGGCGGAAGCGGCGGAGCGCCGGGGGGACATGGACGCCGCGATCCGGCTTTACCGCGCGTCGGCGATGGGGAACCCGGGGCATGCGGAGTCGCGGCGCCGACTCGGGGAGGCGTACCTGAAGTCTGGAGACGCGGACCAGGGGATCGCGGAGCTGCGCGCGGCGCTCGGGCTCGTGGAGGATCCCGAGAAGAAGATGGCGCTCGGGTTCCGGGTGGCGGACCTGCTGGTGGAGAAGAAGGGGGACGCGTTCAACGCGGACCTGGTGCTGCGGGAACTGGAGCGCGACTACGAGGGGACGCGGGTGGCCGAGCTGGCGAAGGCGCGGCGGGCGCGGCTGCCCGCCCCGGGGTAGGGCTACCGCCTCCTTCTCCCGGCGTCGAGCTCCCGGAGCCGCTCCAGGACCGCCCGGATCGCCCGCGCCGACTCTTCGTCCTTCTCGTCCGCGACCCATTTCGCGAACTCGGCGAGCGGCGCCTGGGAGAGCCTCTGCTCGAGGTCGGGAACGGCGCGCTTCTCGTCGTCGTAGACGCCGAGCCACCAGCGGCGCCAGGACGCGGGCCAGCCGGAGCGGCGCATGAGGGCGAGCATGAGGGGTGTGCGGCGGCCGCGTTCGGCGGAGGAGACGGCGCCCCAGAGGCGGTCGCGATCGACGGGGAGGAGGTCGTAGAGGGCGGTGAAGGCGCCGCCGGCGGCCGCGGCGTTCTGCGGGGCGAGGGCCCATGTGCGCGCGAAGTCCTTCCAGGCGGGGTCGCGGTCGAGGACGTTGGACTCGACGAGGGCGGAGGCGACGTCGTCGGGGAGGCCGCCTTCGCGGAGGACGCGCATGAGGTCCGCGGGGCCGTCGCGGCGGTCGGAGAAGGCGATGACCTCCCCGGCGCGGGAGGCCAGGGGGCGCCGGGGGTCGCGCACCCGCTCGACGAGGGCGGAGACGGTCGGCTTCTCGCCTCCCGCGGCGAGCGCCGAGGCGAGCAGGACTGCCGCCGCCTGCGATGTCTCCGCGTCGAGGATGCGCCGGAGGGCGGGAAGGGCATCGGGGCGGGGTTTGAGGGGCTGGGTGCCGGTCCATGAGCCGCCCGCGGCGAGCTCGGGGGCGTCGTCGAGGCAGAGCGAGAGGATGACGGCGAAGCGGGCCTCATTCTCGAGGGAGGGGAGCGTGGACTCGACGAAATCGAGGCAGCCGGGGGCACAGGCCGCCGCGGAGGCGATGAGCGGCCGGAGGGCCGGGTTGGCGTCGAAATCCGGGCGCGCCTGGCGGGGTGAGGAGGCGTAGACGGCGGCGAGCTCGCGGAGGACGGGCGCGGCTTCCGCGGGCGAAGCGCGCTCGAGGCGACGCAGGATGGCCGAGGAGCGGCGCGAGGGGGCGGTCGCGAGCCACCAGGCGAGGACGCCCGCGGCGATCAGCGCGGCCACCACGGCCAGCCGGCGTCCGGTCATCGGCGGATCCTCCCGGCCAGGAGCGCGAGCGCCTCGGGGTAGGCCTCGCACTCCTGCTCGAAGACGCGGTGAGCGAGGTCCTCCGCCGTGTCCCCCGGCTTCACAGGCACCCGCCTCTGCAGGATCGTCTCCCCGTGATCGTACACGTCGTCGACCCAGTGGACGGTGCAGCCGCTCTCCCGCTCGCCCGCCGCGAGGACGGCGTCGTGCACGCGGTGCCCGTACATTCCCTTGCCGCCGAATTTCGGCAGGAGGGAAGGATGGATATTGACGATGCGGCCGCGCCAGGCGGCGGGGACGGTCAGGAAGTGAAGGAAGCCGGCGAGGACGACGAGGTCGGGGCGGAAGGGGGCGATGGCGTCGTTGACGGCGGCGCCGAAGGAGGCGTCGGAGGGATGTGCGGCGCGGGGGACGTCGATGAGGGGGATTCCGTGGCGGAGCGCGATGTCGCGGCCCGCGACCCCCTTTCTCGAGCTGAGCACGACGGCCACGCGGGCGTCGAGCCGCCCCGCCTCGATGCGGTCGACGATGTTGGCCAGCGTGCGGCCGGCGCCGCTGAGGAGCACCGCGAGCCGCAGCGGGGCGGTCATGCGCCGAGCTCTGCGAGGACGGCCACGCAGCGGGCGCAGCAGGACGGGTGCCGGGGCGACCGCCCGACGTCGGCGCGCAGGTTCCAGCAGCGGCCGCATTTCGGGTGCGGCGACTTCGCGGCGAGCACGGAGACGAGCGGCGCGTCGGCGCCTTTCACCGCGCCCGGAACCTGGCCCCGGTGGAGCCGCACCTCGCTGACGAGGAAGATCCCGGCGAGGTCTTCCGCGCGTCGCGCCAGGGCGTCGTGCCACGCGGCGTCCTCCGTCGCGAGGTCCACGACCGCCTCCGTGGACTTCCCGATCGTCTTCGCCGCGCGCAGCTTCTCGATCTCCCTCGCGAGGTCGTGGCTCACGCTGAACAGCCGGTCCCAGTCGGCCTCCAGCTCCTTCGTGAACCCGGACGCCGGCGGCTGGGGCCAGCGCGCGAGGTGGACCGAATCCTCCTTTTTCCCCGGGACGAACGACCAGACCTCCTCCGCCGTGTGGCAGAGCACCGGGGCGGTGAGCCGCGCGAGCGCCGAGACGATCTCGAAAACCACCGTCTGCGCCGCCCGCCGCCCGCTCGACGCCGGGGCGAACGTGTACAGCCGGTCCTTCACCGCGTCCAGGTAGAACGCCGACAGGTCCGTCACGATGAACGCGTTGATCTCGTGCGTCGCGTGCGCGAAGTCGAAGTCGTTCATCAGCTGCTCGACGCGCACGATGAGCGCGCCGAGGCGGTGAAGCGCCCATCGGTCGATTTCCCAGAGGGCCGTCTCCCGGCGCGCTGGATCGAAGTCAGCCAGCGCCCCGAGCAGGTAGCGGAACGTGTTGCGCCACTTCTTGTAAACCTCTGCGATCTCGTCGAAGCGCTTCTTCGAGACCGGGATGTCGTCGGTGAAGTCGACGGAGGCGATCCAGAGGCGGATGACGTCGGCGCCGAAGAGCTTCTGGAAATCCTCGGCGTTCTTGGGGAGGGTGTAGCCCTTGTTGTCCTTCGACTTGGAGAGTTTCTCTCCCTCGTCGTCGACGACGAAGCCGTGGGTGACGCAGGCCTTGAAGGGGGAGACGCCCTGGGTGAGGACGGACGGGAGCAGCGAGGTCTGGAACCAGCCGCGGTGCTGGTCGGTTCCCTCGAGGTAGCAGTCGGCGGGGAACTGGAGGTCCGGGTGGGCCATCACGACGGAGCGGTGGCTGGAGCCGGACTCGAACCAGACGTCGAAGATGTCGTTGCCCTTGCGGTACGCGGCGTGGCCGCAGGCGCAGGCCGGGGCGGTGCCGAGCATTTCCGACGCGCTGAGGCGGTACCAGATCCCGGCGCCTTCCCGGGCGTAGAGGTCCCGGACGCGGCGGAGGACCTTTGCGTCGGTGATCGCCTTGCCGCACTTCTCGCAGAAGAACGCGGGGATGGGGACGCCCCAGAGACGCTGGCGCGAGACGCACCAGTCGGGACGCGACTGGATCATGGACGTGATGCGGGTTTCGCCCCAGGCGGGGACCCAGCGGGTGCGGCGCACCTGCTCCAGCGCCTTGTCGCGGGAGTCGTCGATCTCGATGAACCACTGCTCGGTGGCGCGGAAGATGATCGGGCGGTGGCAGCGCCAGCAGTGAGGGTAGGAGTGGGAGACCTTTTCCTCGTGGAGGAGGTGGCCCGTGCCCTTGAGCTGCGCGACGACCTCCGGGTCCACCGCCGGCACGCGCTTCCCGGCGAACATCCCCGCGCGCTCGTCGTAGACGCCGTTCGGGCCGACGGGGTTGAGGATCTCGAGGTTGTAGCGGCGGCCGGTCTGGTAGTCCTCGTGCCCGTGTCCCGGCGCGGTGTGGACGCAGCCGGTGCCGTCCGTGAGCGTGACGTACTCGGCGAGGACGACGGGCGAGCGGCGCTTCATGAACGGGTGCTCGTACTCCATGCCCTCGAGCTCGGAGCCGCGGGCTTTCGCGAGGACCTTGACCGGGCCGACCTTCGCCAGCGCCTTCTCCGCCAGCGCTTCCGCAAGGACGAACTTCCGCCCGGCGCACTCGACGAGCGCGTAGTCCGCCTGCGGGTGGACGGCGACGGCGAGGTTTGCGGGAAGCGTCCACGGCGTGGTGGTCCAGATGACGATCGCGGCCTTTTCCTTCGAGAACGGGTGGGGGCCGGGCACGAGGTCGAACGCGACGGTGATCGCGGGGGACGCGATGTCGGCGTATTCGACTTCCGCTTCCGCGAGCGCGGTTTCGTCGCGGACGCACCAGTGGATCGGCCGCAGTTTGCGCGAGATCTTCCCGCGCTCCATGAGGTCGAGGAAGCAGTCGAGGACGCCCGCCTCGTAGGAGGGGCTCATGGTCAGGTAGGGGCGCTCCCAGTCGCCCAGGACGCCGAGCGACTTGAACTGCTTCCGCTGCACGTCGATGAACTTCGCCGCGTACGCCTCGCATTTCGCGCGAACCAGCGTCGGGTCCGCCGAGCGGAACGCCGCGCCCATCTCCTCGGCCACCTTGTTTTCGATCGGCAGCCCGTGGCAGTCCCAGCCCGGCACGTACGGCGCGTCCGCGCCGAGCATCGTGTGGAACTTCACCACGATGTCCTTCAGGATCTTGTTCAACCCCGTTCCGATGTGGACGTTCCCGTTCGCGTACGGCGGGCCGTCGTGCAGGACGTACTTGCGGGCCCCCTTGCGGGCCGCTCGGATCTTCGAATACAGCCCCGACTCGTCCCACTTCTTCTGCATCTCCGGCTCCCTTTTCGGAAGCTCGGCGCGCATGGGGAAGTCGGTCTTCGGCAGGAGGACGGTGGTTTTGTAGTCCATGGGGTGCGGGGAGTTATAACCCGCCGGGAAGGCAGGGGCAAGGAGGGGGGAACGGGACGGGGGCGGGCGGCGTCTTAAACACGTCAAGCGCTCGTCGAGACGGCGGAAACTGAAAACAGGAAAACGCGCGAAGAACTCAAATTCCGCGCGCGCCGGGGACCGATCTTGCGCCCCCGGGGCGATGCGGGTAGATTGGCGTTGCTGTCGCAACCCCTTAAGAGGAAACGATTTCATGCTTCGCACCATCGCCCTGGCCGCTTCCGTGGCCATCCTTGCGGCCGGATGCGGGAAGAAGGAGCCGTCCAAGGCCCAGCCCCCGCACGGTGGCAGCAGCCCGGTCGGCCAGCCGACGCCGGCGGGCACGACAAACCCGGGCAAGCCGTCCTCCACCGACGATCCGCAGAAGCCTCCCACGGACGTTGACTCGGGTTCGAAGGGCGGCTGGATCCCGGTCGCGGTCCCGGAGGAAATGAAGAACCAGGACTACGGCACGGTGCTGCACCTCGTGAAGGTCAAGGACACCGTTGCGGTGATCAACCTGGACCGGTACATGGTCGGCCGCACGGACCATGGTTCCGGGACCGGGTCGAGCCTGACGGCGGCGAACCTGATCGAGCCCAAGACGAGCTGGGAGATCGTCGGCGGCGGGATCATGGACAAGATGAAGGCCGCCGCGGACAAGACCGACGTGTTCGTCCGGATCCAGGGCAAGAGGACGATGGACAAGAAGTTCGTGTCTCCGCCCGGGACGGCGGGCGAGAAGCACGACTGGACCGTGACGGTCGAGAAAGTCGTGTGGGAGAAGTCCGAGACCGCGTACACGCACGAGGTCACGATCCTCGAAGAGGAAATGTGGGACATGTACCTCGCGACGATCGAGGGAACCCTGGACCTCGCTTCCGCGGTCACCACGTGGCGGAAGTTCAACGAGACCGCGTACGACCTCGGGCTGAACCTCGGCGACCGCGACCGGGACCGCACGAAGAAGCCGCTGGAGGGTCTGGTGAACGCCCTTGACCGCATCGCCGCCAACCAGGCCGTGCTCGACCGGAAGCCCGGCGGCGTCGAGGAGGCGACTGCCTGGCTCAAGAACCTCCTCGAGTGGTCGCATTTCCCGCCGTCCCCCGTCGGCGGGGACGTGGAGAACGACGAGCGCGAGAAGCGGGCGCGGCAGTCGCTGACGAACAAGGTCACGCTGATCGAGAACGGGCTCCGCGACCGGCTGAAAACGGGAGGGCTCGAAATCGCGCCCTCGGACGCCGGGAAGCTGCTGGCGTCGACGGACGGCACGATGATGCAGAAGTTCGCGATCTTCGCGGCGGAGGCGGGAAAGGGACACCTTTCCGCGGAGGCCGTGATCGCCGTCTTCCATTCCGGCGAGAAGTCCGACTGGAAGCAGACCACGCTGTCGCTCTTCAAGAATTCCGTCACCAGTGCCCCGTCCTTCTTCGCGGGCTGGCCGGCGGACGCGCTTTCCGCCTTTCCGGGGCGTTTCAAGGACGCCGTCCTCCCGTTCACGAAGGGGCAGCTGATCCCGACGCGGAACGCGATGGCGGTGATCGAGGCCGTGCGGAAGTCGGCGGGCGGGCAGACGTTCACGCCGAGCCTGGACGAGATCATTTCGGAGCTGAAGAAGAAGTAATGCCCCCCCTGAAGATCGCGATCCCCAACAAGGGGAGGCTGGCAGAGCCGTGCCTTCAGCTGTTCCGCGACATCGGCCTGCCCGTGGCGGGTGCCGGGCGCACGCTCGTGGCCGTGCTGTCGGGCGGCGAGATCGAGGTGCTGTTCTCGCGCGCGGACGACATCCCGGAGTTCATCGACCTGGGCGCGGCGGACATCGGGATCTCGGGAAGCGACCTGGTGGAGGAGACGGGCGCGGACGTGC
>JADLHC010000262.1 GCA_020849035.1 Planctomycetia bacterium
CGGCGAATTCCTCGCCCCCGTAGCGCGCCGGGAAGTCCGCGGGCCGCACCGCCCCCTTCACCGCCGCCCCCACCGCGCGCAGCACCGCGTCCCCCGCGGGGTGCCCGTAGGTGTCGTTCACCTTTTTGAAGTCGTCCAGGTCCGCGATCGCCAGCGACAGCGGCCGACGGGCCTTCAGGGCAGCGGCCATGAATTCCTCGAGCTTGTAGAAGAAGTGCTGCCGGACGTAGAGGCGCGTGAGGGAGTCGACGGTCGCTCGCTCGTAGAGCTTTGCGTTGTGCAGGGCCACGCCGACCGCGCGGGCGAGCACGGCCAGCAGCTCGAGGTCGCGCTCGCCGAACGGACGCCCGCCGATCTTGTCCGCCACGTTGATCGCCCCGAGCAGCTCGGCGCCCTCGGACGCCGACGAGAAGATCGGCACGATCGCGAACGAGTCCGTCTTGAACCGCTTCGACCGCACGTACCCCTCCGGCGGATTCCCGGTGGCGGGGTCCGGCGAGAGCAGCGGCTTCCCGGACTGGAGCACGCGCCCGCACATTCCTTCGCCGACGCGGACGAGATGCTGGGTCGCGTCCGACTTCCGCGGCGTCACGGATCGCACCAGGCGCGCCGAGGATCCTCCCGGGTCCATTTCCACGATGGACACGTGGGAGGCGCGGAAGATGGACCGCGCGAACCCGACGGCCTCGCCGAGGATGGGTTCGCGCTCGAGGTAGCCCGAGAGCCACATGGTGGCCTTCTCGATCGACAGGAGCAGGCGCCCGTACTCCTCCATCTGGTGCGCGTTGCGGCGGCTCTCGGCGGCGACGGCCGCGATGAGCGACGTGGCGGTCCGGAGCTCCACGTCGCGCTCGGGAAGTCCCGCCGGGGCGGGCCCCTCGACGACGATCGCGCCGAACGCGTTGTTCCGCGCGACGAGCGGCAAGACCAGCAGCGGCCCGTGCGTCGCCCCCGCGGCGACCACGTCCTTCTGCAGCGCCGCGAGCCCGGCGTACGCGTCCCCGAGCAGGGCCGACGCGGACTTCTCCCTCCCGCACGCCGCCGCCCGGTCGAGCTTGCCGCCCTCCTCGTCCGACAGCCAGACGGACGCGCGACGCGCCGTCGTCTCGTCCAGCACGACGGCGAGCGCGGTCCCCAGCGCCGCCCGAAGGTCCTGCCCCGCCGTCAGCACCGCCGCGACACGGTACAGCGCCCCGAGCTGCGGCGACCGCCGATCCACCAGCGCCGTCTCCTCGCTCCGGAACAGGAACCGCGTCCCCGCCAGCGCGATCACGTCCCCGCTTCGCAGCGCCTGCTCCCGCGTCTCCGCGTCGTTCACCCGGAAGGGCGACTGCGCCCGTGCGACATACCGGCGGTCCGAGTGCCGGATCTCCACCGCCTCCTCCGCGCCCGCAACCGGCACCGCCTCCGGCATCGCCCCCCCGAGCACGACCACCGGCCCCAGCGGGATGCGCCGGCCGGTCGCAGGTCCGTCGAGGCAGATCAGGAAGGGCATGGAGGTGTTCGGGGAAGCGGGATCAGATCGTCGCCCCGGGCCTCCCGTGGCCGGCGGTCTGCCGTCCGGCGCGCGACTCCGCGAGCCGCTCGGCCTCGCGGACGATCTCCACCGCGATGTCGCGGTCCGTCGCCTCCTCGAGCCCCTGGAACCCGGGCGAGGAGTTCACCTCCAGTACCACCCCCCCCTCCTTCGATTCCAGCACGTCGACCCCCGCCACGCGCAACCCCGTCACCTGCGCCGCGCGCACCGCGACGGACGCCAGCGCCGGAGTCAGCGCCACCCGCTCCCCCACCCCGCCCCGGTGGATGTTCGAGCGGAAATCCCCCTCCTTCGCCGTCCGCCTCATCGCCGCCACCGCTTCCCCGCCGATCACCAGCACCCGCACGTCCGTCCCGCGCGACTCCGCGATGAACTTCTGCGCGATGATGTCCTCCCCGAGCGACCAGACCGTGTCCATGATCGACTCGGCCGCCTCCCCCGACTCCGCCAGCAGCACCCCCGCCCCCTGCATCCCGCGGAGAAGCTTCAGGATCACCGGCGGCCCGCCCAGCTCCGCCAGCGTGTCCGCAAGGTGCGTCGGGAACCTCATCAGCGTCGTCGGCGGCACCGGCACGCCCGCCGCCGTGAGCGCCTGCAGGCTCGCCCACTTCTGCTTCGCCAGCGCGATCCCCGCCGAGCCGTTCAGCACCGGTACGCCCATCAGCTCGAACTGCCGCACGAGCGCCAGCGAGTACTCCACCGCGTAAGACCCCACCCTCGGGATCACCGCGTCGATTCCCGTCAGGTCGTCCCCCGCCACGCGCACCTTCGCCGACCCGCCCTCCAGGTGCAGCACGCACCTCAGCGGATCCACGACCAGGCACGAGTGCCCCTCGATTCGCGCCGCCTCGCGCAGCCGCCGCGTCGAGTAGATCGCCGGCTTCCTCGACAGCACCAGGAACTTCACCGCTTCTCCTCCGGCGCATACGCGCGCCAGTCGATTTCAGGGAACACATTGTGCCGGGATTCGAGCTGCGTGACGAGCCCCTCGTCGATCCGCCCGGACCTCAGCTGGTCGTGAAGGCGGAGGAAAGCCTCGACGTGGGTCTTGAAGCGCTTGTGCGCGTAGGGGACGGCGGTGCCGGCGTTCATGATGAAGGCCCAGTCGGACGACTGGGCGAGAAGCGTCTCGCGCGCGGCCTGGTTGAGGGCGCGGCGCTCGAGCCCGTCCGCGTTCGTCCAGTCGCGGGCCAGCGCCGTCATCCGCTCCTCGACGGCGTGCTGGTGACGGTAGATCCAGTCGTTCGCGGGATTGAGCCAGACCTCGCTGGCGCCGCGGTTTCCCCACGTCGACGCCGCGGGGGTGGCGGCCTGCACCTTCCCCCCGGCCGCCAGCACCTCGCGCGGGGTCGCGAACCCGACTTCCTCCTGGCGGCCTCCGAGCCGCAACAGTTCCCCGAGGAACTGCGGCCCCTCGTACCACCAGTGGCCGAACAGCTCCGCGTCGTACGGCGCCAGCACCACGGGCGGCCGCCCCAGGATCCCCCGCAGGTGCCGCGCCTGCTGCGAGCGGTTGAAGAGGAAGTTCGCCGCGTGGACCTTCGCGCGCGCCGACGCCGCGGCGGGATCGTAGGGCTGCTTCTCGTGGAGCGGCACCGGGCCCGTGATCCGGTGGTACTTCAGCCCGAGGTTCCGTCGCATCCCGTCCGCGTGGAGATACGGCTTCACGTACGACTCTTCCCCGTCGTACCCGAGGTCGCGGTAGAACTCGCGGTACGCCGGGTCGCCCGGGTATCCCTCCGTCGCGCTCCAGACCTGGCGGCTCGACTCGATGTCTCTTCCGAATGCAAACGTCCCCGCGGGCGTCCGGAGCGGGGCGTAGATCGTGAATCTGGGGCGGGGGGCCGCCCAGGCGATCGCGTGGGTTTCGAGGCAGAAATGCGTGATGCCTTCGGCGGCGAGGGGCGCGTCGAGCCCCGGGGTCCAGCCGCACTCGGGCAGCCACAACCCGTCGGGCCGGCGGCCGAAATGTTTCTCGTAGTTCCTGGCGGCGACGGAGACCTGCGCGCGCACGGCCTCGGGGCGTGACATGAGCGGCAGGAATCCGTGCGTCGCCGCGCAGGTCAGGATCTCGATCCGCCCCGCGTCCTGCAGACGGCGGAAGCCCCGCAGGATGTTGCGCCCGTGCTCGTCCTCGAAGGTCGCCCGCGCGCGCCCCAGGACCGCGAGGTTGTGCTCCGCCGTCCGGCGGTACTCCGGCAGGTCCGCGGTGCGGCCGACCTCCTTCTCCGCGAGTTCGAGCAGCCGGTGCAGGCGTCGCACGTAGCGCGACTGAAGAAGCGGATCGGCGAGCATCTCGCAGAGCGGCGGGGACAGCGCGATCGAGAACCGGGCCCCTGCCCCCTCCTTCTCGAGGTCTTCCCCCAGCTCGAGCAGCGGCAGGTAGGTCTCGGTGATCGCCTCGTACAGCCAGTCCTCTTCCAGGAACTCCTCGTGCTCCGGGTGTCGCACGAAAGGAAGGTGGGCGTGCAGGAGGAGGAGGACGTGGCCTTGGGGCATGGGCGAGCCGTGAAAGGGGGCGGAACGGTAGCAGGACGGCCCGCGCATGGAAAGCTCCGCGGTATACTCCGGCTATGAAAATCCTCCTCGCGATGGCCGCTTCCCTGCTCCTGCTGTCGTCGTGCGGCGATCCTCCGCCGCGGCGCGAGGCGGGCGACGAAGACGACTGGGCGCGCTCGGCGCGCGAGGGGCGTTCGGGCCGGGGGGACAACGTCCGCATCGACGTGCAGGCCTACGAGGTGGACGAACGCGACGCCGAAGGCTGGGCGTTTTTCTGGGGCGCCTCGGTTCCGGTCGGGGGAAGCGGCCGCCTGTCGATCAACGGGCTGCGCGCGGGCACGGGCGGCGCCTCGTTCTTCGCGCGCCTGGACACCTGGCGGCGGAGATCCTCGGTCCGCCGGAAGACCGAGTCCTTTCTTGTCACCATGGACGGTGCGCCTGCGACGCTGGAGGTCGGCGAGAGGGTCGCTGAGCCTGTGACCATCGTCTACCTGGTGGACGGGCGCGTGGTGGAGACGTATCGATGGACGACGGCGGGGGCGCTGCTCGAGGTCACGCCGCGGCGGAATCCTGACGGCACGATCACGGTGAAAGTCCATCCCGTCGTTTCGCACCGGGAAGGGAACGGAAGGACGTCGCTGGCCGGGCTGGACACGGAGGTGACGGTTGAGGAGGGGGATGTGGTGGCCATCGGCGGGAGCGAGACGGCGGAAGAAACGGTCGGCTCGAGGTTATTCTCGCGGTGGGAGGCGAGCCGTCGGTACCGGCTCGTTTTCGTGCTGCGGGTGCGCAGCTGGTAGTTGCGGATGGGGGCGGAAGCGAGATTAAGAAATGTTACCGGAAGGTAGTATCGGCACCAAAAGTAACATTTCTTAATGAAACGCGATTAAGATCGCTTAATGCTGATCACAATACGTTATCTGACATAGACTTACGACTGTATTATTTTAATTAATTCGAGCCAGACGGCACCCGGCTTGCTCCATGCGGCGTCGGCAGGTCGTATTCCAACCCAAGTCAACCCAGGTTTTCTCGGAGGTTTCCCAAACCACCAATAGGAGAGGAGAGGAAGCCTGAGGCTTACTAAAACCAAACACGTGTCCTTCGAACGAAACACTTCTGGAGACCGCAAACGATGATCAAGAAAGGGATGGAGAATAACCGGGGCTTCGTGCTGCTGGTCGCACTGGGCGTCCTCGGTGTTCTCGGCCTCCTTGCGGCGACGTTCGCCACCCTCTCGCGCGTCGAGAGGTCCGTGTCGAACAGCTACGTCGACAAGGTCCGGGCCAAGATGCTCGCCCAGTCGGGCGTGGAACGCGCGATCGCCAGCATCCGCGGGCGCGCGATGGTCCAGGCCTGGGACGACCAGCGCAACGACTGGTTCTACCGCGAAATGCTCAACGCGGAGGCCGGCGGCCTGACCTACCCGGCCACGACCAAGACCGACATCTGGAAGTACACGCCGACGCGCACCTACGGCAAGCCGGCCCGCTCGCTGGAGGCCGCCCTCGACGACGGCCTCGTCAACGGCGTCGCCAACGGCATCTCCTTCCCGCAGCCCGCGTCCCCGTCCGTGAACGAGCCCTTCAGCGGCCAGTTCCCCGGCACCTACGAGAACCGCGGCGACGTCTACGCCCTCAAGGTCCTGGACTGCGCGTCCATGATCAACGTCAACGACGGCGGCAAGAACGTCGTCCGCATGCTCAACGTCCTCGGCACCATCCTCAAGTGCGAGGACGGCTCCGCGGTCAACGCCGGCGGCTTCAACCTCGGCGACCAGATCTCCACCAAGGCCGTCGCCCGCGCCAAGCCCTTCAACAACAAGTCCGAGGTCCTCGACGC
>JADLHC010000263.1 GCA_020849035.1 Planctomycetia bacterium
CGTGCACCGCGCCATTCCCACACGATTCTCGACGCACCGGAACGCCGTCGCCACCAGGATCTGGTCCAGTTGCTCCGACTCCTTGAACCAGCCGTCGTTCGAGACGCAGACAAGGAAGTCCGCGCCCCGACCCGCGTAGGACCGCGCCTCGTCCGGCCACATCGAGTCGAAGCAGATCAGCGTCCCGAACTTCTTCCCCTGCGCCTCCATCAGGTCCAGCCGCTCCCCCGCTTCCAGGCTGCCGAATCCCTTCAGCGAGACGATTTTCTCGATGACGTCGAGCAGCCAGGGGGCGACGGACTTGAAGGGCATGTACTCGGCGACGAGGACGAGGTGGCGCTTGTCGTAGCGGCCCGCGGGCTTCCCGTCCGGGCCGGTGAGGAGGGCGGAGTTGAACTCGCGGCCGTCGGACTCGTGGAGGATGACGCCGACGAGCATCGGGCGTTTGTACGCCGCCGCCATGCGGCGCAGGGCCGCCTCGTTCTCGGGGTATTTCGGGTTGATCGAGAAGGGGAACATCGTCTCCGCCCACAGGATGAGGTCGGCCTGGGGCAGGCAGGCTTCGGAGAGCTTCTGGTGCTCGCGCAGCGGGATGCGAGGGTCGTAGTCCTCCCAGCGCATCATGTCCTTGAGGTCCTGGGGGATGTTCGCCTGGACGAGCCCGACGTTGAGGGCTGGGGTGCGGGGAAGGGTCTTGAGGCGCCAGATTCCGTAGCCGGACATCGCCGCGAGGAGCGCGGCGAGGGCGCCGAACCCGACCGCAAGGTCTCGCCCGGCGGGGCGGCCCGCGAGCCGGCGCGCGGCGAGGCCGGCGAGGAACGCGTTCGAAAGCGCTGCCGGGAGCCCGACGAGCGGCACTCCTCCGAGGTCCGCGCACTGCAGGAGCGGCGCGTACGCGTGCTGCGTGTGCCCCAGCAGGAACCACGGGAACCCGCCCATCAGGTACGTCCGCAGGAACTCCCACCCGATGAACATCACCCCCAGCCCCGCCCAGCCCGCCGCGTCGTTGCGCCGCGACAGCCACCGCCGCGCCAGCCACGCGAACACGAACATCTCCAGCCCCAGGATCGCCGCGATCACCAGCCCGCCCAGCCCCGACGTGTACCGCAGCCAGTTCATCCCGATCGAGAAGAACGCCCACCACACCACGAACGTCACCACGCACACCCGCCGCACCCGCGTCTCCACCACCAGGTACAGGAACCACGGCACCAGCGCCACGTACGCCAGCCACCCCTGGTCCGCAGGATGGTAGGCCAGCCACAGGAGAAACGGGGTGGCGAGGGGAAGCGCCCACAGCCACCGCGGCGGCGGGGCGGCGGCGGGCGGGGACGGCGTCTTGGCGGCAGCGGCGCGGCTCACGGGGAGTGAAGGATAGCGGGGATCGGGAGAGAATGGTCAAGTCCGGACCGGGACTTTCGACGGGCCCGCGAACACGCCCGACTACCCCTTCTGCTGGTCCTCGTCCAGCGCAAGCACCTTCACGGTCTTCCCCGCCAGGTACGGCCCGTCCCCCGTCGGGATCACCAGCAGCGAATTCGCCAGCGACAGCGCCCTCAGGTCGGCGCTTCCGTGCGACTCGATCGGCGCGACGATGTAGTGATCGCGGACCCAGGTGAGGCGCGCCGGGCAGTACTGGTCGCGCGCCTGGGGCTTGCCGAAGTTGATCGACAGCTCCGCGTCCACGACCGGCCGATCGAGGAGCATGTTCCCCATGAGGCGGCCGAGCGCGGGGCGCAGGAAGAGCTCGAAGGTGACGAACGTGGACACCGGATTACCCGGCAGGCCGAACAGCAGCTTGTCCGGCGACTTCGCGAAGACCATCGGCCGGCCCGGCTTGATCGCGACGCGGTCGAAGATGATCTCGATCCCCTTCGACTTCATGACCTCCTCGACGAGGTCGTACTCGCCCGCGCTCACGCCGCCGGTGAGGATGACGACGTTGGCCGCGCCCATCGCCTGGTCGAGCTTGGCGGCGAGCGTCTCCCGCACGTCGGGAACGATCCCGAGGTAGGCGTAGGGCACGCCGACGGAGGCGATCTGCGCCGCGAGCGAGTACGCGTTCGAGTTGCGGATCTGCCCCTCGGCGGGCTTCTTGTCCACCTCGACCAGCTCGTCGCCCGTCGTCAGCACGGCGACCGTCGGGCGCCGGAAGACGCGCGGCATGTGGCACCCGACGCTCGCCATGATCCCGACCTCCTGCGAGCGCACCACGCTCCCCTTCTTCACCAGCACGTCCCCCGCCTTGCAGTCCGTCCCGCGCTTCGAGATGTTGGTCCCCGGCGCGACCGTGTCCCGGATCATCACGACGTCGCCCGACGCCTTGGTCTTCTCGACCTGGACGACCGCGTCCGCGCCATCGGGAACCGGCGCGCCGGTCATGATCTTGATCGCCTCGCCGGGCTGGACCGTGCGCTTGCTCACCTTTCCCGCCGGGATCACGTCGACGACCTTGAGTTCGGCGGGCTTGAGCAGGTCCGAGGAGCGCACGGCGTAGCCGTCCATCGCCGACCGGTCCCACGGCGGCAGGTCGATGTCGGCCGTCACGTCCTCCGCGATCACGAGACCGAGCGAGCGCATGAGCGGCACCTTCTCGACCGTCGGGGCGGGAAGGTGGGACATGATGACGTCGTACGCGTCGCGGACCGAGAGGGCGGTGTCTCCGGGGAAGAGGCCGGTGGTGCGGGTGAAGCTGCGTGTTTCGGTTTCGCGGTCGCGGAACATGGTGTGCTCTCAGGTTGGCGGAGCGGGGATTGTAGCGGCGCGGCGGCGAGTTGCCAGTTCCCGGTTTTGCGGTCGGCGGTCAGGGGCGTGAGGTGAGGGGTGGGCGACGAGTGGCGAGGCCAGGGTGCACGGTGCAGGAGAAGTCGTGTCTCCGTGGACGGAACCCGAGCTGCGCGGCTCGAGTGGTCCGCCCGAGCGCGGACGGCGTGGTGCGCATTCCGTTCCTCGGAACCAGGCTGGTGTCCTCGATCGACCGCCCGCGAGTCGATCCTTCCCCCTCACTCCCCCTGCCCCGTGCTCCCGACCTCCGACCTCCAACCTCCGACCTCCAACCTCCAACGACGCGAGCCTCGAAACAGCGATAATCACCCCATGCCCTCGCTCCCCTCCCGCGCACGCGGATCGCTCCTCGCCCTCGCCGCCGGCAACATGCTCGGCCTCGACGCCGAATCCGAGCTCCAGCCCCGCGTCCCGCCCCTCACCGACATCCCGGAGGCCGAACTCCGCCGCCCCTGGGACGACGACCTCGCCCAGGCCTTCGAACTCGCCCAGTCCCTCACCCGCCACCGCCGCGCCGACCCCCGCGACCTCGCCGACCGCCTCGTCCGCTGGGCACGCACCAACGGCCGCGGCATGGGAGCGCAGACGCGCAGGGCGATCGAGCTGTTCGAGAAGGGCTTCGCTCCCCTCGATGCGGGCCGCATGGTCTGGGAGAAGTCGCTGGGCCGCGCGGCCGGAAACGGCGGCGTGATGCGCGTCGCCCCCGTCGGCCTCGCCTTTCACGACGACCCCGCCGCCCTCGCGCGCGCCGCCCACGACGCGACCGCCATCACGCACGCCGACCCCCGCTGCACCCAGTCCGCCCTCGCCGTCGCCGCCGCCGTCGCCGCCCTCCTCCGCGGCGAACCCGCCCACGACGCCGCCCTCGCCGCGCTTCGCGCCCTTCCCGCCCCCGAGCCCGAGGTCCTCGAAGCCGTCTCCGCCGCGCCGCGCCGCCGCCTCGACGACATCCCCGTCCGCTCCCCCGACGCCATCGGCTACACCGTCACCTGCGCCGCCGCCGGGTTCTGGGCGATGGCGCAGGAAGCGCCGCTCGAGGACACCCTGCTCGCCGTCGTCAACGCCGCGGGCGACGCCGACACCAACGGCGCCGTCGCCGGCGCGCTCCTCGGCGCCCGCGACGGGATCGAAGCGATCCCGCCGAGATGGCTCGCGCGCGTGCGCGACCGCGCGAGGCTGGAAGCGGTGGCCCTGGAGCTCCTGAAGCGGTAGCGCGGAGTAAATTGGTCACGCGACCAGTTTTCCCGCGCCGCACGTCAGCGTCGGCCCGGGGCCTCCCCGAGCGCCTCGATCGTCTTCTTCGCCTCGGCCCGCACCGCTTCGTCCTCGTCCGCCAGGAACTCCACCAGCAGCTCGCGCACGATCGGCCGCGCGTCGGCGTGCGCGCGCGACAGCGCCCGGACCATGCGGGCGCGCCCGCGCTCCGGATGGTTCCCGATCGTCAGCACGGCCGTCTTCACGAAATTCCGGGACTTCCCGGCGAGCAGCCCGACCTTCCCCTCGCACGCCGCGCCGATCTCCTCGTCGGCCCGGTCGAGGCCGCGCAGGAGCGCGGCGAGAAGCGGGTGCGGCAGCTTGAGCTCCACGTCGAACATCAGCGAAGTCTCCCAGTCTCGGAAGCAGCCGAGCGCCGCCCGCGCGACCTCCGGATCCGGGTCCGCGATCGCCCGCTCCGCGACCGCCGCCGCTTCCGTCGAGCCCATGTACCCCGGGGGCCCTTTCTCCGTCGTCTTCGCCGCGTACTCCGCCGCCAGCGCCTGGAACACCGCCGTCACCGCCCGCGCCCGGATCGCCGCGTCCGCGTGCGACAGGCCGAACGTCATCGCCTCCCTCACCCGCTCCGAGGACCAGGGCAGGGCCGCGATCCCCTCCCACGCCGCGAGCCGGACCTCCGCCGATCCGTCCTCGAGCGCGCGGGCGAGGGCGGGAAGGGCCTCGGCATGGGGGCCGGGGCGCCGCGCGAGGGCGCGGACGGCGATGAGGCGGTCGCCCTCCGGGCCGGTGCGGCTCGCGTCGGAGAGCGCGGCGACGGGGGGCTCCTCCGCCGAGGCCGCCGCGCCGAGAAGCCTCGTCCGCAGGGTCCCGGCCGCGGCCTTCAGCACGTCCCCGATCGCGGCCGCGGCCGGCGGCCCCGCGAGGGCCAGGACGCGCATCGCCGCCAGCCGCCGCTCTTCGCCGCCGTCCCCGAGCGCGACTTCTCTCGCCGCCTCCACGCACGCCGGCCCGAGCGCCGCCATCGCGCGCTCCACGCCCGCCTCCAGCTCCTCGCCGATTCCTTCTTCGCCGAGCCGGGCCGCGAGGGCCTCCAGCGCGGAAGCGCCGTCCGGCCCCAGCCGCGCGATCGCCTCGCATCCCCATTTCAGCGGCACCTCCCCGCCCTTCCGGATCAACCTCTCCGCCGCCGCCGCCGCCGGCGCCCCGCGCGCCACCAGGACCCGGCACGCGTCCTCCCGCTGGTACTCCCGCCCGTTCACCATCGCCTGCGCGAGCCCGTCCTCGATCCCCGTCGCTTCGCTTCCAAGTTCCGACGCCGTGTTGATGAACCAGGTGAGCGGAACCGCCGTTTCCGTCGAAAGCGCCTTCGCGAGAAGCGGCCCGGCCTTCTTCCCGCAGCGCCGCAGGACCATCGCGGCGCCGATCTTCGTGCGCTCGTCGGCCGAAGCGAGCGCCTCCTCCGCGACCGGCAGCAGCTTCTCGACCGGCCCGCCGACGCGCCCGAGGACGTACAGCCCCCACGCCCGCACGTCCGGCTTCTCCTCCCGAGCCAGTTCCATCCCCGCGTCGAACGCCTCCGCCCCGAACTCGCCGAGGATCGCCGCGTTGGCCCCCGGGTCGCCCCTGCCGGCCTTCAGGTCTTCCACCAGCTCCTGCACGGTCTTGCCGAACTTCCGGGCGGGCTCTTCGGCCTGCGCGGCAAGGGACATGGCGAGAAGGGCGACCGGCACGAGCGCGAGGGATCGCATGGGAGGCTCCGTGGTGGTGAACGGGCGTTCGACGCTGCGCCGGCGGCGAAGTTCCGCCGGACCGCCTCAAACCTCTTCCATCTCCCCCGCCTCTGCGACCCGGATCGCCGACGCGGCGGCGTCGAACCCGTCGGGCACGTGCACCAGGCGCATGCGGGTCCTCAGGGGCCGGGGAAGCGCCGCGAGGGACGCGTAGGGCGTGTGCGCCGGGCCGTGGTTCGTCTCGTGGTGGATGAGGTCCGCCGCGGAGAGCCACTCGACCAGCCCCGGGTCGAACGCGGTGTCGCACGAGTACCCCCACGTCCGGCCCGCGGCCCGGATGCGGAGCGCGCACGTCGGCAGATGGTGAATCGTGCGGCGCAGCAACACCTCGAACGGCCCGATCGCGTTCGGCGCGCCCCAGTCGAGCACGCGCACGTCGAAGTAGTCCTCCATCCGCCGCTCGACGAAGCGGCTTCCGTCCCACAGCCGCCCCATCGCCGCCCCGAGCCGCCGCTCCCAGATCTCCCCCGCCACTTCCGGCGTCGTCCACAGCCGCGGGCGCTTCTTCAGCACCAGCGCCTTCAGGAATCCCACCGCCTCGAGGCCGTTCACGTGGTCCCCGTGCAGGTGCGTCAGCAGGAGGTCGTCCACGTCCTCGACCCGGAGGGCCAGTCCCGACGCGGCGGACGCCGCCTTCAGCACTGCGCGATACCGGTCCGGGCAGTCCACCGCCAGCGTCGCGCCGTCGCAGCGGAGCAGGAAGGCGGTGTTGAAGCGCGACTCCGTGAAGGCGTCGCCGTTGCCGAGCGTGACGACCTCAAACCGCGGCATGGGAGGCCTCCATTCTCGCCCGGAGCCTGCGCGCGACGCCCGGCGGGCAGAACCGCTCGACCTCTCCCCCGCAGCGCGCGATCTCGCGAAGCGCGCTGGAGCTGACGAACGCGAGGTCGGGCCGCGCCGGGACGAAGACCGTCACCAGGTCGGGCGCCAGCGCGTGGTGCGCCGCCGCCATCGCCGCCTCGGCGTCGAAGTCCGTCAGCGACCGCACGCCGCGCACGATGAACCCCGCCCCGGCCGCGCGCGCGGCGTCCACCACCATCCCGCGCGCCGCGGCCACCTCCACCCCCGCGATCCCCGCCGCAGCCTCGCGAAGCATCTCGGCCCGCTCCTCCAGCGTGAACGCCGGCCGCTTCGCGTCGTTCACCGCGACCAGCACGACGAGGCGATCGAACAGCCTCGCCGCCCGCTCGATGACCGACACGTGCCCCGCCGTCGGCGGGTCGAAACTCCCCGGGTAGATGCCGGTCCTCATCGCCCGCCTCCCGTCCCCAGGAGCCCTTCCGCCATCGCCAGGACCGCCTCCGCCGCGCTCCCCCGCGGGATCACCCCGGGCGCCGAGGCGTCCAGTGCGAACGTTCCGAGGATCGCGCCCATGATCGCGGCGGCCGCCACCGCCGGCTGCGCGCACACGAAGTCCCCGTCGGCGACGCCCCGGCGGACGATTCCCGCGAGCGTCTCCGTCAGGCGCCGCACGGCCGCGCCGTACGCCCTCCGCACCTCCGGCTCCCGCACCGCCTCGGCGCCGATCGCCACCCAGCACTTCACCGCCACCGCCCCGCCCGGGATCCAGTTCGCGCGAAGAGCCTTCCGGACTTCGGGCGAGGGTCCGGAGAAGAACATTTTCGGCGGCCCGGCGACGCCGCGGCCCGGGAGGGCGAGGTGGGCGTCGATGAAGTGCCGGAGTTCCCGCGGGGGGTTGTTGCGGGCGGAGGAGAGGCGGGCGTCGAGGGCCATCCCGTGGGTGCGGACGAGTTCGTCGAGGACGCAGAGGAGGATCTCGAGCTTGTCGGTGAAGTGGTAGTGGACGAGCCCGCGGGTCAGCCGCGCCGCGCGGGCGACGTCCGCGATGGTCGCGCCCGCGTAGCCGCGCTCCGCGATGACGTCCATCATCGCGCGGACGATCTGGAGCCTGCGGGCCTGGGTGTTCGAGGGGCGGGGCATGGTTTCTTGGTCGTGCGACCAACTTATTCATACGGCGTGCGGGCCCCGGAGTCAAGTCCCTCGGGCCGGTTTTCTGGTCGCCCGACCAACTTTCAACCGGCATCGCGCGCTGGCGGGGGCGCCGGGGGACCGATAGACTCCGGCGCGTGAGGCTCCTCCCCCTGCTCGCCCTCTCCGCCCTCGCGGGCTGTGCGTCCGTCGCCGGGCACGCCCGGCCGGAATCGCGGTGGCTGGTCGAAGGCCGGAGACTGAGCGTCCCCATGCCCGCGGCGCTGCCCGAGGGCCGCCCGCTCCGCGTGGCGGTCTACGGCGACGCGCAGGGGGACGCCGGGGTCCACCGCGCGATCGTCGCGGAGATCCGGCGCCGGAAGCCGGACCTCGTGCTCTTCCTCGGCGACGCATGCGCCTGCCTCCCGCCCGGGCCCCTCCCCGACCTCGGCACCCGCACCTACGCGATCCCCTGCTGGCCGCAGGAGCAGCGCGGAAAGCCCGCCTTCGGCATGCTCAGCCTCCTGCCCTTCCCCGCCCTCTGGCACGAGACCGTCCTGCGCCCCCTCGGCCCCCCGCGCGACCCCGACGGCTTCAACCGCTTCCTCGAGGCCTCCTGGCCCCTGCGCGGCGAGGACCGCGTGCCTTTCGTGTTCGTCCCCGGGAATCACGACCTCTACCACGCGCAGGACCGCGAAGACGTGGCGGCTTTCACGGGGGCGGAGGATCCGAAGAAGCTCTGGCGCGCGGTCGACGTGGGGCGGCTGCGCTTCGTGGTGCTCGACACGGGAAACGACGTCTGGGGGGACTTCGATCCGGTGTCGAACAACTCGCCGCAGCACCGCTGGCTGGAGGGGGTGCTTGCGGAAGCGGAGGACAAGGGGCTGACCGCGGTGGTGTGCGCGCACTTTCCGCCCTATTCGAGCGCGTCGCTCGAGCCGCCGATGCCCGAGGTGCGCTGGAAGGTCGCGGCGCGGAACGTCCTGCGCCGGCGCGTGCCGCTGTTCCTGTCGGGACACGCGCACGCCTACGAGCGCATCGACGTGCCGGCGGCCGGCCACGTCATGACCTGCGTCGTCACCGGCGGCGCCGGCGGCCCGTTCACGGCGTTCGAGCCGGACCGCGCGGAGCCCGGGTCGCGCAGGTTCGTCGCGGGCATCCACCACTTCGTCTGGCTCGAGATCGGCGAGGGCGAGATCCGCGGACGCCTCGTCCCCGTCGACGGCGGCGCCGTCTACCGCCCGGGTTGGCACGAGGAACAGGACGAGTTCACGGTGCCGACCGGGAAATGAAAGCCCGGGAGCGACCCCGCTCCGCCCACCGGCCCAGGGTGGCGAAGCGGGACATGGCGCTCCCGGACTCACATCGGCCGTTCGTTCCCGGAAGAGCCGCTCGGTTCGCGGCGGACGCGGAGGGGGGACACGTCCCGCTGCCGTCCCGGCGGCCGCTGGCGTCGCGGCTCTTCCGTTTCCCGGGGCGCCTGGTCAGGCCGCGGCGTTCGCGGCCGGAGTCGGCGCCCCCGGAACCGGTCACACGGTCTTCTCCCAGAAAGCCCACCACGGAGCGCCGCGCTTGCCCGCGAGGGCGGCGTCGGACTCCTTGAGGGCGGCCTCGAACAGCTTCGCGTGGTGCTCGAACATCTCGTGCAGCCCGGCGGCCGTGGCGCCCTCGGTCGCGCACGCGGCGACGAGCTCGATCGCGGACTGGCGGAGGAAGCGCTGGAGCAGCGGGACATCCGCGGCGATCGGGGAGCCGGCGAGAACCGTCACGAGCGCCTCGCGCGCCTCCTCGAGCACGTCGGTCTGCGGGATGCGCCCGTCCTTCGCCTCGGCGCGCGCCGCGGCGAGCGCCTTCGCGAACGCCTCGAGGGCGAGCGTGAAGGCCTTGCGGTCGCCGTCGGAGAAGGGCTCGGGCTCCTCCCGCTTCTTCGCGTGGCTGAAGGAAATCGACCCTCCGGCCGGCATTGCGGCAGGCGGCGGCGGCTTCATCGGGTGGAAGACGCCACGGGAGGGAGCGGGCGACTTCGCCTTCGAGGCGGGCGTGTACGGCTTCGGAGCCGCGGGACGAGACTCCTCGGCTTCGCTGAGCGCAAGCCGGTCGGTGGCCGTGCCGCTGTCGTCGGCACCGATCTCTGCCGGCTGCGGAGCGCACGCCATCGAAGCCACGATGGGGCCGCTGGCCGCTCGCCGCTGCCGTTCCTCCATCTCCCACTTCGCCGGCTGCTCCACCGGCTGCACGATGTGGCGCACCTCTCCCGTCGCGTTCACGACCTCGGCGTGGTCCACGGCCACGAACGCCGTGAACTTCGTGAGGATGTTGTGCTCGCAGGCGATACCGATGATCTGGGCGCGCAGGTCGGTCGCTTCCTCGGGGTGCATCCGGAAACGATCCTCGAGGTCGGCGACGCGGGCGCGGGCCCAGAGGCTGGCGAGGGCGGGCTGGCTCACCTCGCGGACGGGGACCGTCTCGTCGAACGCGCGGCCGTCGGCGAACCGGCCCGTGACGCGGACGGTGCGGGCGCCGGCAGGGACGAAGTATGCGCCCGCGGCGCGCCCCGCGAACAGGTCCGGGATGCGCGACGGGGCGAGCGAGCCGGCCTCGGCGCCGTCGCCCGCAATCGCGAGGTCGGTCACGAGCGGCTGGCCGATCTCGCGCCCGACGCCGCGGAGCGCGTCCTCCAGGTCGCCGCCCGGCGTGACGAACGACGCCGTGCCGCCGCCGAGCGCGGCGAGGCGCTTCAGAAACCCGCTGTTCACCGCCGTGTCGATGCCGACCGTGAAAAGGCGGGTGTCGCCAAGGCCTTTCTGGAGATCCTTGAGGATGCCGGACTCGTCGCCGACCTCGCCGTCCGTCAGGACGACGACGACCGGCACGCGGCCCGCCTTCTCGCGGCGCTTGCCCAGCGCATCGAGCGCCTCGCGGAGCGCCGGCCGCAGTTCCGTTCCGCCGTCGGCCTGGACGTTCCGGAGCAGCGCCTCGCCGCGCCGGACCCACGTGTCCGTTGCCGGGACGAGGTGACCGGGGATCGAATGCCCCTTTTCGACGATCACGTCCTCGCCCTCGATGGTCACGCCTCCCTTTCCCTGCGTCACGAACTGCGTCACGACTCTCGGATTGAATCGGACCCGGTCCGGGCGCTCCCCGAGCCACTCGAACGAGTTGTCGAAGGCCAGGAGTGCGAAGCGGTCGCGCGGCCCGAGTGTCTGCAGGAGCATCGAGCAGGCGCGCGCCGCGCTGGCCATCTTGATCCCCTCCATCGAGCCGGAGTGGTCGAGGATGAAGACGACGTCGCGGGCGAGGCCGAGGAAGCCGTCGCGTTTCGGCGGGACGACGTTGAGCATGGCGAAGCGGCGGCCCTTGTGGTCGGTGAAGGCCATGCAGGTCGTGCGGAGGGAAGCGGCGGCGACGCGCCAGCGGAGGACGAAGTCGCGGTTCAGGGGCTCGTGCTGGTCGGAGAGGCGGACCGAGACGGCGTCCGTCCCGAGGGACGCGCGGACGGCGTGCTGCGTGCACGCGACGTCGCGCAACTCCTCGCCCTGCGTGTCCACCTCGACCTCGATCGAGAGGCCGACCTTCGGGTCGAACCCCTCGGCGAGGCGCGGCGGCGTGATGCGCGAGGCGTCCGGGACCTCGTCGGTGTCGCTCTCGATGCCGTCCCCCGTCGGCTCGCCGTCCGCCGGCGTGCCGGCGACGTAGCGCGGCGCGACGACGACCGGGAGGCGCAGCTCCGTCATCCCGTCGTCGAAGTACGGCAGCCGCTCGGCCGTCTCGATGACGACCGTCACCGTCTCCTCGGGCAGCACGTTGCCCACCGTCATCGTGAACACGTCGTCGCGCTCCTGCTCCGTCAGCGACGCGCGCTTCCCTTCCTCGATCGCCCTCCGGTACGCCGCCCGCGCTTCCTGCCGCTCCTTCATCGCCGCCTTGATCACCCTTTTCCCCACCCGCAACTCGCAGTCGCGCACGACGCAGCCGCCGGGGAGCGGGAAGATGTAGACGGCCTCGATCGGCGCGTCGAACGGGTTGCGGAACTCCTGCGTGACGGTGGTGCACGCGACGCGGCCGGCGACACGGGCCTTCATGGAGACCCGCGCGAGGGGGAGCATGACGGTCTCCTCCGCGCGCGTGGCCTCGATGCGGCCGACGCCGAGGGTACGGCGGGCGTGGTCCAGGATGGGGACGGGCTCGACGGGACGCATGGGTGGGCCTCCTTAGGAAGGTTGAAGCGCGGCGACGGCCGCGCGGAAACGGGCGACGAGGGATTCGGTATCGGCCGGGGACCAGCCGTCCTCCACGAGGAGGCGGAGGCCGGGTTCGAGGGCGACTTCGCGGAGGGTGAGCGACTTGACGGCGGGACGGCGGGGCTGGGGGCGCTCAGTGACGCCACGGAGGATGGACTCGAGCTCGGTCTCGGAGCGTGCGGTGAGGCGATTCTGGATCTGGGCGATGGGGAGGCCGATGTGCTGGAGGGCCTTGATAGCGAGCACCTGGAGGACCTGCTTCCAGCCGTAGCGCGCTTCCCTGTCGACGATCCGGGGGCGGTCGACCAGGTTGAGGGACTGGTAGTAGCGGACGGTGCGGGGGTCGGGGGCGTCGGAAACACGTCCGTCGCGCTGGGCGCCGAGGAGGCCGTGCTTCCGGAGGAGGTCGGAAGCGTCGCGGCAGAGGTCGTCGAGGGTGAGGTCGTCGGTCGGGGGTGTCATTGTCACAGTGTTTATACGATATTACTGTAATGGTGTCAAACTCAATTCCGAAGATTCCCCCATCTCCTTGGCATGTCCGGGCTTGCGCGCGCGCCCCCCCCGCC
>JADLHC010000264.1 GCA_020849035.1 Planctomycetia bacterium
GACGGACAGCTCTTCGCCCCCATCCTCGGCGGCTCCTCCATCGTCTCCATGGACGCCTCCAGCGGCGAGGTCCGCTGGACCCGTTCCCTGTCCGACTCCTCACCCTTCCCGCCGATCATCGACCGCGACAGCGTCTACGTGATCACGGGGAGCTGCACGCTGTACCGGCTCTCCCGGCAGGACGGGAAGGTGATGTGGAAGCACTGGCTGGCGGGCTCGATCCGGTCGATGCCGACGCTGGCGGGCGGGAAGCTGTACGCGGCGGCGAGCGACACTCCGAGCCACGCGCCGCGTCCCGGCGGATGGCACCTCGTGTGCCTGGACGCGGCGAAAGGCAAGGAGCAGTGGGCGGTGGGGATCGGCGCGGACATCCTGGGCGCGCCGCTGGTGACCGGCGCGGCCGCCTACGTGGCCACCCACCAGGGCGTCCTGTGGGCGTTCGACCTGGTGAAAGAGCACGCGCTCTGGAGGGTGGAGGCGGGCGCGCAGTCCATGCCGGTGATCTGCGGCGAGTGGCTCGTCTTCTGGACCTCCGAAGGACTCACGGCGCGCCGCCGCCGCGACGGCACGGTGGCGTGGACGTGGAAGGCCGAGCCGCCGGCGGGCCCGCAGCAGAACGCCTACGGCTTCCGCCTCCCGATGATCGACGGCGACCGCGCGTACGTCCACGCTTCCGCCACCGAGCTCGCATGCGTCGAACTCAAGGACCGCAGCCGGGCCTGGACCTGGTCCGGCGGCGAGGAGCAGCCGGGCGGCCCCGTCATGGTGGGCGGGCGCGTGTACTTCGGCACCTCGAAGGGGACCGTCGTCGGGCTCGACGCGAAGGACGGCAGGACGCTCTGGGCCCTGAAGACGGACGCGCTGATCACGGACATGCCGACGATCATGGACGGGAAGATCTACTTCCACGACCTGAAGGGCGGCGTGGTGGCCGTGGACGCGGCGACGCCGGAGGCGACGGGATGGGGAATGTGGGGCGGGAGCGCCTCGCACACGGGCGCCACCCCGCCCACCCAGGCCCCGGTCGTGGTGACGCCCTCGGCGAGCGACGAAGAGAAGGACAAAGGAAAGTAGCGGGGGACCGAACCCGGGAGGCGGGGACCCGTTGGTAGGATGGCGAAGCGGCGCGGAGGGCGACGCGGGGGATTCGATGCGCGACATCCTGCTGGGGTTCCTGGCCGGGGCGATCCTCGCAGGCGCCGCGGGCGCGATCGCCGTGCGCCGCGCCGCGCCGCCGGCGGCCGTTCCGCAGGAGGCGCCCGCGCCGCCCGCCGAGGAGCCGTCGCCCGAGAGGCGCGCGCTGGACGAGCGGCTGTCGAGCCTGCGGGCGCGCCTGGGTGAGGGGGGCGTCGAGGATGTCTTCGCGGACCCCGAGCGTCCCCCGTCGGATCGCGAGGTGACCCGGTGGCTCATGGCCGCGCTCGCCGGCGAGGGCCCGATGACGCGCGGCGACCGCGAAGCCGAGGATTGGATCAACGGCGCGCTCGGCTGGCTCGCCGACGAGCGCGGACAGAACCAGGCCGACCTCGAGTTCGGACCCCTGCGCGAGCGCTTCGTGGTCGAACTGCTGGAAAAACGCGGCGCGGGGCTCGACGCGGAGCAGAAGAAGGCGTTCGAGAAGTTCCTGTACGAAGCGGAGGCGGCATTCGCGAATCACCTCGCCGCGACGGCGGGCAAGCCGGACGAGGAGCGGCTGATCTCCGGGCTGAAGGCGACGCGGGACTGGGAGGACCGGATGGCCGCGATCCTCCGGCCCGAGCAGATCGGGAAGATCGGGGACCTGGGCGTGCTGCTCGACCAGTGGCGCTGGCTTCCGGCCTGTGAGCCGCGCCTGATCGACCCCTCGGATCCCGAGGCGGCGCTGGAGACGGCGCGAGAGAAACTGAACCCCGGCGACTACGAACGCGCGCGGCCGATCCTCGTCGAGCACGTGAACGCGATGGTCGCAATGCACCGCGAGGTGGAGAAGCAGCGGCTGGAGAGCCCCGACGCCGTCTCCGACGTGGACGAGTTCATCCGCTACATGGAGATCCGCATCGCGACGCGGAAGCGGCTGGTCGAGGAGGCTGGCCTGCGGGCGGACGCCATCCCCCCGCAGTTCCTCATGGACTACACCGCGCCGCGGGACGAGGAAGCTGCCGAATGAGCGCCGCAGGGGCGATCGGGGGATTCCTTGCCGGGGCGGCGCTCGTGGCCGTCGCGGTCGCGTCGGCGGGGAAGCGCCCCGCGGAGGCGCCCGCGCCGGAGCCCGCCGCGGCGGAAGCCGCGCCGCGCTTCCGCCCCGACGACCCGGTCGAGATGGAGGGGCTGCGCGCGCAGATCCGGCTCGCGGAGGAGCGGCTCGCGGTCGAGGACGCCATCGCCGCGCGGGCCACAGCTCCCGGCGGCCGCGCCGGCGCCGCCGTCGCCGCGCTCGCCGCGGCGCTCAAGGGAGGCGCGAGCGCCGAAGACGCGGGGAAGGCCGCGAAGCTCGTTGCGCACCTGCTCAACCGGCTCCGCTACGAGCACCAGCTCGCCGACGAAGAGGTCCTCATCGCTCCCCTGCGCGACCGTCTCGTCCCGGAGTTCCTCGCGGCGATGGGCTTCCCGCTCTCGGAGGAGCAACGGAAGCTCTTCGACGACCTCATCGCGTTCGAGGAGCAGTCGTGGAAGGAACGCCTCGAGGTCCGACGCTCCGAGACGCCGCTGCAGCGCATCGCCGCGGCGCTCGCGCTCGCCGAGCGCGCAGACGACCGGCTCCTGGCGCTTCTCACCCCGCAGCAATCCTCGACGCTCCTCGCGCAGCCGCTTGGGAAGACGCCTGCGGAGAACGTCTGCATGATCGGGCGGCGCTGGGTGCCGCCGGGGCGCGTGTTCGACGCGCGGGCGGACAAGGCGAAGGAAACGGTCTACACGCGGTGGGCGGAGGACACGGGGATCGCGGGCGTGCGGTTCGAGAAGTACGCGGAGCAGTATGTGTCGGGGCTGCGGGATCTCGGACCGGAACCGAGGGACGCTTCCGGCGGCGCCTCGGTGATCTGGCGTCGCCGGCAGGCGGTGCTGCTCGCGCAGATCCAGAAGGCGATGCTGGCCGACGGGGAGTTCTCGGAGGAGGACTGCGGGAGGATCCGGAGGATGGCGGCTGCGGACGTCTGGGGGGAGTAGGGCGGGGGCGTACGGCGGGGGCGTACAGCAGGGGCGTACTGCAGGGGCGTACAGCAGGGGCGTACTGCGGGGGCAAACAGCAAGGGCGTACTGCGGGGGCAAACAGCAAGGGCTTCGAATTGCCAGGTCTCTTGCCCCAGCCCTTCGCCCCTGCCTCACGCCCCGCCCTTCTCCGCCCTCACCGGGATCACCAGCCGGAACCCGAACGTGTCGGCCACCGTCCGGAGACTCACGGCCGCCCGGGTGCTCAGGCGCGTCGAGAACGCCGAGCCCGTAAAATCGCCGCCGCGGACCACCCGGCGGCCGGGATCCTCGGGGCCGGGATCGTTCAGGCAGAAGTCGCCCGCGTTGCCGGCGAGCCCGTGCACGCCGTAGGGGGACTCGTCCTCGGGGAAGGCGCTCACAGGCGCGACGTGCGGACCGTCCGCCAGCGAACGCGCCGCGTTGCACCAGCGCTCGTCGAACGCGCGGCCCCAGGGAAAGTGCCGCCGGTCCGGCCCGCGCGCCGCCTTCTCCCATTCCAGCTCGTGCGGCAGGAAGCACGCGATCCCGTCCTTGCGCCGCCGCCACGCCGCGTACGCCATCGCGTCGTCCCACGCGATCCCCACCACCGGCCAGTCCGCTTCCCAGTCCGCCGCCGCTCCCGTCTGCGGCCGCCGCGACCGCGCCCTCAGCTGCGGAGCCGCGTCGCGCAGCCAGCGCCCCGTCGGCACCACGTACGGCGGCCCCGGCCAGTACGCTCCGCTCCACAGCGCGCTCCGTGGCACCCGCCGTGCCGCCTCCGCCGGCTCCAGGGCGTTCAGGAACTCGGCGTACTCGGCGCACGTCACGGGGTGGCGCTGGACGAGGAAGTCGGGAAGGGACTGGGACTCGGCGGGGAGGGAGAGCGGGTTGTGGGGGTCGCCCTGGAACTCGAACGGGCCCGCGGAGACGGGGACGAACTCTTCGGGGACCTCCCCGCGGCGGAAGAGCGCGGTTTCCTGGATCCAGGTCCCGCAGCGCGGGATGGAGACGGGGCAGCGGAGGGGCTCGAATCCGTCGGCGTCGAAGACGAGGAGCCACGCGCCCATGGGCAGCGACGCCCGCTCGACCGGCGTCTCGCCGAGGTAGAGGCCGGGCCCGACCGGCCGGCCCGGGTCGTCCGGCGCGAACAGCGCGTTCACGCCCCGGCCCTTCGCCGTCCGCCGCGTCGAGCCGTCACCCGCCGGCGTGACGGGAACGAGGCGGCGATTGCGCTCCTCGAACCGCCAGGCCCAGACGCGCACGCCCTTGAGCGCGGCGGTCCGGCACGACGCGGCGTGCCAGCGGAGCTTCACCGGCGAAGCCGGTTCGAGCGCCGGGACGCCCTCGCCCTGCCGCCGCCGGTCCAGGGCGCGCCCCGACGCGACGTTGTACCCGAACCGCCGGAACTCGCCGGGCTGCACCTTTCGCCCCTCCAGCAGGCAGTCGCATTTCCAGGCCACCGTGCGCACGTGCAGCGTCCCGTCGCCTTTCAGCCTCCGGTCGAACTCGCCGTCGTTGAACTGCTCGACCGCCCGGCGGTGGTACTCCATGGCCTGGCGGTCGTCGGCCTCCTCGGCCTCCGCGAACTTGCGCCAGTGGATCTCCGCCATGAGGCGGCGACCCTCGGCGTGGGTGCGGTCGTGGTTGAGCGCGGCGATGAGCTCGCCGGCCGCGTCGGCGAACGCTCGGGCTTCCTGGCGTCGAAGCTCTGCGACGTGGTCCTCGGCCTTCCAGAGGGCGGACTTGTCGCCGCGCGGCTCGAGGCGCCGCTCGTCCAGCCGGAGGGCCCTCAGGGCCGCGCCGGCCTTCCGCTGGAGCCGCTCCTGGTCCTCCATGTGGCGCCGCGCCCGCCGGACGGCTTCGCGCGCCAGCCGGCGGTTCTTCTCCGCCTCCTTCACGCCCTCAAGGTACGCGCGAACCTCCGCCAGCAGCTCCTTCGCCCCCGCGTACCGGTCCTCCTTCCTCGTCGCCATCGCCTTCTGGCAGATCGCGTCCAACTCGGCCGGAAGCGGGGGATCGGCGGGGCGCGTTTCGCGAAGCCGCTGCGCCGGCGGCATCACGTTTCCCGCCCGCGCGTTCTGCAGGACCTGCAGCACGTTCTCGCCGTCCACGGGCTGGCAGAACGTCAGGGTCTCGTAGAGGATCGCCCCGAGCGAGTAGACGTCGCTTCGCTCGTCCACGTCCGCCACCCGGCCGTCCGCCTGCTCCGGCGACATGTACGCGGGCGTGCCCACCAGCGTCCCGTCCAGCGTGATTGCGGACTCGTCGGGGGCGGGAAGTGCGATCGTGGTGGCGGACTCGGTGGAGGAGCGGGGAGGGAACTGGCGCGCCTTCGCCTTCCGCGTCGGCGCGTCGCCCGCGACCGGCCGCAGTCGCTCCGTCTCCTTGGCCAGGCCCCAGTCCACGATCAGGACCTCTCCGAAGTCGCCGATCATCACGTTCGCGGGCTTCAGGTCGCGGTGGATCACGCCCTGCGCGTGCGCGAACGCCATCCCCTGGCACACGTCCGCGAACACGCCCAGAAGCCGGTGCCGCGTCCACTCAGGCTCAGCCCCCGCCGCCACCGACTTCAGCAGCTTCCCCAGGTCCCTTCCCTGGATCCGCTTCATCGAGAGAATCAGCCGGCGCGCCCCGTCGGCGTCCTCCAGGCGCGCGAACTCGTGGATCGGCACGATGTTCGGGTGCTCCAGCCGGGCCGTCAGCTGCGCTTCCCGGATGAACCGCTCCTCGAGCTCCGGCGGGAGGTTGTCGTGGAGCAGCTTGACCGCGACGGTGCGGTCGAGATCGGCCTCGCGCGCCTCGACGACCCGGCCGAGGCCGCCGTGGCCGATTTCCTTCCGAAGGTCGTACCGGGTGCCGGCGTCGTGGGGTGTCACCGCCGACAGCTTATCGCATCCGGGGCCGGCCGCGAAAAGGTCCGGGCGCAGCGGGGGCCGAAGCGCGCGGCTCCGTCCCCTCGGCCCGCGTCAGAATCCGGCGGGCCTGTCGCGGTCCAGCCACTCGCGCGCCCACATTTCGAAGAACATCAGCGACCACAGGCGCGGCGAGTGGTCCTCGCCCGCCTGGTGCTCGTCGAAATAGCGCTTCACCTCCGCCTCCCGGAACATCCCGCGCTCCCGCGCCTCCTTCGACAGCAGCAGCTCCCGCGCCGGCTCGCGCAGCTCGCCCCGGAACCAGTCCTCCAGCGGCAGCGCGAACCCCTGCTTCGGGCGGTCCAGGACCTCCGCCGGCAGGCGCTTCGCCAGCGCACGCTTCAGGAAGGCCTTCGTGTCCAGCCCGTCCTCCTTGAACCGCAGCGGCAGGCGCGCGGCGAACTCCATCATCGTGTGGTCGAGGAACGGCGCGCGCACCTCGAGGGCCGACATCATCGAGGCGACATCCACCTTGGGCATGAGGTCCTCGGGGAGGTAGGAGCGCGCCTCGACGTAGAGCGCCTTCTCGGTGATCTCGGCGGCGGGCGCGTAGCGGAAGAGGTCGAGCATGCGCGAGGAGGCGTCCCCCGGGACGCGCGCGGCGAAGTCCGGTTCGTAGAGTTCGCGGCGGCGGCTGCGTCCGAAGTACGCGACGAGTTCGGTGAAGTGTTCGGCGGCGGTGTTGCCCTCGACGGACGCGAAGCGTTTCGCGCGGCGCGAGGCGGACCGCGGGCCGCCGCCCGGCAGGAGGCCCGCCAGCCCGGAGAGAAGGCCGCGCGCCAGCTTCGGCATCGCGACGAGCTTCTCGGCCTGCCGGATCGCCGCCACGCGCGCGTAGCCCAGGAAGGACTCGTCTCCCCCGTCTCCCGAAAGCGCGACGGTCACGTGCTGCCGCGTCATCCTCGACAGGTACCACGTCGGCACCGCGCTCGAGTCCGCGAACGGCTCGCCGAAGTGCTCCACCAGCGCCGGAAGGGCCTCCATCGCCTTCGGCCGCACGATCTCCTCGTGGTGCTCCGTCCCGAGCCGCTTCGCAAACGCGCGCGCGGCCTCGTGCTCCGCGAAGGCTGCCTCCTCGAATCCGATCGTGAAGGTCTTCACGGTCCCGGGCGCCAGCCGCGTCATCGCCTCCACGACGGCGGAGGAGTCGATCCCGCCGGAGAGGAACGCGCCGAGCGGGACGTCCGATACGAGCCTCATGCGGACGCACTCGTCGAACAGGGAGCGGAAGCGCTCTTCCGCCTCGGCGGGGGAGCCCCAGTTGTCCTTGAGGCGGAAGTCGAGGTCCCAGTACGGCCCGGTGCGGACGCGTCCGTTTTCGACGGTGAGCCAGTGGCCCGCCTGCAGCTTGCGGATGTGCTTCCAGATCGTCAGCGGCGCGGGGACGTACTGGTAGTGAAGGTAGTGGTCCACGGCCTCCGGGTCGACCTCGCGCGGGAACCCGGGGTCCACGAGGATCGCCTGGATCTCGCTGGCGAAGCGGAAGACGCCGTCGTGGGCAGACCAGCAGAGCGGTTTCTTGCCGGCGCGGTCGCGCGCGGCGAACAGCCGCTGCTTCTTCCTGTCCCAGAGCGCGAAGGCGAACATGCCGCGGAACTTCTCGAGGCAGCGGTCGCCGTCCTCCTCGTACTGGTGGACGATCACCTCGGCGTCGCACCTGGACTTGAACGCGTGGCCGCGATCCTCGAGGTCGCGGCGGAGGGAGGCGAAGTTGTAGATTTCGCCGTTGAAGGCGACGGCGACGGAGCCGTCCTCGTTCGTGATGGGCTGCTGCCCGGCGGGGGAGAGGTCGATGACGGCGAGGCGGCGGTGCCCGAGCACGCAGGGCCCGTCGGACCAGAGTCCGCTTCCGTCGGGTCCGCGGTGGGCGAGGGCCGCGGTCATGGCGCCTGCGGTGGCGACGCTGGCGCGCGCCCCGTCAAGGCGCACGACGCCTGCGATTCCGCACATGGTGGGGCTCCGGTTCCGTGAGAGTGGCGGCCAGTGTGGAACAATAAGGGCGGGGCGTCTAGGTCGCGGCGCCGACGGCCCGGTCGCCGAACTGCGTGCGATGGAGGCGGGCGTAGAGCCCGTCGCGGCCGAGCAGCTCCGCGTGGCTGCCGCTCTCGACCAGCACGCCCTTCTCCATCACCAGGATCAGGTCCGCCCCCTGGACCGTCGACAGCCGGTGCGCCACCACGAACGTCGTCCGCCCGCCCTCGTGCATCATCCGGTCGAGCGCCGCCTGCACGAGCTTCTCGTTCTGGGAGTCGAGCGCGCTCGTCGCCTCGTCCAGCAGCAGGATCGAGGGATTCCTCACCATCGCGCGCGCGATCGCTATCCGCTGCCGCTCGCCGCCCGACAGCTTCGCCCCGCGTTCGCCCACGTCCGTCTTGTACCCCGCAGGGAGCTTCGAGATCATCTCGTGGATGTTCGCCCCCTTCGCCGCCGCCTCCACCTCCGCGTCCGTCGCCCCGGGGCGACCGTAACGGATGTTCTCGGCGAGCGTGTCGTGGAACAGGAAGTTCTCCTGCGACACCACCGCGATGTGCGAGAGCAGCGAATCCCGGCGGATCTTCCGGATGTCCACGCCGTCGAACTCGACCTGGCCCTTCGTCGGGTCGTAGAACCGGCAGAGCAGGTCCAGCATCGTCGACTTGCCCGCACCGGAGGGCCCCACGATCGCCACGACCTGCCCCTTCCGGATCTCGACGTCCAGGTCCTTCAGCACCGGCGCCTCGTTGTACGCGAACGTCACGCCCCTGAAGCGGATCGAGTCCTGCAGGGGCTTCATCGGCACCGCGTCGGGCGCGTCCTGGATTTCCACCGGCACGGAGCTCAGCTCGAACACGCGCTCGCAGGCCGCCAGCGACTCGAGAAGGGTGTTGTACGCCTTCGTCAGCTGCTTCACCGGCCGGTTGAACGACACGCAGACCAGCAGGAATCCCACGAGGTCGTTGTCGGACACGGCGAGCATCCCGCGCCGTTTCAGCAGGATCAGCGCCGCGAGCAGCGCCATGAGCGAGAACCCCTGCAGCAGCTCCTGCACCCCGCTCGACAGGGCCTTCGCAACCACCACCTTCATGTACTTCTTCATCCAGAACTCGCTGACCCGCTCCATCTCCCGCTCCTCGGCCGCCTCCATCCGGAACGCCTTCACCGTCCGGATCCCCGAGAACATCTGGTGGATCTGCTCGGTCAGCTCGCCCAGCGATCCCAGCGTCTTTTTCTGCGACTTCTTGATGCGCCGGCCGAGCCGGAGAAGCGGATACGCGAACAGCGGCACGCCGATGAGGAGGGCGAGGGAGAGCTTCCAGGAGAACAGGAAGGCGAGGAGGACGAGGGCAACGATCTGGAGGGGCTGCTGGATGATGTCGCCGTAGAGGGAGGTGAGGGCGTTCTGGCCGACCTGGACGTCGTTGGTGATGCGGGAGTAGAGGTCGCCGGCGCGCCGGTCCCCGAAGAAGCGGAACGAGAGCTTGAGCATGTGCGCGACCGCCTCGTTGCGCATCGCGACGATGACGCGGAGGTTGAGGGCGCGCTCGAAGTAGTTCATGAGGAAGTCGAAGAAGGCCGTTGCGGGGACGTAGAAGAGGCCAAGCCAGAGGAGGGGGAGGATGTACTCGAAGCTGCGGATGCCCTTGAGCACCTCGATCATGGGCGAGACGAAGGCGATGCGTCCCTGGTAGAAGGCGGCGTAGACTGTGGAGGAGGCGACCAGGAGGGCGAACTGGGCGCGGAAGCGCCAGGCGTACTGGAGCAGGCGCCAGGACATGAGGAGGTTGCGGAGGCGCGGGGAGTCGCCCGTGCCGACGGGCTGCGCGGAGCGGCGCTCGATCCACCACACGGCCGCGACCCCGGCCGAGATCGCGGCGACCCACAGCGCGAGGATCCACGGCCAGCCGTGTTCCGCGAGGAGCCCGAGCTCGGCGGCCTTGCGGGCCAGCAGGTCGAGGTAGTTGATCGCCACCCGCTATTTCCCCGGCCTCGTGATCGCGACGACGGCGCGTTCCCCATCGAAGTACTTCCGCGCCGCGGAGCGGAGGTCCTCCGCCGTGAGCGCGTCGACCTTCTTCGGCACGTCGAACAGGAAGCGGGGACCGAGCCCGTAGACGGCGTCGAGCGCGAGCTGCTGCGACTGCTGCGAATTCTTCTGCAGGTCGATCAGCATCTCGCCCACGACGCCGTTCTTCGCGCGCTCGAGCTCGTCCGCGCTCACCGGCTCTTCGCAGACCCGCCGGATCTCCTCCTTGAGCGCTGCGACGGCCGCGTCGAGGTTCTGCCCCTGCGCCATCACGCCGAACTGGAAGTACCCGCGCTCGTACATGGCGACGTTCGACGCCCAGACGTTGTACGCCAGGTTCTTCTTCTCGCGCACGGCGTCCCAGACGCGCCCGCCCATCCCGCCCAGGATCTTCTCGAGTACCTGCAGGGTCCACCGGTCGGGCTCAGCCATCGTGACCGTCGGGAAGCCGATGATCGCGACGCCCATGTTCTTCGTCGCGTCCGTCGCGTCGTCCGTCACCCCCTTCGCCAGGTCCGCCGGCGGCTTCATGTCCGGGATCCCGCCCTCGCCGCGCTTCCAGTCCGCGAACCGCTTCTCCAGCCCCGCCCGGACCGCCGCCGCGTCGAGGTCGCCTGCGAACACGACGACGCAGTTGCCGGGGTGGACGAAGCGCTGGTGGAAGGCGCGGACGTCGTCCGGCGTGATCGCGGCGAGGGACTCCATCGTCCCCAGGGGCAGGCGGCCGTAGGAGTGGTCGCCGTAAAGGGCGCGCAGGAAGCGCGCGGTGGTGGCGCCCGTGGCGTCGCGCAGGGTGCGCTCGAGCTGGAATTTCGCGAACCTGCGGACGTTCTCGAGCTCCGCCGGCTCGAAGGCCGGGTTCATGACGAGGTCGGCCGCGAGCTCGAGGCCCCGGTCGAGGTCCCCGACGAGCATCTCGGCGTTCACGAGCAGCGTGTTGCGCCCGCCCTGCACCTTGAGCGTCCCGCCCGTCCGGCCGATCTCCTCCGCGAGCCGTGCCGCGTCCCGCGTCCGCGTGCCCCGCAGGAGCATCTCCGCCGCCAGGTTCGCGACCCCGGGCTTCGAGGCGTCCTCCAGCCGGCTTCCCGCGAGGAACGCCAGCGTGAACGCGAAGGCCGGCGCGTTCGGGTTCCGCCGCACCACCACGCGCATCCCGTTCTCCAGCGCGAACTCCTCCACCCGCGGCTCGAACTCCGCCCGCGTCGCGCTCCCCGCCGCCGCCGCATCCCCCCCGCCCTCGCGCGGCACCACGCTCGCCACCGTCATCCGCTCCGGCACCAGGTACGTCCGCGCCACCCGCCGCAGGTCCTCCGGCGTCACTTGCTTCAGCCGCTCCACCTCCACCCGGTCGTGCTCAGGGTCCCCGTGGTACAGCTCACCCTGACCCAGCGTGTCCGCCTGGCTCATCACGTCCTGCTGCCCGATCACCGTCCACGCCAGCACCGCCGAGAGCACGCGCTTCAGCTCCTCCTCCGGCACCGGCTCCTCCTGGAGCGCCCGCACCTCCTCGAGGATCGCCGCCTCCGCCGCGTCCAGCGACGCGGGATCCAGCTGCGCCGTGACGCTGAAACTGCCGCGGTACGTCGGCGTGTCGCTGTGCGCGCTCACCGACTGCGCCACCTTCTTCCCGTGCTTCAGCGACCTCGCCAGCCGGCTCGACTCCCCGTGACCCATCACCAGCGCCAGCATGTCCAGCGCCGGCGCGTCCGCGTCGTACGCCGGGACAGACGGCCACCCGATCTTCAGCCGCGCCCCGCTCGAAACCCCCTTCACCGGATACGCCCGCCGCTCCCGCCGCGGCGACGTCTGCGGCGGCTCGACGGGGAGGACGACGGGGGGAAGGGCCTTCCTCTGCCAGCCGCCGAAGGCCTTCGCGATCGCCGCGGACGCGGCCGGCCCGTCCACGTCGCCGACGCAGACGAAGATCATGTTGTTCGGGGCGTACCAGCGGCGGAAGTAGCGGCCGACGTCCTCGGGCTGGAGGGTCTTGAAGAGGGGGATGTAGCCGCCGATCGGGTGGCGGGCGGGATGGACGCGCCACGCGGTCTCGTTGTACGCGTACTGGATGAGCCGGTTCGGGTCGTCCTCGTACATCCGCAGCTCGTTGACGATGACCTGCTGTTCCTTGCGCGCCTCCTCGGGGTCCATCTTCGAGTTCATGATCACGTCGCTGAAGGACGCGAGCATGGGCTCGAAGTGCCCGCTTCGCACGACGCAGTGGAAGACGGTGCGCTCGAAGTGCGTGTAGGCGTTCAGGTCGCCGCCGCCGGCCTTGACCTGCCGCGCGAAGTCGCCGGGGGCCTGCTTCTCGGTGCCCTTGAAGATCATGTGCTCGACGAAGTGCGAGAGCCCCTGCCCGAGGTGTTCTCCCTCGGTCGTGGAGCCGACGGGGAACCATGCCTGCAGCGTGACCACGGGCATGTTGTGGTCTTCCTTCACGATCACGACCGCGCCGTTCTCCAGCACCGTCCGCAGGACCTTGCGGCCGCCGTCCTCCGCGGCCGCGGGGAGCGCCGCGAGGGCGAGGAGTACGGTCATGGATCTCCGGGTCATCCAGCGTCCTCCGTCAGGGGGTGAGAGTGGAGGGCCAGGCACGGACCGACGCGAGAGCGGCGCGGCGCGCGTCGCCCTCCTCGGCCGGGACCGCGATGCCGGTCAGCGCCTCCAGCGCGCGGCCCGCGGCGGCCTTCTCCGCGGCCTCCGCGGACTCGGCCCGGCCCGCCAGGAACGTCACGGCGGCGGCCGGCGGCGCCGACTTCAGCAGGTCGACGTACTCCTTCCAGCCCTCCTCCGGTCCCGCCGCTACGGCGGGGAAACGCATCTCAAGGGTCTCGACGATCCGGCTGCAGAGCGGCTCCAGGCGCTTCCTCTCAGCCGTGAGCGCGTCGCGGTCCGCGGCCTGCAGGACGGCAAGGACGCCGTCCTCGGGACAGAGCGCCAGGGCCCTTCCCGTCTCGCCACGCTGCGACCGCGCCTCGATGAGCGCGAGGCGGGCCTCCGCGTATCCCGGGGCGCCCGGGGCGAGGCGCGCCACGAGCGGCCCGCCCTTCTCGATCGCCCCCTTGAGGTCCCCGGACCTCACCTGGCTGGTGACGGCGCGCGCGGCCGAGCCCGTGTCCTCGGCGTTCTGCGCCACGGCCTCCCCGTACCACTTGAGCGCGTTCGTCCAGTCCTTCTGCGCGAAGCAGTCGTCGGCCAGCGGCCGGACATGGCCCTTCACGCGCGCGGCGTCGAAATTCCCCGGCTTGACGAGGATCGTGCGGACGACGATGCGCCAGGGGGCGTCCGCCTCGGCTTCCCCGATCTTCGAGAGAAGGGCTTCGAGCGCCTCGAGTCGGGCGGCGGCGGCGTCGGAAAGCGCGAGCGCGGCCGCCCAGGCTTCCTTGCGGACCGCGGCGTCGGGGTCGGACTTGGCGCACCGGAGGAGCGGGTCGACGGACGCCAGCGTGCCGGCCCGCACCAGCCCGCGCGCGGCGTTCTCGCGCGCCTTCGGGTTCGGGTTGTCGTGATCGCGGAACTCGCCGAGCAGCTTCTCGAGCCGCAGCCTCACGTCCTCGCCCCCCAGGCCCGCCAGCGCCGCCACCGCTTCCGCCACGATGTCCTTCGCCTGGCCCGCGTCGGGGCGGTCGATTTCCGCGACCAGCGGCGCGAAGGCCTTGAGCGAGCCGATTTCGCCGAGCGCCTTGACGGCGCGGAAGCGGACGTTCTTGTCGGTGGAGGTCGAGAGGACGCGGACGAGCGCGGGGAGGCCTGCCTCGTCGCGGAGGGCGCCGAGGAGTTCAACGAGGCCCGAGGCGACGTTCTCCTGGGGCGGGCGGCCGAGCTCGGCCTCGAGCAGGCGCGCCGCGGACACGGCGAAGCCCTTGGGCCGCAGGACCTTCAGCGCGGCGAGGGCGGCCTCTCGGACGGAGCGGGCCTGGGCGGGGTCCAGCATGCGCTCGATGTCCGGCGCGGCCTTTTCGCCGGCGGCCTCCGCCAGAGCGTCCACCGCCGCGACGCGGATCGCCGGCAGCTCGTCGTCGAGGCAGCGGCGAAGGGCATCGACGGCGCGCTCCTTGCCGATGAGGCCGGCGGACTTGGCCGCGGCGACGCGGACCGCCGGCACGGGATCCTCGGCGAGGAGCTTAAGCACGGCGGGGAGGAACTCGTCCGGCTTGAGCGCCTGCCGCGTCTCCTCCACGGCCCAGACGCGCAGGCCGGCCGAGGAGCCGGCGAACTGCTTTTCCAGGATGGCCTTCTCCGCGGCCTGGTCCTTCTTCTCCCGCACCGCCCGGAGACGCTCCTTGAGGCCGGCCTTCTCGAGCTCGTTCGCGCGCGCCGTCTCGCGCTCGAGGGCCGTGCGCAGCGCAGCGTTCTCGTCCCTCAGGCGCCTCGCGGACTCGCGCACGATCTCCTCGAGCGTCATGTCGCGCCGGCGGTCCCACCAGAAGTTCCAGTCGCGCGGTTCGGTGTAAGGAAGAGTCGTCAGGCGCCGGAGCGCGGCGGAGGCGGCCTCCGAGTCGCGGGAATTGAGAAGTGGGATGAGCAGGGGGATGGCGTGCTCGGTGCGGACGTAGCCCATGGCTGCGATGAAGGGGGACCTCTCCTCGAGCGGGGCCTGGTCGAGCGCCTCGCGCAGCTCGGAGAGAGCCGCGGAGGGGCGGCGGCGGCCGAGGCAGTCCATCGCCTCCTCGGCCGCCGCGGCGACGGGGGGACGGCGCATCGCGTGGCTGAGGGGGCGGGCGAATCGCCCGTCCGGGCGGTCGCAGAGGAACAGGATGATTTCGCGCGCTTCTGCGGGATCCCCCTCGACGAGGATGCGGGCCACCGCGTCCGCCGCCTCACGGCGCTCGTCGCCCGCCAGGGCCGCGGCGGAGCGGGCGCGGACCTCCGGCCTGGGGTCGCGGAGTCCCTCCACGAGGCCCTGGACGTCCGGGGCCCGGGGGTCTTCGGGCGGCATCGCCCCGGCGCGCAGCGCCATTGCGGCGGCGACGAACGCAGCGATTCCCGGGCGGCAGGGCAAGCGGGAGTCCTTTCAGGCCAACGGGTAACGGCGCGCGAGCACCGCATTATAGGGGCGCTTCATTCGGCCCGTCAACGCGCGGTCTCGGGCGAATCCGCTTGACTCGTTTCATCCGTGTGATAGGCTTGCGAGCGCATGTGGGTCATCGAAAAATACCTCAAGTACCTCATCGGCTTCGCAATCCTCTGGGGTGGCCTCTTCGCCTATCGCAGTTGCGGGTGCGCCAAGGTCCAGGGGAACTTCATGTCCCCTTCATACATCTCGGATCAGTTCGTGATGGTGTTCATCGGGAAGAACCGTCCCCAGACCACGGGCGGCCCCGTGGAGATCAAGGATGTCGTCTTCTACTGGTACAAGGTCCCCAATTCGCGTGAGGACGGCTACCTCGCGCGCGTGGTAGGGCTGCCCGGCGACCGCGTCGCCGTGAAGAACGGCGACGTCCAGATCAAGGGCGTCAACCTCCCGGAGGAGTACCTGCGCCCCGAGGTCATGAACCGCGGGCAGAACATGCCGGAGATCGTCGTCCCGCGCGACACGTACTTCCTCCTCTGCGACAACCGTCGCGACGTGCTCGCCCCCGACAGCAGGCGCTTCGGTCCGATCCCCGTCAACGCGGTCTGGGGAAAGATCAAGAAATGAACTTCAAGATCGACAAGGGCCGGGTGAAGGTCGGGAAGTACTCGCTGTCCAGCCTTGCGCTGGCCGAAGTCTTCGCGACCATCCTGTTCGGGGTGCTGACGATCGTCCTCGGCATCAGCGCGTACAAGGACGCCCGCACCTACTACGCCTGGAACAGCGCCCTGAGGCTGTACGCCAGCAACATGGATCCCTCCGCCGACCTGGAAATCGCCCGCTCGCACAGGCCGGAATTCGTCCCGGTGCACGAGCTGATCGCGAAGATCGCGGTCAACACCGGAAACCTCGACCTGGCGCGGCAGGAGTGCGAGACGATCCAGAAACTCGACCCCGCCAGCGAGGCCGCGGCCGTCACGCTGGGCATCGTCGCCCTGAAGACATACGACAAGACGAAGCAGGAGCCCCTCCTCGCCCAAGCCAAGTCGCACTTCTCGTCGGCGGGCGCAAGCGCCGACGCCAAGGTGGGCATGGGTCACGTCCTCCTGCGGCAGGGCGACCTCGAGGGGGCCTGGAAGTCGTTCGAGGCGGCGCTTCAGTCCGACCCGCCGGCGAGCCTTGACGCGATGTCGGACCTGTACATCGGGCAGGCGGCGATCCAGGTGAAGCGGCAGAACTCAAACGCGGCGCGCGAGTCGTTCGAGCGGGCGCTGGTGCTGGCGCCGCAGTGGGACCGGGGATACGCGAACAAGGCGTACCTGATGGCGCGGCAGATGGCCGAGATGCCGCCGATGGAGCGCGAGAAGTTCCGGAAGGAAGTGCCTGCGTGGAACGAATTCGCGGACCGGCTGGGGACGGCCTACAACCAGAACAAGGAGGGGCGCGCCTACTACAAGGACGCCATCCTGACGTACCTGGACGCCTATGCGTGCCTTGCGATCCGTTCGCTGGACCATGGGACGGCGGCCGCGAAGTTCAACCAGATCAGCGGCGTCGACGCGGGGGCGAAGCGGCCGACGATCAACTATCTCGCCACGATCGCGACCGTGATCTACAACCGGTCGCTGATGTCGGACGAGCGCGGGCAGTTCGTGCACGAGCTTGCGAACCAGTCGGCTGCCGCGTTCTCGAGGCACAAGGACCTGACCTGGCGCGAGAAAGCCGTGCTCTACCAGCTCATGACCGTCCACAGCGTCATCACCGGAGCGGATCTCGAGTCGGGCGACCGGAACGCCGAGAAGGCGCTGGAGGCCTACCAGAGCAGCGGCGCCGAGGACCACCTCAAGGCGATGATCTACCGCGCCAAGGCGGCGGGCCTGGCCAGGCAGCTGGCCTTCAAGAACGAGCAGGAAAAAGTCAAGCTCGTGGAGGATATCCTCAAGGCCGGGGACCAGTCGCTTCAGGCAGAGGACCAGCCCGACCTGAGGGAATGGCTGAAGAAGTTCAGGTAGCAGTCAGGCCAAGGAACCGGAGCGGAACACCCCATGAAGTGCGCGATCTGCGGATTCGACAACGAGGCGCGCGAGGCCTATTGCCGCGCGTGCGGGTCCAAGATGCAGGTCAACCTCACAGAGGTCGAGGGAGACCTGATCGCGCGGGCGGACCGGCAGATGGAGGAGGCGACCGAAGGAGAGATTCGCCGGTGGCTGGTGGCCGCGATCTGCCTGTTCCTGGTCGTCGTCACCGCGAAGGTGCTGTTCGGGCCGGCAACCTGGCCGACGAACTACGCGGTGCCCTCGGTGGGGCGCGACGCCGAGTACGCCATCTACACGTACGTGCACGACGTGCCCTTCCAGCCGGTCGTCGTCGAGCTGCCTCAGTAGGCGCGCTGGATCAGGCGTCCTGCCGGACGCCGACCGTCGTCTTGCTGACGCCCGGGAAACTGCGCCCGGAGAGCCGCTCCCATGTCTCGGCGAGCAGCCCGCCGGTCGCGCTGATCGTCCTGCCCACGGGACCGGCGGGGAGGGTCCAGCCGCCCACGGTGGTGCGGATCGAGCCGAATCCCGCGCGGCGCATGGCGCCGGCGATCGTCGCCGGCTCGAACTGCGAGAGGTGCCACGGCGGATCGTAGAGTCCCAGATCCTCGCGCAGCGTCATGAGGAACCTCACGAGAGGAGCGGTGTGCGGCCAGCGGACGATCGCCAGCCCGCCGGGACGAAGCAGCGCACGGATGCGGCGCAGGAAGTCCACGGGATCGTAGACGTGCTCCACCACGTAGAACGCCGAGACCACGTCGAACGAACCCGGCGCGAACGGCGCCGTCTCCAGCGTGCCCTCCACCACCTCGTGCCCCTTCGCCCGCGCCGCGGCGATCGCCTTCTTCGCGATCTCCAGCCCCTTCACCCGCCAGCCCCGCTCGCGCATGACGTCGAGGAAGAACCCGTGCGCGGTGCCGACGTCGAGGAGTTCGCCGGGCCGGCCGCCGGCGTGGCGGTCCGCGGCGTCGGCGGCGCGCGCGAAGACGACCTTCATCATGCGGCCCCATGCGTCGACGTCGCCTTCCTCGCTGGGCAGGTAGCGCTGGTAGCACTCGATGAGCTTCTCCTGCGTGGGGCGCGGGGAGAGGTAGACGAAGCGGCAGGCGGAGCAGCGGAGGTACTGGAAGATGCCGCGGCGGTGCTCGACGGCGGCCTGCGTGGAGCCGCAGAGGGAGCAGGGAACCGGGTGGAGGTCGGCGGGGGAGAGGCCGTGGACTTTCGTGTGCATGGGCCGGGGGAGTTTCGCGGCGGGAACGGGGGTGTGCCAGCAGAAAGAAGCGGCGCGGGCGCGTAGAATGCGGCGGATGACGGAGAGGCTCTACTTGGCGGACAGCTACCTGCTGGAGTTCACGGCGCGCGTGGTGGAGCGGCGGCCGGGGGCGGTGGTGCTGGATCGGACGGCGTTCTACGCGACGTCGGGCGGACAGCCGCACGACATGGGGACGCTGGGGGGCGCGAGAGTGACGGGGGTGGAGGCGGAGGGAGACGCGGTCGTGCACGCGGTCGACGGGGAGGTTCCCGGCGGCGAGGTGCGCGGCGCCGTGGACGCGGCGCGGAGGCGCGACCACCGCGAGCAGCACCACGGCCAGCACCTGCTGAGCCGCGCCTTCATCGAGACCTGCGGCGCCGAGACCGTCTCGTTCCACCTCGGCGACGCGCGCTGCACGATCGACCTCGCGCTGCGCGACCTGTCCGGCGCGGAAGCGGCGCGCGCGGAGGATCTCGCGAACCTCGTGGTGCGCGAAAACCGCCCCGTGGAGACGACGTGGCATTCCGCGGCGGAGGCGCGCACGCTCGGCCTGAGGAAACTCCCGGACGGGCTCGACCGCGTGCGGGTCGTGACGGTGAAGGACTTCGACCGCTGCGCCTGCGGCGGGACGCACCCCTCGCGCACGGGCGACGTCGGGCAGATCCGCGTGCTCGGGTGGGAGAAATCGAAGGGGCACGTGCGCGTCACGTTCGTATGCGGCGGGCGGGCGCTGCTCGACGCACGGTCACGGGCCGAGGCGCTGTCGGCGGCCGGTGCGGCGCTCGGCGCCGGGGCGATGCAGGCGGCCGCGGCCGCCGCGCGCGCCGCGGAGGACCTCAAGGCCGCCCGGAGGGAGCTGGGCGAGTTCCGCGAGCGCGCCGCCGCCGCCGAGGCCGGGGACCTCGTCGCCCGCACACCGGCCGTCTCGGGCCGCCGCGTCGTCCGCGCCTCCTTCCCCGGCCGCGACGTCCCCGCCCTCCTCGCCCTCGCGCGCCCCCTCTGCGGCGCCCGCGACGCCGTCTTCGTCCTCACCGGCCAGGGCGCCCTCGTCGCCGGCCGCGGCGAGGACGTGCCCCTCGACCTTGCCGCGCCGTTCCGCGAGGCCGCCGCCGCCGCCGGCGTCCGCGGCGGCGGACGCGGACAGCTCTTCCAGGCCGCCGGCGGCACCGACCCCGCCGCCCTCGAGGCCGCCGCCGACGCCCTCGCCCGGAAACTCGCCCCGTGAGAACCCTCGCCGCCGCCGCCATCTGCGCTTCCGCCGCCCTCGCCCAGGGCGTTCCCGGGGCCCTCGACAACCCGCGCGAGCTGGACGACCGCAAGGAGTACGCCGCGGAGGGTGTGTCGTTCGAGCCGGTGGAGGGAAGCGTGGTGGTGGCGCTGGACGGGGCGGACGGGCAGCGGGTGATCGCGGCGACGCGCGCGGTGAAGCTGGACGGGCGGGACGAGAAGGTCTCGGTGCAGGTTGAGGTGATCGGCGACCTGGACCTGGCGACGTACCGCCGGATCGTCGAGGGGCTCCAGGGGGCGCGCGGCCTGGCGGTCACGACGGTGGACGAGGCGACGCGCGACGGCCGCCGCGCGTGGCGCGCCGACCTTGCCGGCGCGCGCGGCGATCCCGTGACCCACCTCGTCGCCATCGACGCCGGCGACCGCATCGTCGTCGCCGCCTGGGCTCCCCGCGACGCCGTCGCGGCCGCCTTCGGCGCCCTCATCGAGGACTCCGTCCGCTCCCTTCGCGTCGTCCCCCGCGAGCCCGACCCCGCCGCCGACGAGCCCGCCGAGGACTGGGCCCCCGACAAGTCCGGCGTCGCCCTCAAGGTCCCGCGAGGCTGGAAGCGAACGGAGCGCGGCGAGGCCTGCGCCCTGCGCAACCCCCGCGACCGCTTCGAGAACCTCGCGTTCGGCATTCTCGACGGCACCGTCGCCGGGAAGGCGGCGGAGTGGGAGCGGCTGAGCAAGGACCGGGAGGCTTCGAAGTCCTGCCTGGAGGGGCGCGAGGAGACCTGGTCCGGGCACGCGTCGTTCGTCTGCCGCTCGCGGCTCGTCCACCAGGGGATCCCGGTCGTCAGCGAAACGCGCCTCGTCGAGCATCGCGGCCGGCTCGTCTTCGTCTCGCTGACGGCGCGCGAGGAGTTGTTCGAGAAGCGGCGCGCGGTGCTGGACGCGGTCCTGTCGACGCTGGCGCTCGAGCCGTAGTCCTACCGCCCCTCCGCGTCCAGGAGCCGCACCGCCTCCTGCAGCATCGCGTCCCCCGGCTCAACCTCGGGGTCCGTCCGCCCCCCGCCGCCGATCCGGCCGCGCAGCCGCGCGACCAGCGGCGCCGGGTCCGACGTCCGCCGGAACCCGCAGGGCACCGCGTCGGCCGGAAGCGCGTTGTCGAACTCCCGCTCGAACGTCTCCCCGCCCGCCAGCGCCTCCGCCTCCGCGTCCGGAAACGCGAGGTCCGGCGTCACGCCGCCGATCTGCGTGGAGCGGCCGGCGGGCAGGTAGAAGCGCGCGACGGTGAGCTTCGCGCCGCGCGTGCCGAGCCGGTGGATCTCCTGGACGGTTCCCTTGCCGTAGGTCGTCTCGCCCATGAGGACCGCGC
>JADLHC010000265.1 GCA_020849035.1 Planctomycetia bacterium
GAAGAGAAAGAGCTTCTGGAGTCCTTTGAAAGCGGCAAGTGGTCCTCCGTCCGCGACCGGAAGACGGAGATTCCCAGCCCCCTCGACCCCCGACCCTCGCACCTCTTCTCCCGGGTTTGAGGGGGCTGGCGCCGGGTGGGGGATCGGGCTAGCATGAGAGGCCCCCGGGCTCCGGGCGGGGATGCGAGAGGCGATCATGGCTGCAGCGGAATTTACGGTGGGCGCTCTGCTGGCGTTGGCGACGAATCTTCAGGGGAGCGTCGAGGCGGGCGGCAGACTGGATTTCGAGAGGGCGGCGGCACTTGCGGGGCATGTGGTCGAAGCGACGAACGCGCCCCCGCAGCTGGTGGAGGCGGCGCGGATCCTGCGGGCGCGGGCGAATCTGCGCGCGGGCCGCAAGACGGAGGCGGCAACGGATCTCGAGTGGGTCCGGGTTTATGGCGTATCTGACGGTCTCCGCGCGGAGGCAGCGGGCGAGCTGAAGAGAATCGACGTTGCGCCGGTCCGTTCCCCGCGGGCCGCGCGCACCCCGCGTCGCGAATGGTCTGCGATCGGGATCCTCCTGGCGCGGGGCGACGACGAGGCCGCGCTGCAGCGGGTCCAAGGGCCGCTGCGCCGGATCGTCGATGCCTGCCGCGGGCTGGTCCCGGCGGTGGCGGGGGAAGTGCCGCGCGCCGGCGCGGGGCTGGCCTGGATCGTGAACGAGTGGCGGAACGCGAAGGCGACGGAGACCCTCGAGGGCGACGTGGGTACGCTGACGCTCGAGCGCAACGGGCTGCGCATGACGCTTGCGGCCCGGTCTGCGGGCGACCTCTGGATGTTTCACGACCTCGTGTCGATCGAGCGGCTCGAGGATGTTCCGGCCCCGGCTGCGCCCGATGCCGCGGCCGCGGTGGCGGCGGCGGGTCCGAACGCGCAGATCGCGATCCAGATTGCGGGCGGGAATGCCATGGCGTTCGGTGGCGGCGGCATCGCGGTGATCAACGGGCAGGTGATCCACCTTGGAGGCGACGTCGTCGGGGATGTGCGGATCCGGGTCGATTCGGCGCAGGCAGCGCAGGCGGCTGCGCTGACCAACGCCCCGCCGCCCACCGAGGCGCAGCGGGGCGAGATCGAGGCTCTGATCAAGGATCTTGGATCGGCCCAGGCGGCGACCCGCGCGGCGGCACGGACCCGGCTGCGCCAGATGGGGCCGCAAGCCCACGGGGTGCTCAAGGAGCACCGGGCCGACGCCGATGTCGAGATTGCAACCACCGTACGGGAGCTTCTGGGCGAATGAACGACGCGGCGGGACTGACCTTGGCGGCGATTCTGGCCCTGACGGCCCGGTTTCAGGCGGGCGTCGACGCCATGAAGGCGGGCGATCCGGCCAAGGCGGCCGCGGAGATGAGCGCCGTGCTGAAGGCCAACCCCGGGCTCCCGGAACTCGCCGCCGGGGCGCGCCTCCTGCGGGGACAGGCGCTCAAGGCGCAGTCGAAACCGCAGGAGGCGCTCGAGGATTTCCGCTGGCTCGCCACGCGCGATGTCGCTCCGGACGTGCGAAAGAAGGCGCGGGAGGAGTTTACGGCCGCCGGGGGGAAGCCTGCGTCGCTCGTCCCCGAGCTGCCGCCGCTGGCGGAATGGAAGCGGATGCAGGAATCGATCCGCGAGGGCGAGGGCCGGCGGGCGTGGGACTGGATGACCGCGAAGCTCCGGAAGGAGTTGCAGTCGCTCGGCGAGATGATGGGCGACGGCGATCCCGACAATATCGCCCTCTGGTTCACGGAGGACGAGGCGGTGATGACGGGGCAGGCGATCGACGAGGAGGCGGGGACCGCCCGGCTGACGTTCCGGGAGAACGGGCAGACCATCCATGTGGCGTGGGTGCAGGACGGCACGCGCTGGAAGATCGACCGGCTGCGGCACGAGATGCCGAACGAGGACGGCGACATCCCGCGGATGACCCTCACCGACGTCGCCTCCATGGATGACGACGAGTGGGGCGACGACCGCCCGCCCGGCGCGCGAAAGCGGAACGCCGCAGATCCCGACGAGGCCGCGAAGGCGGACGCCCTGGCGCCGGCGCTCAAGGCAGAGATCGAGGCGTGCGTCGCGAGGCTCGGCGCCGACGATGCGGCGGGGCGGACGAAGGCGCGCACGCGGCTGAAGGAGCTCGGAGCGACCGCCCACCCCCTGCTGAAGAAGTACCTGAGCGACCCGGACCCGGAAATCGCCGCGACCGTCCGCGAACTGCTCGCGACCCCGTGATCCGCCTTCAGTGGGGCGATTCGGGCATGGGGACAGGAGCGGCACGGACGGGTTTGGCTCACGCGAAGCCGCAAAGCCGCGAAGAGGAAGAGTAGGAGTAAGAGTAGGACGAAGACGAAGAGAAAGAGGAGACAGGATTACAGGATTGGCAGGATGGGGAGGCGGACCAGGATGAACAGGGAAAGGGCGGCGTGGAGAGCGAACGCGGTGAAAGCAAATCGGAAAACTGCAGACGCGATCCCTTCGGTCGTGTACCGGCACACATGCCGCCGAAGGCGAAGTAGCCGCAATAGCATGGGAGCGCATCATGAACGATAGATATTGGATGGGCCGAGGTATGCTCGTTGTGGCGACAGGCAGCATCGTTGCCCTTATGGCGTCATGTCAGAACCAGCCGGAACATCTCGCGAACTCGGCGCCGCACGTCCGGCCCGCAAAGCCTCCCGCACAGCATGTTGTTGGTGGGGTCTTCAACACGAATGACTTTGTCATGGCTGGCGGAGTGGGAGAGAGCCTGCTTACGGCCTCGCAGCGCGAGAAGTACAGACGACTTGCTTTGGGCGACAACGACATGAAAGCCGCCCGTGCGCTCTGGAGACACTACGGCGACGTGCGTGATCTTGCGAAGCAGGAGCTTTGGCTGAAGTACATGGCGTCGCTCGGCGATACCAAGGCAATAAGGACCCTTGAGTCGCGGCGATATGAGATCAGCACTGCCGAATTGCGTGTGCTCGCTGAGGACTAGGCTTATGGGTCGGCGCCGAAGGGGTCGCCCATCAAAGGCTCGCGGTCAATAGACATGCGCGGTGGATGTCAAACCGGAAACCAGGGCAAACGCATCCATCCTCGCGCCCGCGGGACGCTTTGGGCGCGTCCCGGGCGGGATCGGGGCAGGCGGGCGCGGGGATTTGATGGGTCCTCGTTGTAGCCAGTGGCCAGCGTCCGGGCGCACGCTGGCCGTCTGTTGTAGCCGGCCGCGCCGAGGCCGGCCAGGCAAGCGTTTCAGAGTGCAAGAGAGCCGGGGTCGACGCCCCCGGCTACAACGGACCACGACGCCACCTCCGTTCGAACCCCTGAAAGCGGCAGGGAACCACATTGCACGACAGCGATGGTCGTGCTATCGTGTACACATGAAGACGATCACGTTGACGGACGAGGCGTATGGGAGGCTTCTGGA
>JADLHC010000266.1 GCA_020849035.1 Planctomycetia bacterium
CTCCTCGACGGACCTTCGCAAAGCGCGATCCCTTCGACCCGGACAGCGTCGCGGCGAAGACGCCCTTGAGGTCGTTCGGGCCGCCCGAGACGAAGTACCGGAGGCGGACCCATCGGGAGGTCAGGCCGCGGGCGAGCCAGGTGGCGTAGCCCACCGCCTTCACGACGGCCTCGCACTCGGGGCGCCAGTTCTCGCCGTCGATGCTCGACTCGAGCGTCACGCGGATCGCGGTCGGCGTGCCGAGCGCGGACCCGGACAGGACCAGCGTCACGACCTCGACGCGCACGCTCGTGCAGCCGCGCAGCTCGTACGCCTGCGAGACCGTCTTGTCCGAGATGGCAAGGCAGAGCTTCCAGGCGACCTGCGCGGGCGAGCCGGGTTCAAGCACGAAACGGACGCCGGCGCCGGGCGCCTCGGCAAGCGTCAGGTGGCTCTCGCCGGCCTCGGCCGGCGCATTGCACGCCTCGCCAGCCGGCGCGAGCCGCGTCCACGCGCGATCGCCGCCCTCGCAGGCTTGCCCCTTCGCACAGCTGTCACAGCACGACGCCATTGTCATTTCCTCGCGTCTTCGGCGGTCGGATTCGCGATCTCGGTCCACGTCTGCCCGTCGGGGGAGGCCTCGTACCTCACGATTCCCACACTCGCGAAACCGCACCGCGTCGCAGGGCTCCTCCTGTTCGCCCGCCCCGCCCGGCACGCGTTCCGCCGGCGCGGCGTTCGCCTGGGGAATCTGGTTCATGCATCGCTCACGGCCTCGATTTTCCATCCGCCTTGGTTCCGGGGAATCCGGTGCGGCGAACGGGAGAAGAAAGGACCATGCCGCGCCGCTGATCGATGCCGGAACGGGGCGGTTTCCGAGGAGAAAGGCCTGACGCGGTCCTGGGCGGATGGAAACCGGCCGTCCCTGGCAGGCACCTTGGTTTCCATCGGGAGGGATCGCAGTTTCCATTGAGGCGCGGGAGTTTCCATGCCGGCACCTCGGGTACCACGCCCACGGGGCCTGCGGTCACATCCGGCTCGTGTTGGCGGTCCTGAGCAGGGCGGTCATCCGCCAGACCTTGGATCTTTGGCGGATGTTGGGGTCGGGCGGCCGCGCGCGGGCAAGACCGTCCCCGTTCGCGACGGCCGGAGCGGGCCTTCGCGCGACCCGGGGAATCTGCCACGCCCTCGAGAAGCTACGTCTCGGCGGCCTTCGGGCGGCGGATGCGAATGAAGTGCAGGACGTCGTGCAGCTTGAACTTGTCGATGTACTTCCGCATCCACTGGCGCGACCACCCGATCAGCTTCGCCGCGGCGCAGATTCGGTACCCCGTCTGCCGCAGGACCTCGCAGGCGCGCTGCCACACGAGGCCACGGGCGGAGCCGGGTTCGAGGCCGGGAGGGAGGGGTGGGTGCGCGACGGTCGGGGCGGATTTCGGCTCCGGACCCTGCGGCCTCGCCAGGTCCTGCAGCGGCGCCACGTCGGCGGGTGCCGCCGCCTTCGGCGTCCCGGCCGACCCCGGCGACTCCGGCGGAAGCCCCGCGAAATGCGTCGCGTCGAGATCGGGCCCGTGCAGGACCGCCGCTTCCTCAAGCGCATGGGCGAGTTCCCGGATGTTCCCGGGCCAGGGCCGGCGGGCGAGCAGGGCGACAGCCTCGGCCGAGATGGAGAGCTTCCGGTCCTGCCGGACCTCCAGCCGCCTCAGGATTTCGGCGACGATCGCCGGGATGTCCTCGCGCCGCTCCGCAAGCGGCGGCACGACGATCTTCACGACCGCTAGCCTGTAGTAGAGATCCGCCCGGAATTCGCCGCGCTCGACCATGGCCCGCAGGTCGCAATTCGTCGCCGCCACCACGCGGACGTCGGCGCGCAGGGTTTCCTCGCCGCCGACGCGCTCGAAGACGCGCTCCTCGAGAAACCTCAGGAGCTTCGCCTGTCCGTTGAGCGTCGTGTCGCCGATTTCGTCGAGGAACAGCGTCCCTCCCTGGGCCTGTTCGATCTTCCCGATGTGCCTCCGCACGGCGCCGGAGAAGGCGCCCTCCTCGTGGCCGTAAAGCGTGCTTTCCAGAAGCGTCTCCGGCATCGCCGCGCAGTTCACGGCGAGGAACGGCCCGCTGCCGCGGGGCGACGCCTCGTGGACCGCGCGGGCGACCACCTCCTTGCCCGTGCCCGACTCACCGGTGATCAGGACGTTCGAGTCGTGCAAGGCCGCCTTCGGGATCTTCGCCCGCACGTCGAGAATCGCGGCGCTCTCCCCCGCCATGCGCCGCTCTTCGACAGGCGCGTCCGGCGCACGGACCGCGCGACCTCGCAGGGCGACGAAGAACGTCGCGAGCGCGCGGAGCACTCCCGCCGCCTCCTCGCAGGGCACCGGCGCGCGGTTCAGGTGCAGCCCCATCGCGCCCGCCACGCGGCCATCGTCCATCAGCGGGAGCACCACGACGCGCCCAAAGCCGTTGGGCGACTCGTCCGCCCACGCCCGCCCGCTCGCGTCCGGCGGCGCGATGCTCTTCCCCGTCGCCAGGACGCGTTCCAGGCAGACGGTCGGCACGTCGGTCCGGCCGCTCTTCGGCCAGCACACCTGATGCCCCGGCTTCACACCCTGCGCCCAGGACCGCCAGCAGAGTACGCCGCCGTCCCCTCCCACGAACGTGATCGCGAGGTGGAGCATGCGGCGCTCCTTCTCCGCGATCCGGTTTTTCGATGCCACGATGTTCGCCAACTCCGCCATCAACTTGCGGATTCCCTCCCCGTCTCCTCGCGGATTCGACATGGTTATCTCCAGAGTTCGCGGTTTGTGTTCGAAATTCCCCCGGGCCAAAGGCTCAGGCGCCGAGGGGGACCGCGAACGAGGAGGAGAAGTGAGTGAGTGAGTGAGTGAGTGAGTGAGCAAATCGGAGGCCGGGCGAACGCCGGGCCGCACGTTCGCCGCGCTCACAGGAGTGCGAAGTCACCCGCGGTCGCCCCACTCCCTCCGCTCGGTCAAACATGTATCGGACTCCAGACGGTCATCGCCGGCCCACGAAGATCCCGAAACTCGACCCTGATCCTGACGGACGTCCTCACCACCCAGCCCGCAGGACTTGCACCTCGGGCAAGGACCCCAGAATTCGCCAGGGGAGACTACGCCGGGACGGAGGGGGCGTTCAAGCGTGTCGTGTAGAACTTACGGGAACTTGATCGCGCCCTCGCCGAGTCCGAACAACGCGGGGCGGGTTTGGACTGCGGATCCCGGCCAGGGGTCGACAGGGGCGTGGAATAGAGACCGAGCCCACTTTGAGATTGCGCGGATGTTTCGAAAGGCGGATATCGCGGTATTGGGAAAACGGATCGGACGCGGAAACCTACACGGATCACGGCACGGATTCTCTGCCGTGGGAGGTAGCGCCTTCCCGCGCACTCGCAGACCCGCGAGCCCGCACACTCGCCCTCCCGCGTACCCGCGCACCCGCCCTCCCTTTTCTCCTTCCGCTCCGCGCCGTTCGCTCTAAACTTCCCGCCCCACACCAGCCCCCCGGAGCTTCCCATGCCCCCGCCGTTCATCATGCAGATCGAGCGCCTGTCGAAAGCGTACGAGAAGAAAGTCGTCATCAAGGACATCTCGCTGTCGTTCTACTACGGCGCGAAGATCGGCGTCCTCGGCGCGAACGGGTCGGGCAAGTCCACCCTGCTGCGGATCATGGCGGGCGTGGACACCGACTTCGAGGGCCACCTCCACCACATGCCGAACTGCAAGATCGGCTACGTGCCGCAGGAGCCGCAGCTCGACCCGGAGAAGGACGTGAAGGGCTGCCTCGACGAGGCCGTGCAGGAGACGCGCGACCTGCTGCGCAAGCACGAGGAGGTCGGGACGAAACTCGAGGGGAAGCTGGACCCGGACGAGATGCAGGAGGCGCTCGACGAGCTGCAGGCGCTTCAGGAGAAGATCGACGCCTGCAACGCGTGGGAGCTGGACCGGCAGCTGGAGATCGCGGCGGACGCGCTGGAGCTGCCTCCGATGGACGCGAAGGTGGCGGTGCTGTCGGGAGGAGAAAAGCGCCGCGTGGCGCTGTGCAAGACGCTTCTGCAGAACCCCGACCTGCTGCTGCTCGACGAGCCGACGAACCACCTCGACGCGGCGTCGGTGGCGTGGCTGGAGCGGTATCTCGCGGAGTTCAAGGGGTCGGTGATCGCGGTGACGCACGACCGGTACTTCCTCGACAACGTCGCGGGGTGGATCCTGGAGCTGGACCGCGGGCGCGGGATCCCGTGGCAGGGGAACTACACGAGCTGGCTGGAGCAGAAGAAGAAGCGCCTCGAGCTGGAGGAGAAGGCGGAGGCGCAGCGGCAGCGGACGCTGGACCGGGAGCTGGAGTGGATCCGGATGTCGCCGCGGGCGCGGCAGGCGAAGCCGAAGGCGCGCATCGCGGCGTACGAGGCGCTGCTCGAGCAGGACGCGGGGGAGAAGTCGGACGAGCTGGAGCTGCGGATCCCGGCGGGGCCGAAGCTGGGGAACCAGGTGCTGGAGGCGAAGAATCTGAAGAAGGGGTACGGCGACCGGATGCTGATCGACGGCCTGACGCTGAGCCTGCCGCCCGGCGGGATCATCGGCGTGATCGGGCCGAACGGCGCGGGGAAGACGACGCTGATGAAGATGATCGTCGGCCTCGAGAAGCCGGACAGCGGGACGATCGCGCTGGGGCCGTCGGTGGAGCTGGCGTACGTGGACCAGACGCGCGACACGCTCGACCCGACCAAGACCGTCTACGCCGAAATCAGCGGCGGACAGGACCAGTTCAAGGCCGGCGGCAAGTGGGTCAACAGCCGCGCGTACGTCGGCAAGTTCAACTTCCGCGGCACGGACCAGCAGAAGGTCGTCGGCGAGCTGTCCGGCGGCGAGCGCAACCGAGTGCAGCTGGCGAAGCTGCTCAAGCGCGGCGCGAACGTGATCATCCTCGACGAGCCGTCGAACGACCTCGACGTGGACACGCTGCGGGCGCTGGAGGAAGGGCTCCTCTCCTTCGCCGGGTGCGCGATCGTGGTGAGCCACGACCGCTGGTTCCTGGACCGGATCGCGACGCACATCCTGGCGTTCGAGGGGGACGGGAAGGTGCGGTGGTTCGAGGGGAACTACCAGGCGTACGTCGCGAAGAGGCGCGAGGAGATTGGGGACGACGCGGAGAGGCCGAGGAGGATCAAGTACAAGAAGCTGACGAAGGCGTAGCGGTCCGCCGTGAACGGCGGGCAGTGGGCAGTGAGCAGTGGGCAGTGAGCAGTGGGCAGTGGGCAGTGGGCAGGGGCACGAAAACGGCAACCGGGTGC
>JADLHC010000267.1 GCA_020849035.1 Planctomycetia bacterium
AGCGATGAACAGCAGGGCGTCCTCGTGGTTGCCGCGGATGCAGTCGTTGAAGTGCTGCGCGCGGAGGATGCACTCGCGGGGGTTGGGGCCGTAGCCGATGACATCCCCGAGGCAGTAGATGTCGGTGATGCCTTTGGAGTCGATGTCCTTGAGAACGGCTTCAAGGGCGTCGATGTTGCTGTGGATGTCTGAAATGATGGCGCGTTCGGGCACCGGTTCCTCGCGGTTATGAACGGCAAATAGTACCGCCGTGCCGGGGGATTTCAAGCAAGAGGGGGACGCTGGCCCTCGTTGATCTTCCAGACATACGCGAGAATTTCCGCCAGCGCCTCGTACAGTTTCGGGGGAATCTCCGCGCCGACGTCCAGCGCCGCCAGGGCCTGTGCCAGGTCGCGATCCGGATGCACGGGACCGCCGTGCCGGCGGGCACGGTCCAGGAGCCGGTCCGCGACCTCGCCGCGCCCGCGGGCGACGACCCGGGGGGCCTCGTCCGCGCCGGCAAGGTACCGGAGGGCGACGGCGACACGGGGATCGTTCACGCGCGGAGGTCCAGCCCCCCCTCGGGCCGCGGCAGGATCGGCTCGAGAGGGCCGTCGGAGAAGCGGAGCTCGGGGCGCAGGCCGAGGCGCAGAAGGGCCTCCAGGAGGCCCTGGCGTCCGCGCTCGAGCAGCCGGCGCGAGGCGGGCGAAGCGGCGACGGTGACGCTGGCGACTCCCGCGGCGAGCGCGACGGCGACCTGCAGCAGCCCCAGCCGCGTGAGCTCCAGCGTGACGATCACCCGCGAAGGTGCGGCGGGATCGGCGGCGCCCCCGGTCCGCGCCTCCACCCGGCCGAAGCCGCCCTCCGGACGGCCGTCGCGAATCCAGCCGAAGGCGAAGTACGCGACGCCCTCCGCCCGCGACGCGGCGTCCGCGTTCAGGACCTGGATCGCGCGGGCCGCCTCCGACAGCGACCGGCCCGCCTCCAGGAGCGAGACCGCTTCCCGCAGCTCCGGCGCCGCCTTCAGCGCCGCCGCGGCCCTCGCAGGCGCCGGGCCGGACAAATCCGCGAACTCGGCGCGCGCGGCGAGCTCGGGAAGCGCCCGCGCGAACGCCGCGTCCGCAGCCGCCTGCAGCGGCGCTCCCGGGGACTTGATCGCCGCCAGCACCCGCTCCAGCATCGCCGCGGCGCCCGCCGGCGCTTCCTCACCCGCCGCGACCGTCCGCCGCAGCAGCGCCGCCAGCCCGCGCGCCGCGGCGGGGTCCAGGCCCAGCCCGCGCGACGCCAGGAACCGCGCCGCCTCCTCGCGCGCCGCGTCGCCCCCCGCGAACGCCCGCACCGCCGCCTCGACATCCGGAGCCAGCGGGCGTCCCGGCGCCGCCGGTTCCGCCGTCTCGCGCGCCGCCGGCCGGATCTCCAGCGTCAGCGGCTCCGACGACTTCACGGCCAGCCGCACCCGCTCCCCCACCTCCAGCGGCAAACCCGTCTCCAGGTCCAGCGACGCCCCCAGCACGCTCAGCCGGAACCGCCCCGCCGCCGGCGCCGCCACCACCAGCGCGTCGAACACCGCCCCGACCGCGAGCCGCGCCAGCGCCGCGTCGAGCGGCGCGCGCGGGAACGCCAGGCCGGCCGCCTCGATCACGCCGGCGTCCCGCGCAACCCGAGAATCAGCTCCACCTCGCCGCGCTCGAGGCCGGACTCGGAAGCGATCTCGGAGGCGTTCTTCCCGGCGTCGGCGAGCCGGTAGACGCGGTCGTGAAGGGGGTTCGCGGGCTTCGCGGGCGACGGCGCGCTCGCCGCGCCGGACGACGAGAGCCTCTTCAGCTCCTCGATCCTCGCGTCCGCCCGCGCCAGCAGCTCGTTCATCACGCGGATCTTCGTGTCCAGCTTCGCCAGCGTCTCCCGCGAGAACTCCTGCAGCTGCACGAACAGCGCCTCCAGCGAGTCCCGCGCCTCGCGCCGCTCCGCCTCGCCGCTCCTCCCGCCCAGGTCCACTCCCGCACGCCTCCGCATCTTCGCCCGCTGCACGAACGTCATCGCCATCAGGATGGCCACCCCCGCGATCACGAGCCAGATCCCGTCGGGCAGCTGCGCGAGCATCGCGCGAGTGTACCGCTACTTCACGTCCGGATGGAACGACGTGCGGTTCTCGCGCCACCAGGTCGCCCACCTGCGGGCGGCGCGGCAGCGCTCGGGGAGCGTTCCGCGGGGGTCGTAGCCGAAGTCCTGCCCGGTGATGGTCTTGAGCGCCTCGTTGGCGTCGCGGCGCGCCGCGTAGTCCAGACCCTGCAGGACCGGGATGAGGACGCCGACGCCCGCGGCGCTGCCCAGCCGGGCGAGCCCGACGGCGATCGGCGGCTGGCGTCCAGGCGGGAGGTCCTTGAGGCGCGTGTAGACGAACGTGATGTCGCGAGCGCGCTTCCGCGCCGTCAGGCCCAGGAGCGCCGCGTCGCGCGCCTGGTCCGACAGCAGCGGATTGTCCGAAAGCTCGCGCAGGCGCTCTTCCACGAGCTTCCCCGGGAGCATCGGGCTGACGAGCGCGAACTCCGCGGGGTTCCATTCCGTTCCCCAGGACTTCGGGTCGGCGAAGAGCCCCAGCGGCTCCGACTCGATGCCGGCGAGGGCGAGGCGGAAGGCCGCGCGAAAGCGCGTCTGCGGTTCCCGGTGCGCGAGCAGCTTCCGCAGCCGGGGTTCGGAGTCCTCCCGGGGGAGCCGGGCCAGCAGGTCCGGACGCGCCTCTTCCAGGTAGCGGTCGGCGTGGCGCCGCGCGGGGAACCTGGGGGCGAGCAGGCCCTCGTCGGGCGAGCCGACGTATGCCAGGGCGAGGGCCTCGCAGACTTCGGAATCGGTCGAGCACTCATCGAAGCCTCGATCGGCCACGGGCCACCGGCGGCCGCGGGCCATTGCAAGGAGCGGCTCGCGATCGCCGCATCGCCACAGCAGACGGGCGGCGTTGTCATGGCTGAGGAAGGCGGGCTCGCGCATCCGGGCCAGGATCGCCTTCCGCACGCCGGGAGGAAGGTCCCCGTTGAGCTCCGCCAGGTAGTGGATCGTGAATTCGGCGTTCTCCTCGAGGGCCGCCTCCACGGCTTCGGCGGAGACGTTCAGGTCCGCACGGGTCACGAGCACCACGACATCGCCCCGGCGCGCGGCCGGCGGGGCGCCCGCGACGAGCGCGGCGAGCCGGTCGTCCTGCACCTCGAAGAGCGCGCGGGCGCCGAGTCCCTCGACGCCGTCCCACGGGACGATCCGGACCGGGGATGAAGGCTCCGCGGCCTGTGCCGCCCGGACGAAGTTCCACTCCTGCAGCAGCTCGGACATGCGCCGCCGGCGTTCCGGATCCGCGCCGTCCTTCTCCGGCGACCACGCGAGCGCCGCCTCAGGCCCGATCTCCCTCAGCCACTCCTGGGCCTGGTCGCGCCTGGTCGGGTCGTCGTCGCCGAGCTGCACGATCGCCCGCCGGATCTCCTCCTCCGGCGATTCTGCGCGCGCGGCGGAAACGAAGGCGGCGGCCGCGAGGGCCGCCGCCAGGAGCGTTGTAACGCACTGCGTCAAATCACAGCCTCTCGACGATCATCGCGATCCCCTGCCCGCCGCCGATGCACGCGCTCGCCACGCCGTACTTCTTCCCGCGGCGCTTCAGCTCGCCCAGCACGGTGATCACCAGCCGCGTGCCGGTCGCGGCGAGCGGGTGCCCGATCGCGACGGCGCCGCCGTTCACGTTCGCCTTCGCGCGGTCGAGGCCCAGCTCCTTCTCGACGGCGAGGTACTGCGCGCTGAACGCCTCGTTGATCTCGAACAGGTCAATCTGGTCGAGCTTGAGACCGGCCTTCTCGCACGCCTTGCGGATCGCGGGCGCCGGGCCGATCCCCATGATGCTCGGGTCCACGCCGACGATCGCCCAGGACACGATCCGCCCGATCGGCGCCAGCCCGTCCGCCTTCGCGCGCTTCGCCGTCGCCACGACGACCGCCGCGCCGGCGTCCACGATCCCGCTCGCGTTGCCCGCCGTCACCGTCCCTTCCTTGCCGAACGCCGGGTTCAGCCCCGCCAGCTGCTCCAGCGACGTCTCCGGCTTGATGTGGTCGTCCTTGTCCCACACGCCCTTCTTCACCGGCACCGGGACGATTTCCTCCTTGAAGATCCCGCTCTGCACCGCGCGCGTCCCCTCCTTGTGCGACCGCATCGCGAACTCGTCCTGCGCCTGCCGCGTGATCCCGTACTGCTTGGCGAGCTTCTCGGCCGTCTGCGCCATGTACAGCCCGCAGAAGCCGTCCATCAGATTGACCATCAGCGTGTCCTCGATCACCGGCTGCTGCCCGAGCCTCAGCCCCTGGCCGCGCAGCCCCCGGATCACGTGCGGGCACTGCGACATGTTCTCCATCCCGCCCGCCACCGCCACCTGCGCCTCCCCCGCCAGGATCACGTGCGCCGCGCTCACGATGGACTGGATGCCGCTCCCGCAGATCCGGTTCACCGTCAGCGCCGGCACGTGGTTCGGGATCCCCGCCTTCAGCGCCGCATGCCGCGCCCCGTAGATCGAGTCCGCCCCCGTCTGCATCGCGTTCCCCATCACCACGTGCTCCACCGCCTCCGGCTTCACCTTCGCCCGCTCCAGCGCCGCCTTGATCGCGTGCGCCCCCAGCTCGTTCGCCGAGATGTCCTTGAAAGCGCCGCCGCCGGGCGTCCCGGCGTACTCGGCCATGGCCGTGCGTGCTCCGGCGAGGATGACCAGATCTTCGGACATGGATGTCTCCCTGAAGTGGCGAACTGGACCCGTACGACGAAGGTCTCAGGTTAACTCCGCCGCGGAAGTGCGGGAACGAAAGTGTGAAGCGCGGGTCAGGGAGCGAGGAGAATGACGCCGAGCCTGGGGATCCGGCGGAAGTCCGCGTCGAACGTGACGAGCGTCGCGCCCTCCCTGAGCGCCAGCGCCGCGATCCAGATGTCGTTCGCGGGCAGCGGCGTGCCTGCACGTCGCAGGTCGGCCCACAGGTCGGCATAGAGCTTCGATGCGAGGTCGTCGACGTCAAGGACGCGGATGGCCGGCTCATCCAGGAAAGCAGCGAGGACCTCCTCATTTTCGCGCTCGCGGCCTCCCGTTCGAAAACCCGCCCGAAGCTCGCCCAGGGTGATGACCGGGACGAGAACCTCCTCCGCCTCGTCGATGGTTCTCACTGCCTCGGGATGACTCCTGCGGAGCTGGCTGTACGCGGACGTGTCCAGGCAGATCCGGCTCATTTCCACATCTCCTCGTCGATCTGCCGCTGCAAGGACAGGTTCCGCTGGAACTCGCGGAACTCCTCCTCGGTCCAGCCTCCCGCATACTTCGCCAGCCCGTTGCTGAACTTCTTTCCGCGCTGGATCCCGAGGGCCCGCCGGAGCAGGTCCATGACGGTCTGGTTCAGCGAAGTGCCCGACCTGCGCCGCTCCCGGTCAAGCGCCTTGGCGATGTCGGGCTCGAGGTTCCGGACGGTAAGGTGGCGCATGGCTCCTCCGCAGCTGCATTCATTGTGTGCATTCTATGCATTCACCCGGATGCGTTCAAACGCCAATTCAGCCGACGATCTCGTACCACCTCCCGAGCACCAGTTCCGCGTACACATCGTCTTCGACACCGTAGGACCCAAGCCCGATGCCGTCGTTCATCTCGACCACCGCCGTTCGTCCGCCCGACAGGATTCCCACGTCGAGTCCGTAGCCCGCCCACTCCTCCTTTCCGTCGTGAAGCGCCCGAATGCAGGCATCGACGACTTCCCGGTCGGGTTCCGCCTCCGGATCCCCCGTGTAACGTCGACGGTCGACAATCACTCCGCCTGCGACGTAGATGCGCCATTCCGACTTCCACACGACGACCTCGGAACACCAGACATCCTGGCGCTTCGACGTGTTTTCGAACTTCCACAGATCACCTGGATCCCCGAGCACAAATCCGGTGAATCGCTTCGTGTTGCCTTTCGGCTTCACGAAGACAGACTGACCGTCTGCATGGCAGCGCGCCGTGACTGCGCCCACGGTCGAAGTCCAGATGCGGCGAGCCAGGAAGGACTGCAGGGATGCCGGGTAGTCGTTTGGCTGCGGTGGCGTCGCGCCGATTTGTTTCAGGGCCGCCGTCATGACGGGAATAGTGCCGCCCACGAAGGATCCCCGGTCGAGAGCCAGTTGGCGTCGAACAAGCTGCTTCTCGACGAACCACTCGCATGGCACAGCCTTCCGGGCGAAGTAGGCGTCGAGGCTCCGCACCTCCGGAATGGGCCGCCCCACACCCGGTTTCTGCAGAAACGCCCGACTCGGCAGGCGGAGCGTCACCCGGCCTCCCTGATGCCGACTCACTTCCCCTTGTAGACCGCCTTCCGCTTCTCCACGAACGCCTTCGTCCCTTCCTTCATGTCCTCGGTCGCGAACGCGAGGCCGAAGTGGGAGGCTTCCAGCAACTGCCCCTCGGCGAGTGACAGCCCCATGCCGCCGATGACGCACTCGAGGGCGAGCTTGAGGGCGACGGGGGCGCGGCCGGCGAGCTTGGCGGCGAAGGCGGTGGCCTCGTCGACGACCTGGGCGGGCTCGAAGATGCGGTTGACGAGGCCGATGCGGTGGGCCTCGGCGGCGTCCATCATGTCGCCGGAGAGGATCCACTCGAGGGCGACGCCGGTGCCGACGATGCGGGGGAGGCGCTGGGAGCCGCCGAAGCCCTGGATGAGGCCGAGGGTGACCTCGGGGGCGCCGATCTTGGCGTTGCGTGAGGCGAAGCGGACGTGGCAGGCGAGGGCGAGTTCGCAGCCGCCGCCGAGGGCGAAGCCGTTGATGGCGGCGACGACGGGCTTGCCGCAGTTTTCGATGCGGTCGAAGGCGCGCTGGCCGCGGAGGGCGAACTGGTAGGCGTCGGAGGGCGAGAGGGCGGACATCTGGGCGATGTCGGCGCCCGCGACGAAGGCCTTTTCGCCGCTGCCGGTGAGGACGACGGCGCGAACGGAGTCGTCCTTCGCGACCTCCGCGAAGGCGGCGTCGATGTCCGCGATGACCTCCGAATTGAGCGCGTTGAGCTTGTCGGGCCGATTGACCGTGATCCGCCGGACTCCGTTGTTGTCCTGTGTAAGCAGCGTCGACATGATTTCTCCTTTCGAGTCCGTGGCGTTTCCGTTCCCGCCCTTGTCGCCCGCGGCGGCGTCCCGATCAACAAAAAAAGCCCGCCGTTCCCGGCGGGCCCTTTGCAGTTACTGTCCACTGCCCCCTGCCTCCTGCCCCCTACTCCTCGATCGTCACCGACGTCATCTTCACCTCGCTCTTCGGCCGGTCGTTCGCGCCCGTCGGCACCTGCTCGATCTTCTGAACCACGTCGATCCCGCCGACCACCTTCCCGAACGCCGTGTACTGCTTGTCGAGGTGCGGGACCGCCTTGAAGCAGATGAAGAACTGGCTCCCCGCACTGTCCGGGTCGCTCGTGCGGGCCATCGAGACCGTTCCCAGCACGTGCTTCGTGTCGTTGAACTCCGCCTTGATCTTGTACCCCGGCCCGCCCATGCCCGTCCCGTCCGGGCAGCCGCCCTGCATCATGAAACCGCGGATGATGCGGTGGAAAATCTTCCCGTCGTAATACTTCTTCTTCGCCAGCTGCACGAAGTTCTCCACCGTCTTCGGAGCCACCTCCGGCAGGAACTCGATCGTGATGTCGCCGAAATTCGTCGCGATCTTCGCCTTCTGGGCCATGTCGTTCGCCTCGATTCGGGGGCTACTTGGGCGTCTCGGGCTTCGCGTGCCAGACGACCTTCTTCATCACCGGCGGCGTGATCGGCCGGCCGAACTTCGGGTCGGTCTGCGGCTTCGGAAGCAGCTTCACCTCGCGCTCGACCTTGAAGACCGCGTCCATCCCCTCCATGACCTTCCCGAACGGCGTGTGCTTGCCGTCCAGGTGCGGGG
>JADLHC010000268.1 GCA_020849035.1 Planctomycetia bacterium
CGTCGTGGCCTTCTACATCAACGATGTGGATCCCACCGCCGGCGTCGACTGGCGCCTCTTCGCGCGCCGCACCGGCATCGGCGCGGGCGAGGTGCAGATCGACAGCTCCACGCCGGAGAGGCAGATCCCCACGCCGCTGGACGAGCTGCGTGTCGCCGTGACCCCCCCCGGCGCGGACATCGGCCGGTTCGACCCCGCCTCCGGCGAGGACGACGACGAACGGCCTCACCCGGCGACCGCCGTCCACGTTTTCTTCCACGAAAGCCGGTTCCTGGAGACTGACGGCCTCCATCCGGCCATCAGGACCCGACGTTTCGTCGCAGGCGACTCCGGACTGTCGCTGGCCGAGTCCTTCGTCCCCTCCGCCGGCGCCGTGTTCGAGCCCCCGTTCGACATCACTCCGCCCGTAGCCTGGATCGAGCCGGCGTGGCCCGTGATCCGCACGCCCCTGGTTGCAGGGGATCGCGTCGGCCTCTTCTTCGCCGACCAGGACCGCGTCTACTACCAGGAGTACGCGCCCGACGACGACGGCCTCGGCTGGCGGAACGACAACGGCGCCGCCAACCCCTACCTCGTCGACGACGACACCAACGAGTCGCTCTTCCAGTTCCAGGGCGTGTTCGCCCCCGCCTGCGGGTGCGACACCCTCCACGGCGCGATGGTCTTCTGGTCGAAGAACTTCGGCCCCGGCTCGGTCAACCGGCTCCAGGTCCGCGTCCGCGGGCTGGACGACTAGGTCAAACCCCAGGGAGGCGGCATGGGCTGGCCGGCGACGTCCATCGGGAAGCGCATCGCGTCCGTCGCGGCGGGGATCCTCGTGCTCGTCGGGCTGGCGTTGGCGAAGGGGCTTCTCCGCGGGCCGGGCCGTGCCGCCGCGCCCGGCGGCGCCCCTGTCCCTCCCGGCGTCCTCGCGCTGTCGGGAGGCGCCGGCCCCGTCGACCTGCAGGGCGTGGAGGCCTGGATCGAACACCCGGATCGCGGCGCCGTCCGGATCGTCCTCTTCGCCGGGCCCGACAACGCGCTCCTCTACCTCAATTCCCCCCTCGACCTCGACGGCGCCGGCCGTTGCAACGGCCGCGACGATTTCCCCGGCGACATCGACGACGTCCGTTCCTGCGACGTGCTCATCGGCCGCACGTTCCGCCTCAGGCCCGGCGACGACGCCGGCATCGCCCTGCCCGGGGCGGGGAAGTGCCCCGTGCTCGAGGCCTCGATCACGCCGCGCGCGTACTGGCGGCCGAAGTCCTACAACGGGACGGACGGGTGGCAGGTGGACGTCGAACTGAAGGTGAAGGCCGCGGGCGTCGAGAAGACCCTCTCAGGCCGGCTCGAGGGTCCCGTCACGCACGTCTGGTAGCCGTCACGGTGCGAACCGCCAGGCGCCGTTTTCCTTCACGAACCGGAGCGTCGCCGGCTTGTCCTCCGGCGTCAGGTAGTCCACGGACGCCTTCCGATCGTCCAGCTTGATCGCCTTGGTTTCCTTGATCACCCTCGGCAGGCGCGCGCTCCCCTTCATCGCCTCCGCACCCACCCACTCCACTGCGAGTTTTGCCGCATCCCCCTGCGAGAACTGCTCCGGCTTCATCCCGCGCTCCCGGATCCGCGACTCCGCCGCCATCTTCTTCCCCGCGTCCGCCCCTGCCAGGTCGCGCTTCAGCTCCTCCACCTCCGCAAGCGCCTGCTTCTGGAATTCCGCCGACAGCAGCCCGTGGACCTTCCCCCAGTCCTGCGCGGCGATCGCGGCCTTGTAGGCGTCGAGCGTGCCCGTCGGCGACGCATCGCCCCCGCCTCCCCCCGAGGTCCCCGACCCGCCGCCGATCGGGTTCGGGATCTCCTTCACCTTGTCGCACGCCGGGAGCGACGCCAGCACCAGCGCCACCGCAAGAATCCGCTTTGTCATGGCCGTGTTTCTCCTTGTTCCGCGCGCGGAGTTTATCATCCGGCACGCCATGGGCGACGCCCCGCAGAAACACTTCGGCAAGTTCACCCTCCTCCGCGAGCTGGGCCGCGGGGGCATGGGGGTGGTGTACCTGGCGCGGGACAACGAGCTGGGGCGGGATGTGGCGCTGAAGATGCTGCTGTCGACGGAGACGGCGCCGCTGGAGATGGAGCGGTTCCGGCGGGAGTCGAGGGCGGCGGCGAAGCTGAAGCATCCGAACATCGTGCCCGTGTACGAGACGGGGACGGAGGGGGGGCGGGCGTATTTCACGATGGAGTTCGTGAAGGGGCGGTCGCTGGAGCGGCGGATGCCGGAGCTGTCGATGAGGGAGCGGGCGGGGATCGTGAGGGACGTGGCGCGGGCGCTGGAGTATGCGCACGGGCTGGGGGTGGTGCACAGGGACATCAAGCCGTCGAATGTGGTGCTGGCGGAGGACGGGCGGCCGGTGCTGATGGATTTCGGCCTGGCGAAGCACCTCGGGGACACGCGGAACCTGACGCAGAGCGGCGTGATCATGGGGACGCCGAACTTCATGAGCCCCGAGCAGGCGCAGGGGGACGCGGCCACGGTCGACGGGCGGAGCGACGTGTTCTCGCTGGGGGCGGTGCTGTACTACCTGCTGACGGACAGGCCGCCGTTCGAGAAGGCGGACTCGGTGAAGACGGTGCTGGCGGTGCTGGCGGAGCCGCCGGTGCCGCCGCGGAAGCTGAAGCCGGCGGTTCCGCGCGATCTGGAGACGATCTGCCTGAAGGCGCTGGCGAAGGAGGTGGGGCGGCGCTACCAGACCGCGGGGGAGTTTGCGGCGGATCTCGACCGGCACCTGGCGGGTTCGCAGATCATGGCGCGGCCTCCCGGCGCCGCCGAGAGGGCCGTCGCATGGGCGCGCCGCCACACCGCCGTCGTCGCCGCGGCGATCGTCGCCGCGCTCGGCCTCGCCGCCCTCGGCGTCGTCTGGGTCGCCGGCGCGCGCGACCGCCGCGAGCGCGACCGGCAGGAGGCCGAGGCCGAGGCGCTCCGGAAGGCCGGGGAGGCCGCCGCCGCGCGCCGCGCCGCCGCCGCCGAATGGGTCCGCCCCGGCAACGAGCAGCTCGACCTCGCCGAGAAATGCATGATGACCGGACGCGCCGACGACCTCCGCGCCGCCCTGGCCCGCGCGGTCGAGAACTTCGCAAAGGCTCTCGCCGTCGACGACTCCTGCGCGGAGGCGTATGCGGGGCGGGGAAGGGCCCGCCGGCTGCGCGGGGAGCGCGAGGCGGCGATCGCGGACCTGTCCCGGGCCGGGGACTCCGCCGCGGCCATCTACGAACTCGCGCTCGCCCGCCTCGACGCCTTCATGGAAGCCCGCATCGCCGCGCGCGCCGACCCCTCCGGCCCCGGCGAGCCCTCCGCCGCCGCCCGCCACGCCCGCGAGCGCCAGCTCGAGGCCGCGGACCTCCTCGCCCGCGCCGCGGCCGCGAGGCCCGCCCCGGGGCGCGAGTGGATGCCCCTTCACGCCCGCGCCGCCCTCGCGTTCCTCGCCGCGAAATTCCCGGACGCGCTGTCGGACCTCGACGCCGTCCTCCAGGCCAACCCCTTCCGCGACGACGCGCTCGCGCTCCGGGCGACGATCCGCCTGGCGGGAGAGCCGCCGGACGTGAAAGGCGCGCTGGAGGACCTCGACCGCGCCGTGCAGGCCAACGCGCTGTCCGCCCCGCACCGAAACCTGCGCGGCGTCGCGCGCGCGCTGGCGGGCGATGCGGAGGCGGCGCTGGAGGACTTCGACGCAGCCGTCAACCTCGACGGGCGTTTCCTCCCCGCCCGCCTCAACCGCTCGTCGTCGCGGCTCTCCGCGGGGGACGCCGCGGGCGCGGAGAAGGACGCCGACGCCGTCCTCGCGTCCTCGCCCGACAGCGTCCCGGCGCTTCAAGCCCGCGCCGAGGCGCGCATCGCCCTGCGCGACCCCGCCGGCGCCGAGGACCTCTGGCTCCTCGCGTGCGCCCTCCGCGACCGCAATCTCCCGGAGCGCGCCCGAGAGGGTTTCGAGCGGCTGCTCAAGGCGTTCCCCGGGCATCCGCGGGCGACGGAAGCGCGGGCGGCGCTGGTGCGCTGACGGGGTCCATCGATCGGGTTCAACCGCCTCGCCCGCGACCGTTGACCCGACGCCGCATTGACAGTACCCTCGCCGCCCAACCTGCTGCCCGCCGGATTCCCGGGTGGTTTCCGTGCCCGCAGCGCCCGTGCGTAGTTCCGCCGCACCTGGCGATACCGACAAGACACTTTCACAACAGGCTCCATCGACGCGAACCGAAAGGAGGGCGAACCGCAACGATAGAGGCCGGAAGAATTGCCCGGCCGCGGGAGGGCCTTGACCCCGACGCGGGATCGACAGCCTGTCAACCGGGAAGCCGAGACTTCCCAAACGTGACGTCAAACTGAAACAAAGGAGAACCGCTGATGTTGACCGGAAAGAGGTTCTGGA
>JADLHC010000269.1 GCA_020849035.1 Planctomycetia bacterium
CCCTGGCCGATGGAGTTGAGGTAGGCGCGGATGACGAGCAGCCCCGCGTACTCGCCCTGCGAGCCCGCGTTCGGCTGCAGGCTCGTCGCGTCGAACCCCGTGATCGCCGCGAGCCAGCCCTCCAGCTCCCGGAAGAGCCGCTGGTAGCCGCGGGCCTGCGCCACCGGGGCGAACGGGTGCAGCCGGCCGAAGCCCGCCATCGTGATCGGGATCATCTCCGCCGTGGCGTTCAGCTTCATCGTGCACGACCCCAGCGGAATCATCCCCGCGTTGAGCGTGTAGTCCTTCGCCTCCAGCTTGTGGAGGTACCGCAGCATGTCGTGTTCGGAGTGGTACAGGTTGAAGACGGGGTTGGTCATGAAGTCCGACTTGCGCGCAAACGCCTTCGGCACCGCAGGCGTCCCCGCGGCGCGCGCGGCCGCCTCGAGCATGTCCTTCGGCCCGAACACTTCCAGCAGGTCGAGCAGGTCCGCGTCCCCCACCGTCTCGTCGAGCGCCACGCCGAGGGTCTCTTCGTCGAAGCGCCGCAGGTTGATCTTCTTGGCGGCGGCGCGCTCAACGATCTCGTCGGTGCGCGGGCCGGTGCGGACCGTGAACGTGTCGAACACCGGCGCGCTGCCGACGTCGAGCCCCGCGCGCTTCAGCCCCTCGCGCAGCGTCGCGGTCATCGCGTGGACGCGGCGGGCGATGCGGCGCAGCCCCTCCGGCCCGTGGTAGATCCCGTAAGCGGCCGCGCAGACGGCCAGCAGGACCTGCGCGGTGCAGATGTTCGACGTCGCCTTCTCGCGGCGGATGTGCTGCTCGCGCGTGGCGAGCGCCATGCGAAGCGCGACGTTCCCGTCCGCGTCCTTCGACACGCCGATGAGCCGCCCCGGCATCGAGCGCACGAACTCGGACTTCGTCGCCATGAACGCCGCGTGCGGGCCGCCGTAGCCCATGGGGACGCCGAAGCGCTGGGAGTTGCCGACGGCGATGTCGGCGCCGAACTCGGCGGGGGGCTTGAGGAGCGTGAGGGCGAGCAGGTCGGTCGCGACGGTCACGAACGCCTGCGACTTGTGCGCCGCGTCGCAGGTCGGCGCGTAGTCGTGCAGGACCCCGTCGGTCGCGGGGTACTGCACCAGCGCGCCGCAGACGTCGCCGCCGAAGGTCCACTTGCGGTGGTCGCCGACGACGACCTTGATCCCCAGCGCCGCGCCGCGCGACTTGACGACCTCGACCGTCTGCGGATGGCAAAGGTCGCTCACGAGGTAGGTCATCCGCTCGTCGTTGCGCCCAATCCGGTGCGACATCGTCATCGCTTCCGCCGCCGCCGTCCCCTCGTCCAGCAGCGACGCGTTCGAGATCTCCATCCCCGTCAGGTCCTTCACCATCGTCTGGTAGTTCAGGAGCATCTCCAGCCGCCCCTGCGAAATCTCCGCCTGGTACGGCGTGTACGCGGTGTACCACCCCGGGTTCTCCAGGATGTTCCGCAGCACCACCCCTGGCGTGACGCAGTCGTGGTACCCCATCCCGATGTACGACCGCCAGATCTGGTTCTCGGCGGCCATGGAAGCGAGTTCCGCGAGGGCCTCGCGCTCGGAGCGCGCGGGAGGAAGCGCGAGCGGCTTCTTCAGCCGGATCCCCGCCGGCACGACCTTGTCGATCAGCTCCTCGAGCGACTTCGCGCCGCACGCGGCGGCCATCGCCTCGATGTCCCTCGGGGTCGGCCCGATATGGCGGCGGGCGAAATCGTCTGTGGGGGGGAAGAGCGGCATGGGTGGGCCTCTTGGGAGTGGGCAGTCGGCGGGGGGCAGTGGGCAGGAACGGCGAAGATGGAAGCGGGTGATTATTGGGGGAGGGAGGCGGCGGGTCAAATGTTGGCGGGCGGAAGGGCTGGAGTCGAGGTGGCGGCCGAGAGAAGGTTTCCCCGCGCGGCACGCCCGGCGGGCCGCGACCATGCGCGGCATGACACGCGCGATCGCCCTGCCGGCGCTCCTGGCCCTGCCGCCGGCGGCGCAGCAGGAGGACGACTCGGCCCGACCGGAGTCCCCGGGGCGAGAGGCGCCCGCCGGTCGGCGAAGGCGATTCATCGTTTCCCGAGAATTTGCGCTTGCGCTTGGGGCGGGGGGTCCGCTATTGTCCGCCGCGGGAGGAATCTCGAAGTTCCACTAGTGTCTTTCTCTTTACGGGAGTCACCTTCGTGTTGAAGCCCCTCATTGTGGCCGGCGCCATGGTGGCGGCCACGACGTCTGTGGTGAAAGTCGGTCTGCGGGAGGATCGTGTGCGCATCGGCGACCGGGAGGTCACCGGGCCCGTCTTCCAGGTCCAGGAAGCCCAGGGAGGGACGCTCCTGGCGTCGCAGAACGCCGTCGAGTCTCTCGGCGGCCTCGTCGAGATCCAGGTCGAGGGAGGCCTGGTCACGATCGAGCCGGGCGTGCGCCTGACGCGCGCCCCGGGCGGGTTCGAGCTCTCGTCGCACGGCCGCCGGCCTTTGAGGCTGGCGTCGGGCGACGGCTCTTTCGTGGTCGCCAGCCCCGCGTCCGTCGTCGCGGACTCCGGCGGGTGGCGCGTTGCGGACGGGAAGCGTCTCGGGGGGACGTCGCTGCGGGCCGCACTGGCGGCCGCCGCCGCGGAGCCCCCGGCCGGGACGCCGCCGGCGGACGGCTCTTCGCCGCCCCCGGCGGGGAACGGGAACGCGCAGCAGCCGGACATCCGGCGCGTGCTCTCGTACGACCCGTTTCCGTCCGCCGAGGTCACGGACGAGCAGACGGTGAAGAGCACGAGCAGCGTGAGCCCGGACGGGCAGTAGCCGGGCGGCGCGTCCTGCCCGCAGGGTGATCTGAATCGGTGTCTTCGTGTCATTTTCGGTCCGGGCGTCCCGAGGAGTCGGGCCCCGGACGTGGCCGTGGGAAAGGGAGGGAGAATGTTTCGCGCCGGAATAGTGTCCGCCAGCCTGTTCGTCTTCGCCGTGACCGCCCGTGCCGACTCGATGGCCGTGGAGTGGATGGACAGGGTGACGCACGAGGTGCAGCAGCAGGATGGGCCCCTGTCCAGCAAGCCGCTGAAGTTTCACGTTTACGGCGGCGTCTACGCGCTCTACACCGACAACCTCTTCCTCACGCCGAACCGCCGCGCGCACTCGGACGCGGCGGCGATCCCGTTCGTGCGGGGACGCGTGGACTACGCCGACGCGCGCTTCGAGGCCGCGGCGGACCTGCTCATCAGCTACGACGCGTACCAGGGGCACCACACCGCGCGCAACGACCAGGAGCATTTCTACGGGAAGATCCGCTACGCCGACGGGATCTTCGACCTCCAGCTCGTCGAGATCGCCCGGCACGTGACCGATCCCGTGGACGCCGTCTATGCCGAGCGCGCCGGCCGCCTCGTCACGGACACGATGCCGCGCGCGGGCGTCCTGCTCGGGAAGGCCGTCAAGCTGGAGCTGTTCGGCCAGGTCGAGACCGTCCACTACGAGGGCGACGACTTCAACAGCCGGGAAAACGAGAACTACCGCGGCGGCCTCGCCGGCTACTACCGCATCAACGAACGCTTCTCGGTCGGCGCCGACGGCGGCTACATCCGCATCAGCTACCGGGAGTCGGACATCACGCCGAACGGGGAAGGGTGGTTCGCGCACGCGTCGGCGCGGGGACAGATCTACGAGAACCTGCTCGTGGAGGCGGGGGCCGGCTATTCGTGGTACCGGTCGCGCCACCCGGAGGCGGGGGAGTCGCACCGGGAGCGCGGCTCCGGGTTCGACGCCGAAATCCACGCCCGCTGGCAGGTGTTCAAGCCGCTTCTCATCCAGGGGGACTACGTCGCCCGCTTCGGATTCTCCGGCTCCGGGTCGGCGTTCCAGAAGCTCCACCGGGTCGTCGTCATCGCGGAGTGGCAGGTGCTGGAGAACGTGAAGGTGCGGGGGCGGGGGCAGTACGACCGCGTCCACCCGAGCAACAGCCCGGTGCGCAGCTACATCGCCGCCGGCTTCAGCGTGACGTGGCAGATCGTCGAGAACGTGGCGGTCGACGGGGGTGGCCTCGCCCGCTGGGGGAACACGAAGCGCGTTTCCGGCGACCAGTGGGACAACTGGCAGGTCTACGCGGGAGTGATCTTCTCGTACTGAGCGATGACGACGCGCCCCCCCATGTCCGCCCCGAGCGACTCCACCCCGACCCCGAGGCAGCTCCTCCTGCTTTTCCGCAGGCGCTGGCGCCTCCTCGCGGGCGTCTGGATCCTCGTCCTCGGCGGGACGGCGGTGTGGACGTTCGCGCAGAAGCGCCTCTACCGGCCGCAGGTGACGCTGGAGATCCGGCCGGAGCAGTCGCTGCTGTCGACGGAGGACGATCCCTCGCTCCGCTCCGGCGGCGGCGGGCCGATGTGGGAGACGTACTACCGGACGCAGGAGAACATCCTGACGGGGCCCTCGCTCGTCGAGCAGTGCCTCAAGGCGCTCCCGGAGGCGATCCGCCGGGACTTCGAGGCCGAGCCCGACCCGGTCCGGGCGCTGACGGCGAAGATCGACGTCGAGCTCGTGCGGTCGAGCTTCGTGATGAAGGTCGGCGTCGTGGACGAGCAGCCCGACAAGGCGTCGCAGATCGCCAACACGCTCGTGTCGCTGTACCTCGAGGACGCGAACCGCCGGATGCGGGACGTGAAGTCCGAGGCGGTGGAGTCGCTCTCGAAGGACACGCTGCCCGGGATGCGCAAGAATGTGGCGGACGCGGAGGCGGACTGCCTGAAGTTCATGGAGTCCTGCGGGTTCATCGACCTGGAGAAGCAGTACGACTCGATCTGCGAGGCGTGGCGCAAGGTGCTGCTGGCGCTCGAGGACGTGCGGATGCGCCGCATCGCGCTGGCGTCGGACTTCGACGCGCTGACGCGCTACAAGAGCGACGGGACCGGGGCGGAGCTGAACCCTGCCCTGCAGAAGACAAAGGTGCTGGAACGCCTCTCCGCGGAGCACGACCGCGTCGCGCAGCTCCTCGCCACCGAGCGGCTGAAGCACCTCGACGAGCACCCCCGCGTTCTCGCCCTCCAGACCGAGCTGGCGCGCATCGAGAAGCGGATGTCCGCGGCGGTCGAGGGCGCGCTGCTCGCCCTCCAGACCGACGTGAACGCCGCCGTCACGGAGGAGAAGGCGCTCATGGAGGAGCTGGCCTCGCTCGAGAAGCAGATGGCGAGGGCCGGCACCCAGCGCACCGAGTACCACCGCCTCGACGCCGAGCGCCTCGCCGCCCGCGAGGTCTACGCGTCGTACCTCAAGCGCCACGGCGAGGAGTCCGCCACCGCCGGCGCCGGCATCTCCAGCGTCCGCGTCATTGATTTCGCCCGCCCGCCGCGCGACGCCTGGAAGCCGCGCGTCCTTCTCCACCTCGCCCTCGGCTGCCTCGCCGGCCTCCTCCTCGGCTGCGGCTCCATGCTCCTCGCCGACCAGGTGGACGACCGCGTCCGTTCCGCCGAGGAAGTCGAGGTCTTCATGGGCCTCGACGTCCTCACCGTCGTCCCCGAGCTCGCCGGCCACGCCCCCGACGCCCCCACCCTCCTCGGCGGCGCCGCCTCCATCGCCGAAATCGAGTCCTTCCGCGGCCTCCGCGCCGAGATCCTCACCCGCTTCGAGAAAATCCCCGGCGGCAAGGTCCTCGCCGTCCTCTCGCCCCTCCCGGGCGAAGGCAAGTCCACCGTCTCCCTCAACCTCGCCAAGGTCATGGCGATGGAAGGGAAGCGCGTCCTGCTCCTCGACGCCGACATGCGCCGCCCCAAGCTCAGCGCCTTCGCCGCGACCCCCGGCGGCCCCGGCCTCGACGCCGTCCTCGAAGGCCGCGCCTCGCTCGAGGACGCCGCCCGCCCCTCCACCATCCCCGGCGTGGACGTCGCCGGCCCCGAGCAGGGCCACGAGCACGCCGCCGAGCTCGCCGGCTCCCCGGTCTTCGACGACGTCCTCCGCGCCGCCCGCGAACGCTGGGACTTCGTCCTCCTCGACAACGCCCCCGTCCTCCAGGCCTCCGAATCCCCCCTCGTCGCTCGCCGCGCCGACGCCGCCGTGATCGTGATCCGCGAAGGGACCACCGGGCGCAGCGTCGCGCGCTCGGCGGTGAAGAGGCTGAAGAGCATGGGCGTGAAGCTGCTGGGCGCGGTGCTGAACTGTGCGCATCCGCATGGCGGGGGGTACGGGTACGGGTATGGGTATGGGTACGGGTACGGGTACGGGGACGCGAAGAAGTCGGAAACGAGACCGCAGGCCTAGTCTGGACCTCCCGGCCGGTTGCCGGCGCCGGACCCTTTGGAGTCTGATCCCGTGGGCGAGAAACCAGTCGTCCTTGTGGCCGGTGGCGGAGGCTTCATCGGCGGGCATCTCGTCGCGGCGCTGCGCCGCGAAGGCGTCGCCCGCGTCCGCTCGGTGGACATCAAGCCGACGGGGGAGTGGTACCAGCGCTTCGACGACGTCGAGAACCTCGTCCTCGACCTGAAGGACCTCGCGAACTGCCGGACGTCCTGCAAGGGCGTCACGGAGGTCTACAACCTCGCCGCCGACATGGGCGGCATGGGGTTCATCGAGAACAACAAGGCGCTCTGCATGCTGAGCGTTCTCATCAACACCCACCTCCTCCTCGCCTCGCTCGATGCGGGCGTGAAGCGGTACTTCTACGCCTCCTCCGCCTGCGTCTACAACGCCGACAAGCAGCGCGCCTACGACGTCACCGCGCTCCGAGAGGAGGACGCCTACCCCGCCATGCCCGAGGACGGCTACGGCTGGGAGAAGCTCTTCTCCGAGCGCATGTGCCGCCACTTCCGCGAG
>JADLHC010000270.1 GCA_020849035.1 Planctomycetia bacterium
AACAAGCACATGAGCATCAGCAATGCGAAGGCTGCGAGGGCGCACCACAACTTTGCCCTGCGAGCGGTGGTCGCGGAGGTGCCTTCGGTTCTCCGGTCGTCTGATCTACCGGAAGCCCCGAGCGCCACGAGAAACGAGAGAAGCAACCATCCAGCCATCGAAACTGGCCACATCACCAACTCTCCCACCCCGCAGAACCAGAACACTCCCCACCAAGGATGCCCGTTGACGAAGAGGAGCACTCCGACGATCAAGAAGGCGACGATCCCCGCACCGAACATCAGGAATCGCAGCACCTGGAGAGCGGGCGGCAAGTCGCTTAGGCGTGAGTCAGAAGGTCCGGTAGTTGGACTCGGCGGCAATTCGCTCTTCGTCGCCAGTGGTTGCGCGGGCCGAGAAGGATTCGGAGGTTCAGGTGCAGAGGGGACGTACCTGCCTTCCCAGTTGCGCCGATCAGGTGCAAACACCCCAACGACAGAAGACACGACTGAACGCAACGGAGCCGTGAGATCAACGTTCAAGCATCCGCGCAGTGAGCTTCCGAGGGCGGCGAACCTAATTTCAGCCTTGCACCACGGACATCGCCCGTCCTGGCCCGCCTGCTCAGGGGAATACCAGACGTTCTTGCCACAACTCGGGCACGCCGCCGAGAGATCCGCCATGCTCGCCTCCGTTCGTTCAACGTCGACCACATCCCCTGCGACGATAACCCGTTTTGGGATAATCCCAAGGCGGGTTTACAAGGCGGCGAACCCATGGGACTCGCCGCGTGACCAAGTCTCTCTTCACCAAGCGCTATGATCAACTCCGAGCCGCGCTTGTCAAAGCCCGACGTGATGCCGGGCTCACGCAGGACGAGGTTGCGCGCCACCTTTCGCGTCCGCAGTCGTTCGTTTCAAAGTTCGAGCGAGGCGAACGCCGACTCGACGTCATCGAGTTCCTGGACGTCGCCGAGGTTCTCGGATTCGACCCGGTCGGGTTGCTCCAGTCGCTTCGTCGACGGTGAGACGCGCGGTTCCGAGGAATGCCTCTCGCGATATATCGACCTGTTGCGCAAGACGGGGTGCGGATTCGATCTATCTGATGCCGTGCGAAACTCCTCGCCGCTGACTTCTCGGCGATTCACCTCGTTTCGCCGGTTCCACGGAGATGCGCTTCGACTCGCTTGCCGATCTCGTGCCCGACTCTTGACTTTGTGATACACCGTGATACAATTCGTGCATGAAGCCCAAGCGAAAGGAGCGACCCGTCGTGAAAAGCGAGTTCGTCATTCTCCGCGTGCCCCCGGAGTTGAAGCGGGCGCTTGAAGAGGCTGCTGCCGCCGAGCGGCGCGGACTCTCCGACTACCTTCGCCTCGCGCTTGAAGACCTGGTCGCGAAGCGGAAACCATCGAAGAAGGGAGGTAAGTAGTCATGGCCAAAGTTTTTCAAGACTCGCGCAAGAGGAAGGGCGGACTGCGACCGTGGATCGTTTCCTACATCGGACTCGACGGGCGACGGCACCGCGACTTGGCCAACGTCTCGACCAAGGAAGAGGCGTTGATGGTTCTCCGGGCAAAGCAGACGGAGATTGCGAAGGCGCGTATCTCGGGCGTCAACTCGCTTGAGGCGTTGAAGTCCGTGAGGCTCGGCGAGTTCGTGACGGGCGAGTACCTCCCGCACTGCGAAGCAACGCATCGAGCCGCGACCCTGCGGGGAGAGCGTAGCGTCCTCAAGCTGTTGGCGGGCTCGCGCCTCTGGTCGATGAACCTCCGCTCGATTCTCTCGGGAGACGTTCAACGCTGGTTCGACGAAGAGACTACCAAGAAGGGCAAGGGCGGGCGTTCCCTCAAGCCCGCGACCATCAACCGACGCTTCGCCTTCCTATCCGGTGCGCTGTCGGAGGCAGTGAAGCGCGGACTGATCGAACGGAACCCGGCTCACGGCATCGCGCAGTTGCCGGAACGGAATGGGCGGGTGCGCTGGATCAACGCGGACGAAGAAGCGAGGCTGATGGGTGTCCTTCCCGAGTACCTGCGGCCCGTCGTATTGACGGCGCTGAACACGGGCGGGCGCTTCTCCGAGGTCATCGGCCTGACGTGGGGCGACCTGGACTTCACGGCGGGCTTGGTGCGCTTCGCTGACACGAAGTCCGGCAAGACTCGGCATGTCCCGATGAACGCGGTCCTGCGGGATGCTCTGAAGAGCGTCTCCCCGGTCATCGGCAAGGACGGCGCTGTTCCCTTCGTGTTCACCAACCCGGAGACGATGACTCACTACACCAACGTTGCGGGCGGGTTCACTGCGGCAGTCAAGCGGGCCGGGCTGACGGGCGTTTCGTTCCACGTCCTGCGGCACTCCTTCGGCTCCCGGCTCGCGCAAGCGGGCATCAGCCCCGAAGTCATCAGGACGCTGATGGGGCACGGTTCCTACGCGATGACGCAGAGGTACATGCACCTTTCGCCGTCCAACCTGAGAAGCGCGGTCGATGCCCTGATTGCCCCGAAACCGGTTGGAAGTGGCACAAGTACGGCACAAGCACCAAAGTCGGCGCAAGTTGTGTAGCAGGCGCAGTTGACGTAACCTCTTGCTCGACAGACGAGTAGGTGTCACTCGGCGGAGTGGCGGAACTGGCAGACGCAACGGATTCAAAATCCGTTGGGCTCACACCCGTGAGGGTTCAATTCCCTCCTCCGCTATCCCGGGACCGGCACGCGCCGGTCCCGCAGCAGGACGTTCTCCTTTGGGGGCGACTCCGTGAGACTTCTCTTCAAGGCCGCCGGCGAGGGCCTGCCGCTCGTTCTCCTCCATGGATTCCCTCTCTCAGCCGCGCAGTGGGACCCGAATTTCGCGCGGCTGCGCGAGCGCCACCTCGTCGTGGCGATGAACCTGCGCGGGCTGGGCGGGTCGCCCGCCGCGGAGTCGGCGACGATGGAAGAGATGGCCGACGACGTCGCGGAGACGCTGGGCGCGCTCGGGATCGCGCGGGCGGCGGTCTGCGGCTGCTCGATGGGGGGGTACGTGGCGCTGGCGATGTGGAAGCGGCACCGCGAGCGCGTCGGCGCGCTGGTCCTGGCTGACACGCGGGCCGTCGCGGACTCGCCGGAACAGAAGGCGGGCCGGGAGGAATTCGCGCGGGCGGTGCTCGAGGGCGGCCCGGCGGTGGCTGCGGAGAGGATGATGCCGAAGCTGCTGTCCGCGGCTGCGCCGGAGGGGACGAGGGAATTCGTGAGGAGCCTGATCCACGCGAACCGGGCACAGGGGCTGGCGGCCGCGCTGCGTGGGATGGGCGCGCGGCCCGACTCGACGCCGCTCCTCGAGACTATCGACGTCCCGGCGCTGCTCGTGTGCGGGGCAAAGGACACGATCTCGACGCCGGAGGAGATGAGGGGGCTGGCGGCACGGATCCGCGGGGCGTCGTACGTCGAGCTCCCGGGCGCCGGGCACCTTTCAAACATGGAGGCGCCCGGGGCGTTCTCCGACACCCTGACCGGGTTCTTCAAAGAGCGCGCTTGACTCGCGGGCGGCGCGGCTGCTAGCTTGCAGGGCGTGACGACACGGGCGGCTGGTTTCCTCGCGTTCCTGATGCTGGCGATCCTCGTCTGCCAGGGGATCGTCATCCCGGAATGCCGGGACTGCCACGTGGGAAAGCTGTCGCAGACGGCGGTGCCGGAGAAGGACTCCGACTGCGACCACTGCGAGCACCTGCACGGGAATCCATTCGGGTGCAGCCACAGGCAGGCAGCGGACTCCGAGGTCCGCAGGGTCGCCGTGCCGTCCGCGACCGCGACAGTCGCCTCGGTCCTGCCCGCACTATCCGGCATCCCGCACGCGGGACCCGGCCTTCCGCCCCCGGCCCCCGTCCGGCCCGCGACCTGCGTCGCGGCGTTGCTGACCTGCGGCGTCCTGCGCTGCTAGCGCGCTGACGCCCCTTTGTCGGACCTGATCCGCGCCGGGAGTCCGTCCCGGACGCGGGGTGCCCTGCCGTTCCACCGCCTTTCACGGGGACACACGATGCCACGCACTCGCTGTCTCCCTGCGGCCGTCCTCCTGGCCGCCTGGGGATGCACGGCCTACGAGAAGAAGCCCCTTCGGCCCGACGACCTGCTCGAGCAGGTCCGCCGGACGCGCGCGCTGGCGGCTGCCGGCGGCGCAGCGGGCGCCGAAACGCCAGTGCTGACTTTCGGGCAGGCGGCGGAGCTGCTGCGTGAGCACGGCCCGGCGCTGATCCGTGCCCGGGCCGCCTACCGGGCGGCGCTGGAATTCTCGGATGTGTCGACGCCGCTTCCGAATCCCGGGGTCGAGGTCGGGCCGGAATTCGGGTTTGGGCCCGAGATCGTGGCGCACCGGGTCGCGCCCGTGGGGTCGCTCTCGTTCGCGATCCCGCTCAGCGCACGGCTTGCCCGTCAGGACGACCTCAACCGGCTCGAGGCCGGTGCGGCGCAGGTCGAGCTGCTCGTGAAGCACCGCGAGGAGTACTTGCGGCTCCGTCGCGCGTGGGGCGCGCTCGTCCTCGCGCGCCGCGAACGCGCGGTCGCGGCGGAGCTGATCGCCCTGTCGCGGCGGAGCGCGGAGATCGGGAAGCGGCTGGTCGAGGCGGGGCAGGCGACGGCGCTGGACGTCGGGCTGCTGGAGCTGGACCTCGCGCGTGCGGAGACGATGGATCTGGACGCCCGGCTCGAGGACGCGGAGTCCTGCTCGGAGCTGGCGGCCGTGACCGGGGTCGCGCCGGAAGCCGCCGGTGCGCTCTCCGCGGAGGCCCTTCCGCCCCTCGATGCGCCCGTGCCCGGGGCCGAGGAGGTCGTGGCGCTGCTGGTCGCCAATCATCCTGCGCTGGCCCGTCTCCGGGCCGCCTACGACGTCGCGGAGGGAGCCCTTCGGCTCGAGATCTCGAAGCAGGTTCCCGACCTTTCCTTCGGAGTGAACGGCGGCGGCGAGCCCGGGGAGCACCGGTATTCGCTCGGGCTGACGCTCGGGATCGACATCCCGATTTTCGACCGGAACCAGCCGGAAGTCGCCCGGGCACTGGCGCGGCGCGAAGAGGTGCGCGCGCAGTACGAAGCGGCGCTGTCGGAAGCGCTGGCCGGGCTGGAGCGGGCGCGGGCGCGGCTGGCGATCCTGCTCGAGAAGCTCGTTGCGGTGCGCACGCGGGTCCTCGAGCGGGCGAAGTCGCAGCTCGACCTCGCGCAGAAGGGGCTCGAGGCGGGCGTGGTGGAGGCGCTGCAGGTGCTGGAGGCGGAGCGGTCGTACCGGAACGCGTCGATCGAGGTGCTCGCTGTGGAGAAGGAGGCGAGGGCCGCCTGGGTGGATCTCGAGGAAGCGGTGGGGCGCCCGCTGCTGCTGTTCCCCGACGAGGCGCCGGACCGGCGGCCGCCGGAACCATACACGGAACCGAAGGAGTCGGGCCGGCTGGACGGCGGCGCGCGCTCCGTCACGAGGGAGGCCTGACATGCTGAAAAAGGCGATGGGCGTGCTGCTGAGCCTGGCGTTCACCGTGATCGGGCTGTGTGGCGGCTGGTACGCCGCGAAGCAGTCGGGCACGGCGGGCGGCGAGGCGCACGGGAATGAAACGGCGAAGGACGGGCACGAGGGCCATGAGGAAGGCCACGCGGAGATCTCGTCGCAGGCGCTTCTCAACCTCGGCGTCACGTTCAGGGAGATCGAGGCTGGCGACTTCGCGCGCACGACCGGGATCCCGGCGGTGGTCGAGTCGCCGTCCGCGACGGAGTATCCGGTGGCGAGCCCCGTCGCGGGACGCGTGCTGGAAGTCCGTGTGGTGCACGGCGGCATCGCGACGGCGGGGGAGACGATCGTGACCGTCCTTCGGGACGCCCTTCCGTTCCCGGAGCTCGCACTCACGGCGGACATCGTGCAGCCGGCGAGCGAGCAGTTCCACGGGGCTGTGACGGAGCTGCGGAAAGCCCGGCGCAACCTCGACCTTCTCAAGACCGAGCTGGCGCGCCTGGAGAAGTTCGCCGAGAGCGGCACGGTGGAGGGGTACCCTATCGTCCCGCGCAAGAACCTGATCGACCTGAGCTACGAGATCTCCAGGGCTGAGAAGGATCTCCTCAACTCACAGCTCGAGCTTCGGCGCCACGGGCTGTCGGACCCGCAGATCGCCGCCGTCGAGGAGGGGAAGCCCGGCCCTCTCCTGAACGAGCGCTTCTGGACCCAGGCGCTCGAGCAGAACGGGCTGTGGACGAAGCAGGCGCAGTCGCTCCACGACGTCCTTCCCGAGGGCGTGCACGACGTCCCGCGCGTCATCGCGACGATCGGCGAGCTGTCCGCCACCGGCCTCATTTCGACCGAGTTCGTCGAGTGGCTCAGGGCCAACCCCCGGGCCGCCCCCGATTTCCTTTTCATCGCGGCGCTGCTCCAGAAAGGCAGCTCCCTTCGCGAAGTTCAGCACCTCCACGAGATCGGCGCGCTGGCGCCCGTCGTCGAGGTCCGCGCCCCGCGCGCCGTGGAGGACTTCGATGTCGAGCAGCTTCTCGTCAAGCCGGGAGAGCACGTCGAGGCGGGGGCCCGCGTCGCGATCCTGCGCGACCCGCGCCCCGTCCTGCTGAACGCCGAAGCCGCCGGCAGCGACGCGGCGCTTCTGCTCAGGTCGCTGGCGGCGGGTGACAGGCTGGAAGCGCTGCCGCTCGTCGCGGGAACGGGGCCGGACCTGAAGGGGCTCCGGATCCTGTACGCGAGGAACGATCCCGGCGACGCCGGTACGGTGGCGGTGCTGTCGACGCTGAACGAACTGCTGGTCTTGCGCGAGGAGCCGGGGCGCGGGAAGTTCCGCACGTGGACGCTGCGCCCGGGGCAGCGCTTCCTTCTGCGGGTACCGATCCAGTCGCTGAAGGGGGTGTACGTCCTGCCTTCCGACGCGGTGGTCGAGGAGGGAGCGGACCGGATCGTCTTCGTGAAGGACGGTGACGGGGTGAAGCCGGCGAAGGTGGTGGTGCTGTGGCAGGACCGGGAGGTTGCGGTGCTCGACGCGAAGCACTCGGAGATCTTCCCCGGGGACGAGGTGGCGGAGCACAACGCCTTCCCGCTGAGGCTGGCGCTGAAGGCCGGGGCCGGCGAGGCCGCCGGGGGCCACGCGGGTCACAACCACTAAGGGGACACCATGCTCAACCGCATCATCGCGTTCAGCCTGCGGGCCCGGTTCCTGGTGGTCTTCGGGGCCCTGCTGGTCGCATTCTACGGCTCGTGGGTCGCCGTTCGCATGCCGGTGGACGTGCTGCCGGATCTGAACCGGCCCACGGTGACGATCATGACGGAAGCGCACGGGATGGTCCCGGAGGACGTGGAGCTTCTCATCAACAGGCCGCTCGAGCAGCTGCTGAACGGTGCGACCGGCGTGACGCGCATCCGTTCTTCGGCGGGGCGGGAGCTCGGCGTCGTCTTCGTCGAGTTCGGTTGGGGGACGGACATCTTCCGCAACCGGCAGATTGTGCAGGAGAAACTGCAGCTGGCGGCCGCATCGCTGCCCCCGGGAGTGCAGCCGCAGATGGCGCCGATCAGCAGCGTCATGGGCCAGGTCTTGATCGTGGGCGTGCAGAGCCGCGGCGGCGGCACAGATGCCACGGCCCTGAGGGCGATCGCGGATCTCCAGGTGAAGACGCGCCTTCGGGCGGTGAACGGGGTCGCGCAGGTGGTGAGCAGCGGCGGTGCGCCGCAGGAACTGCAGGTTACGGTCGATGCGGACAAGCTGAGAGCCTTCGATGTCACGATCGAGGAGGTCTCCGGGGCGGTGCAGGCCGCCAACATCAACGCCACGGGCGGAATGATGGAGATCGGCTGGAAGGGTCCGCTGGTGGCGGTGACGGGCCGGCTGATGAGGCCCGAAGACCTGGCGGATGCGGTCGTCCGGCCGGACCCGGTTCGTCCTGTCCGTCTGAAGGACGTCGCCCGCGTCGAGTTCGGCCCGACGGCCGTTCTCAGCGGGGCGGCCGGCATCAACGGGCAGCCCGGCGTCGTCCTCGTCGTCTTCAAGCAGCCCGCCGTCGATACCGCAAAGCTGACTGACGACGTGGTCGCGGAGCTTGCCGCGCTTCAGAAGACCATGCCGGAGGACATCGTCCTGATTCCCGACCTGTTCCAGCAGGCCGGGTTCATCCACCGGGCGGTCGACAACGTCTCGGACGCAGTCCGCGATGGCGCGATCCTCGTCGTCGTCATCCTCTTCCTTTTCCTCCTCAACTTCAGGACGACGTTCATCACCCTGACGGCGATCCCGCTCTCCGTCGCCATCACGGCGATCGTCTTCCAGGTCATGGGCCTGACGATCAACACCATGACCCTCGGAGGGCTTGCGGTAGCCATCGGTGCGCTCGTGGACGACGCCATCGTCGGCGTCGAAAACGTCTTCCGACGCCTGCGAGAAAACGCAAAGTCGGCGAATCCCGAGAGAACCCTCTGGGTCATCTTCCGCGCTTCAAGCGAGGTTCGGAACCCGATCCTGATCGGCACTCTCCTCGTCGTCGTCGTCTACATCCCCCTTTTCTTCCTCACGGGCATGGAGGGCCGCCTCTTCACCCCGATCGGCCTCGCCTACATCATCAGCACGCTCGGGTCGCTCGTCGTCTCGCTCACGTTGACGCCTGTCCTGTGCCACTACCTGCTCGACGAGAAGTTCGCCTCGAAGCATGCGGAGGACGGCTTCCTCGTCCGCAGGCTCAAGTCCGCGACCGCCGCCGTCATCCGATTCAGCATCGCGGCCCCGATTCCCCTGGCCGGCACGCTGGCGGCCCTCGTGGTCGCGGGGCTGCTCGTTCTCGGCACGCGCGGCGCGAATTTTCTGCCTGCGTTCAAAGAGGGAGCGGCGCAGGTGAACCTGATCCTGCCGCCGGACGCCAGCCTCCGGGTGTCAGACGAGTACGGGCGGCGGATGGAGGCGCTGGTCAAGACCGTGGAGGGGGTGAAACACGTGGCCCGTCGCACGGGGCGCGCCGAGGGCGACGAGCACGCCGAGGGCGTCGGCATGTCCGAGGCGATCGTGACGTTCGACCCGGGTTCGAGGCGAAGCCGCGAGGAGATGGTGGAGGAGATCCGGGAGAAGCTTGCGAAGGAATTCCCGGGCGTCGCGACGGAAGTCGAGCAGCCGCTGGCGCACCTGCTCAGCCACCTCCTGTCGGGCGTGAACGCTCAGGTCGCGATCAAGATTTACGGCCCGGACCTGGACGTGCTGCGCGACGCGGCGAAGGAGGCAGAGAACGCGATTCGCGGGATCGACGGGGTGCGCGACCTGTTTACGGAACAGCAGGTCCTGGTGGATCAGATCGAGGTCCGCCCCAACCGCGAGAAGATGGGGCAGGCCGGACTCACTGCGGGGCAGGTCGCCGAGTCGGTGGAGCTGGCCCTCGCGGGCGAGGAGATCTCCCGCCTGACGATGGGAATCTCGACGTACCCGATCGTCGTCCGGCTCGAGCCCAAGGACCGCGCCGATCTTAACGCGCTCCGCGGCCTTGTGCTGCGATCCGGCTCGGGCGTGCCGATCCGCCTGGGCGACGTCGCGGACGTCGCAATGTCCAAGACGCCCAACAACATCAACCGCGAAAACGCATCCCGTCGCATCGTCGTGCAGCACAACGTCGGCGGCCGTGCGCTCGGCGAAGTGGTCGCGGACGTCCAGCGCGCGCTCGACCCGCTTCGAAAGAAACTCGGCGCCCTGCCCGGCTACTCGGTCCGGATCAGCGGGCAATTCGAGGCGCAGGCCGAGGCGACGCGGCTGATTTCCGTCCTGAGCGTCCTGTCGCTGGGCGCGATGTGCGTCATCCTTTACATGCACTTCCGATCGGTCAATCTCATGCTCCAAGTCCTCCTCAGCATCCCGATGGCGTTCGTGGGGGCCGTGGCCTACATCGTAGCGAGCGGCCAGCCGATGTCGGTCGCGACCCTCGTCGGCCTGATCTCGCTCGGCGGCATCGCCGCGCGCAACGCCATCCTCCTCCTCGACCACTACATCCACCTCATCCGCGAGGAGGGAGAGGACTTCACGCCCGCGATGATCGTCCGCGCCGGCCAGGAACGCATGGTTCCCGTCCTCATGACCGCCCTCTGCAGCGGCATCGCCCTCGTCCCCCTCGCCCTCGCCGCCGACAAGCCCGGACGCGAACTTCTCTACCCCGTCGCCACCGTCATCATCGGCGGCCTCGCCTCCGGCACCCTCCTCGAGTTCCTCGTCCGCCCCGGGATCTTCTGGACCTTCTCCCGCGATGCCGCGCTGAGGCTCGCGAAACACCGAGAGGGAAGCGCGCGCGAGATGGTAGCGCTTCGGCACGAATTCTCGGAAACCACGCCGGAGGCGCCGGAAGCGCCGCCGGCCAATCCTGAAGGAGCCGCACATGCGTAAGGCCCTGGCCGTCCTGCTGGCGATCGCCGTCCCTGTCGTCTGCCTAGCGGGGGACGATGAGAAGAAGGAGAAAGAGGAGCACAAGGCGCCGCACGGCGGCTTGCTGCTCGAGGTCGGCGAGGAATTGGCACACCTGGAGCTGGTTCACGACCCGAAGGAGGGCACGGCGAAGATCTACGTCCTCGACGGGAAGGCCGAGAAGGCCGTCGCGATCAAGGATGCACCGAAGATCAACCTGATGACCGAGGACGGAGCGAAGCAGCTGGTCACCAAGGCCGTCGAGGCGGACAAGGAAGGGAAGGCGTCGCTCTTCGAGGCGAAGGACGACGCGCTCAAGGCGGACCCGCTGAAAGGGCGGATCGCCGTCGTGATCGGGGACAGGAAATACAGCGTGGACATCGAGGAGCACGCGGGTCACGAGGGTCACGACCACGATCACAGGTAGCGCGCCGCCGGCGGCCGGGGTTGAGGAGATCGCCCGCGCGTGGTAGGATCCGGGCGCGTGAGGATCCTCTCGCTCTTGGCCTGCGTCCTGCATTTCACCGCGGTCTTCGCGACCTCGGGCGTGGGGCTCTGCGTCGGCAACGACGGCCACGCGTCGTACGAGTGGGAAGGGGACGACTGCTGCGGGGACGTCGCGCCCGCGGTCGCGCCTCCTCCGCCGTGCTGCGAGGATTGCGAGGAGCCTGCGGAGGCGGTGCTTTCGGCGGCGCCGGAGTGCGGAGGGTGCATCGACGCGCTCGCGCCCCTGCTGAGCGGCCTGCATGCGACGGTCGCGCCGGCGCTTCCGCCCGCCGCGCCGGTCCTGCAGGCGCCCGCGCCGCGCGAGTCCCGCGTCGTCGCGGCGGGGGGCCTGGAGGCGTCCGGGTTCCCGCCCGCGGTGCCGTTGCCGCTGCGCTGCTAGACGCGCGCGCGGCCCCGGGACTCTTCATAGACAGAGACTTTACTCAAAGAAACTCCATACAAGGAGACTGCCCATGCGCAAGCTGCTCATCGCCCTTCTCGCTCTTCCCCTCGCCGCTATCGCCGGGGACAAGGACGCAAAGAAGCGCGACTTCGCGAAGACGGTGCGCCTGCAGGGCACGGTCGTCTGCCTCGGGTGCGAGCTGGAGAAGGACGGCGCGGACGCCCAGTGCACGCTTCATGCGAAGCACGCGCAGGGCCTCCGCGACGCGGACGGCAACCTGTGGTCCTTCGTCGACAACCTGCGCGGGCACGGCCTGGTCACCGGCGAGTCGCTCCGCGGCCGCGAAATCCGGCTCCGGTGCTGGACCTTCCCGAAGGCGCGCTTCGTCGAGGCGTGGCAGTACGAGGTCAAGGACGGGGACGCCTGGGTGCAGTGGTCGTACTGCCGGGACTGCGGGTGGGAGAAGGGCGACTACGGCGACACGGACCTCTGCGGGGACTGCAAGGAGTAGGCGATGAAGAACGCGATGCTGACGGCCGGGGTCCTGGCGGCGCTGGCCGCCGCGTACGGGTGGCTGGCGTTCGGCGACCGCCTGCGGGCCGGGGCCGGGCGGCGGGACCCGGCGGACTGGTGCGAGGAGCACGGGAAGCCGGAGTCCCGGTGCGAGCAGTGCCGCCCGGAACTGGCGCGCGGGGGGACGGTGGCGACGCGCATCCGCGAGCCGAAGGAGGGGGAGTGCCCCAACACGCTCGTGCGCGTGACGCTGGGGCCCGGCGCGGCGGAGGCGGCGGGGATCGAGTCGGTCCGCGTCGAGGCCCGGCCGATCGACGAGCGGATCCTCGCGGTGGCCGAGACCCGGTACGCGCCGTCCCAGTACGCCCGGGTCGCGCCGCGGCTCGCGGGCGTCGTGAAGGAGGCGCTCGTCGTCCTCGGGCAGGACGTGAAGTCGGGAGACGTGCTGGCGACCGTGACGTGCCCTGAGCTGGCCGCGGCGAAGTCGGCGTACCTGCAGGCGCTGGCCGTGCAGAAGCTGCGGCAGGAGACGTGGGAGAAGGCGGCGGAGCTGTACAAGCAGAAGTTCGCGACCTCGCGCGAGGAGCTGGAGGCGCGCACCGCGCTCGAGGAGGCGCGGCTCGAGGTCGGGCGCACGACGCTTCAGCTCCAGGCCCTCGGGCTCGCCGAGGAACAGGTCCGCCTCGTCGGCGAGTCGCGCGACCTGTCGCCCCTGCTCGCCGTCACCGCGCCCTTCGCGGGCCGGATCGTCCAGGCCGCCGCCGTCGCGGGCGAGTCCGCGGGCCCCGACCGGCCGCTCTTCGCCGTCGCCGTCCTCGAGCGCCTCTGGGCCGCCGTCGACGTCCCCGAGGCCGACCTGACCCGCGTCTCCGTCGGGCAGAAGGCGTTCTTCACCATCGAGTCGGCGGCCGGGAAGCGCTTTCCGGGGAAGGTCGTCGCGGTCGGATCGGAGGTGGACGACCGGACGCGCACGGGTCGGGTGTACGCGGAGTTCAAGAACACGGAGGGGATGCTGCGGGCCCGGATGTTCGGGAGGGCGGAGATCCTCGTGAAGAACGCGACGCCGAGGCTCGTGGTCCCGAAGGAGGCGCTTCAGAACGACGGCGACTGCAGCCTGGTGTTCGTGAAGGTGAAGGAGGACACGTACCAGGCGCGGGAGGTGGAGGTGGGGGCGGTGTTCGAGGGGGGGTACGAGATCCGGGGCGGGCTGGCTGCGGGGGAGGAGGTGGCGACGCGCGGGGCGTTCCTTCTGAAGTCGGAGGCGATGCGGGGGCAGATGGGGGCGGGGTGATGCCCGGAGGAGTGAGGAATCGCGTGGCGATTCGAGGCCGGGAGGAGGGCGTCGCGTGCTGAACTTCATCATCGACGCCTCGCTGCGCCACCGTTTCGCGGTGATCGCGCTGAGCGCGGTGCTGGCGGCGTGGGGGGCGTGGTCGGCGGCGCGGCTGCCGGTGGACGCGTTCCCCGACGTGACGGACGTGATGGTGCAGGTGAACACCGTGGCCCCGGGGACGAGCCCGGAGGAGATGGAGCTGCAGGTCAGCGCCCGCATCGAGGCGGCGATGGGCGGGATGCCGGGGCTGAAGCTGGTGAAGTCGATGTCGAAGTACAGCCTCTCGCAGGTGACGCTGGTGTTCGAGGACGGGACGGACGTGTGGAAGGCGCGCGGGCAGGTGCTGGAGCGGCTCCAGGGCGTGGAGCTGCCGGGGTGGGGGGGGAAACCGGAGATGGGTCCGGTGGCGACGGGGCTGGGGGAGGTGTTCCACTACGTCGTGACGGCGCGGGGGACGGACCCGACGGCGGCGCGGACGCACCAGGACTGGATCCTGAAGCCGAGGCTGCAGTCGGTGCCCGGGGTGGCGGAGGTGAATTCCTGGGGAGGCTTCGAGCGGCAGGTGCAGGTCGCCGTGGACACGGCGCGCCTCGTCAAGCACGGGCTCACGCTGAACGACGTTCTCGAGGCGCTCGAGCGCTCCAACCTGAACGTCGCGGGCGGCGTCGCGCGGGGAAGCGGCGAGGACCTGGTGATCCGCGGCGTCGGGGCGGCCGCGACGGCGGAGGACGTCGGCGGCGTGGCGGTGCAGACGGTCGACGGCCTGGCCGTGCGCGTGCGCGACGTCGCGGACGTCCGCGACGGGTGGAAACTCCGGACCGGCGTCGTGACGCACCAGGGGCGCGGCGAGGCCGTGCTCGGCCTCGGGTTCATGCTCATGGGGGAGAACAGCCGCGACGTGACCGCGCGGCTGCGCGCGCGGTTCGAGGAGGTGAAGGCCGAGCTTCCCGCGGGGACCGGGGCCCGCGTCCTCTACGACCGCACCGAGCTCGTGGACAAGGTCCTGCGCACCGTGCGCACGAACCTCTCCGAAGGTGCGCTCCTCGTCGTCGCCGTCCTCTTCCTCTTCCTCGGCAATTTCCGCGCGGCGCTCATCGTCGCCTCGGCGATCCCCCTGTCGATGCTGTTCGCGGCGTCGGCGATGGTGCAGGCGGGGATCGCCGGGACCGTCATGAGCCTCGGCGCGATCGACTTCGGGCTGATCGTGGACAGCACGGTGATCGTCGTCGAGAACTCCGTGCGGCGGCTCGACTCGGACACCACGGGACGGCCCGTGCGCGAGATCGTCGCCGACGCCGTCCGCGAAGTCCGCGCGCCGACCCTCTTCGGCGAACTCATCATCATGATCGTCTACGTCCCCGTGCTCGCCCTGCACGGCGTCGAGGGGAAGCTGTTCCGGCCGATGGCGCTGACGCTCATCTTCGCGCTGGCGGGCTCCATGCTGTTCTCTCTCACCCTCATGCCCGCGCTCGCGAGCCTCCTGCTGCGCCGCGGCCGCGCGCACGCGGAACCGTGGATCGTGCGCACCCTCCGACGCGCCTACGCGCCCGTCGTCCGCTTCGCCGTCGAACACCGCGCCCTCGTCCTCGGCGCCGCCCTCCTCACCGTCGCAGGATCCGTCCCCATCGCCCTCCGCCTCCCCACCACCTTCGTCCCGAAGTTCGACGAGGGAACCCTCGTCGTCAGCGCCGTCCGCTTCCCCGGCGTCGGGGCCGAGGAATCCGCGCGTTTCTCCACCCGCGTCGAGCGCCTCCTCCTCGACCGCTTCCCCCCCGAAATCCGCGACGTCTGGACACGCTCGGGCACGCCCGAGGTCGCGACCGACCCCATGGGGATGGAACAGAGCGACATCTTCGTCACGCTCCGGCCCCGGGGAGAGTGGACGAAGGCGCGGACCCGCGAGGAGCTCGTGCGCGCCGTGGAGGGCGTGCTGCGGCCGCTTCCCGGCCTCGCCTTCGTCTTCAGCCAGCCGATCGAGATGCGGTTCAACGAGATGGTCGCCGGCGTCCGCACCGACGTCGGCGTCAAGGTCTTCGCGGACGATTTCGAGCAGCTGCGCGAGCTCGCGGGCAGGGTCGCCGCCGTTCTCGCCCGCGTCCCGGGCGCGGAAGAGCCCCAGCCCGAGCGGCTCACCGGCCAGCCCGTCCTCGAGGTCCGTCTCGACCCCGAGGCCCTCTCGCGCCATGGCCTCCGCGCCGCCGACGTCCTCGACCTCGTCGAGGCCGCCGGCGGCCGCCAGGCCGGAGAAATCCGCGACGGCCAGCGCCGCTTCCCCCTCGCCGTCACCCTTCCCGATTCCGTCACCGCCACACCCGAGACGTTCCAGAACCTCCTCGTCCCCACCCCCGCCGGCAGCCGCCTTCCCCTCGCCCGCCTCGCGCGCGTCCGTCGCGTCTCCGGGCCGCTGGTGATCAACCGCGAGTGGGGGAAGCGCCGGGCGATCGTGAGCGTGAACGTGAAGGGGGGCGACCTGGGAGGGTTCGTGCGGGAGGCGCGGAGGCGGATCGAGGCGGAGCTGGGGGCGGAGCTGAAGTCGAAGGGGGCGCGGGTGGAGTTCGGCGGGCAGTACGAGAACCTGGTGAGGGCCGCGGGGACGCTGGCGTGGGTGGTGCCGCTGGCGCTGCTGCTGATCCTGGTGCTGGTCGGGGCGACGTACGGGAACCTTCCGGACTCGCTGCGCGTGTTCACCGGGGTTCCGTTCGCCGCGGCGGGCGGGGTCCTGGCGCTCCACGTGTGCGGCCTGCCGTTCTCGGTCTCCGCCGCGGTCGGGTTCGTCGCGCTGTCGGGGGTCTCGGTGCTGGCGGACATGGTCATGGTCTCGCGGATCCGGCAGCTGGCCGAGGAGGGGCTGGCCGTGAAGGACGCGGCGCTCGAGGCGGCCCAGCAGCGGCTGCGGCCGGTGCTGATGACGGCGCTCGTCGCGGGGCTCGGGTTCCTGCCGATGGCGGCCAGCACCGGGGTCGGCGCCGAGGTGCAGCGCCCGCTCGCCACCGTCGTGATCGGCGGGCTCTTCACGAGCACGCTGCTCACCCTCTTCGTCCTCCCGACCCTCTACGTCGCCCTCCGCGGCCGCCGCCCCGCCTGACCGACCTCTACTTCGCCGCCGCCCGCTTCGCGCATTCCTCGCACGGGCACACGTATCTCAGGAACTCCCACCCGTAGATTCCCGTCTGATGACCGTCGCTCCACAGGAACTGCAGCGCGTACCGGCCGACAGGCTCCAGCCCCTTCAGCCGGATCGTCTCCTTGTTGATCAGCAGCGGGCCGAACTTGGCGCGCAGGTCGTTGCAGGAAGCGCAGGGGCAGAGGGTGCGGAGGTGATGAAGCGTGTACACGGACCGGTGGCCGTCGCTCCACACGATCCCGAGCTCGGTCGGGGACGCTTCGAAAATGTCGATCGGGTCGGCGCTGGCCATCCGTAGAATCTCCTCAGGTTCTTGGCGAAATTACACCGTTCCGGGCTGGTCGCAAGTGATTTTACAAACACGGTCCGGAGGCCTCGGATGTTCGGCTCATGTTAGCCTGATTTCCGGCTCTCGCCCGGCACGGCAGTTGGAATGGACTTTCCGGACCCTAGGGGGGATTCCGTGGACAGATTGACCCGGGAAATCCTGGAGAAGATCGCTAAGGAAGTCGGGAAGCCTCCCGACGACCCGCAGGTCCTCCAGGTTGTCTACCGCATGGTGTGGGAAATCGCGACGGGGCAGAAGCCCGCGGAGGTGAAGCGCGAGCCCAACCCGCTGCTGCCCCCGAAGGAGGATCCCGCGATCCGTCCGCCGGACGCGCAGGACCTGACGGACCTGGTCGACTCGATCCTCGAGGACCCGAAGCCGCGGACGGAGTTCCTGGCGAGGCCGAAGGACGTCGGGTTGGACGCGAAGACGACGGGCGTGTGGCTGAAGGGCCTGCTCGACGGCCTGAAGGACCAGCCGAAGGACTCGCCGCGGCGGAAGGAGATGCGCGAGTGGGTGCCGGCGCCAGCCCCGGCGGAGCCGCCGTCGCTTCGCCCCGCGGGTCCCTCGGCGGATCTCGCCGCGCTTGTCGCCCCGGGGCCGCTTCCCGCCCCCGCGCCGGTTCCCGCGGCCGCGCCGCAGCCGTCCGGGTTCCGTCCCGAGAGGAAAGCGCCGAAGTTCGCGAAGCGCGGGGGTCGGACGGAGTCGCCGGCGGAGCAGCTGACGGCGGAGGAGGCGGCGCGCAACGCCCCGGCGTGGTGCGCCTCCGCGGCGCTTCACCTCGTCGCCGCCGTGATCCTGATGAACATCCTGTACTTCACCGCGTACCGGCGCTCGAACGACGTGTTCCGGATCTCGCTTTCGCCGTCGGTGGCCCTGCAGCCACCTCCTCCGAAGCAGGTCCCGGAGGTGCCGGGCGGGACGCAGGAGCACGGCGTGATGGGGAAGGAGAACGAGGACAGCGCGACGGCGGGGCGGCCGGACCTGCTGGACCCGTCGCCGGCGGGCGTGTCGCTCCCGGAGATTCCGAGCGACGTGCGCGCGCCGTCGATCTCGCTCGGCAACATTCCCGACGCCCCCGGCCTCGGCACGAGCGGGCGCGAGGGGCTCGGCGGGATGTTCGCGGGCCGCGGCGGGCGCGCGAAGCTGGACGCGCTGAAGAAGACCGGCGGCGACGACGAGACGGAGGCCGCGGTCCAGCGCGGGCTGCGCTGGCTCGCGAAGCACCAGGGCAAGGCCGGCTCGTGGGGCTCCGACTGGGCCCGGGACGTCTGCAACGAGAACCCGGGATGCGGCGGAATGGCGTGCCGCTTCCCCGTGGGCACGACCGCCGTGGTCCTCCTCGCGTTCGTGGGCGCGGGGAACACGCACCTCGACGGCGAGGACTCGCCGTTCTCGGGGACGGTGAAGCGCGCGGCGGAGTTCCTGTGCTCGCGGCAGACGAAGGACGGGCTGTTCGAGGAGGCGGAGCCGATCCCGAACTACACGCACGCGATTTCGACGTATGCGCTCTGCGAGCTGCTGGCGATGACGCAGGATCCGCGCCTGCGGCCGGTCTGCGAGAGGGCCGTCGGCTACATCGCCGCCTCCCAGCAGGAGAACGGCGGCTGGGACTACGACCTGAACAAGTCGAACCGCGGGGACGTGTCCATCACGGGGTGGATGATCATGGCGCTCCGGTCCGCGCGCGCCGCGGGGCTCTCCGTGCCGTCGTCGGCCTGGGCGGGCGCGCGGAGGTTCTACGCGTTCGCGACGGACGAGGAGAAGCCGTGGGTGGCGTATTTCGTGCTCGACCGCGCGCGCCACGGCGGCACGCCGGCGATCCAGGCCTCCGCGGTCCTCGCGCGCAATTACCTCGGCCTCCCGCGCGGCGGATCGCTCGAGTCCCGCACCATCGAGCTGCTCTCGAAGACCCCGCCGGTCATCGCTTCGCCCCCCGTGGGCGAGGAGGCGGCGTGGCACCGCACGTTCTACTACGTCTATTACGCGACGCTGGTGATGTTCTACAACGGCGGCGAGCAGTGGACGGCGTGGAACCGGGCGCTGAAGAAGGAGCTGCTGCCGATGCAGGTGCGGTCGGGGCACGAGGACGGGTCGTGGCCGACGAAGGGGCTGGACACGGGGTACGGCGGACGGGCGTACGGAACGGCGATGGCGGTGCTGAACCTCGAGATCTACTACCGCTACCTGCCGAGCTACAAGGTGGAGGTTGACCTGCTCGCGCCGCTGGACGACGGCTCCGGGCGTCCGGCGTCGCAGCGCACGGGCGCCGGGACGCCTTCCGCCGACCTGATCGACCAGCTGCGCACCGGCGACATGGGCGGCCGCCGCGCGGCGTCCCGCGAACTCTGCCGCCGCCGCGAGGAAGGCGCGCTTGACGCGCTTCTCGCCGCCGTCGAGGCCGAGAAGACGACCCTGAAGGTTCTGCTGATCGAGGACCTTGCGGCGTTCGGGGAAAACGACCGCGTGCTCAAGGCCCTCGTGGGCTGGCTCGACGACGGCAGGACGCAGGCTTCGGCGATCCGCGCTCTCCGGAAGGCCACGGGCCATTCCGCGGAGACTCCCGAGGCCTGGCGTGAGTGGTGGAGCGGACGGAAGAGGTAGAATCAAGGATCACCCATGGGCGAACACGACGCGAAGACGCCGGTGCGCAGGCTCTGGAAGATGGGCAAGCGCAGGAAGACCCTCAAGCCGCAGGGGAAAGTCCCCGCGGGCGTGAGGGGGCTGACGAAATCCCTGGGCGGGGAACTGGCAAGCGAGCGGGCCCAGAAATGGGACGCCGAGGAGTCGCGCAACGTGGCGAGCTGGGTCAGCCGGAGTCCCGCGTGGGCGATCTCGGCGGCGCTTCACATCGTCGCCGGCGTCATCCTGATGAACGTCGTGTACTTCACGCAGCACCAGCGGCTCGGGCAGGTGTTCCGCATGACGCTCCGCGCGGCGGCGCCCGGCGGCGCGCACCAGGGCGAGCAGGACAACGGGATCAACGGGAAGGACAACGAGGACTCGAAGCCCAAGGGACCCGACAAGAAGGAGGACGAGGTCGCGACGGTTCCGGACCCGAAGTCGATCACGCCGGCGCTTCCGGAGCCGGGAGCGACGGCGACGCCGGTCCCGCTGAAGGTGGTGGCGGGTGAGGTGACGGGGAAGGACGGTCCGGGCGGGATCTATGCGGGGCGGGGCGGGGCGGGGCGCGGCGAGATGCTGCGGCAGTTCGGCGGGGACGGGCAGAGCGAGCAGGCGGTGGTGGACGGGCTGGAGTGGCTGGCGAAGCACCAGGGGAAGAACGGGTCGTGGGATCCGGCGCGATTCGACGACGCGTGCCCGCGCGGGGACGGCTGCGGCGGGGACGACAAGGGCGAGCAGATGTACGCGGGGGCGACGACGGCGCTGGCGGTGCTGGCGTTCCTCGGCGCGGGTTATTCGCACATGGACGATCACCTGAGGCCGCAGGACCAGGGCGGCCCGGTGACGCACCAGTACACGGCGACGATCAAGAAGGCGCTCGCGTGGCTCTGCCGCGAGCAGAACGAGAAGACCGGGGAGATCGACCCCGAGGGCGACCGGAACATGTACGTCCACGGCATCGCGAGCCTCGCGGTGATCGAGGCGTACTCGATGACGAAGGACCCGGGGCTGAAGCCTCATGCGCAGCGGGCGGTGATCCACATCGTGAATTCGCAGCAGGATTCCGGCGGCTGGAACTACACGCCGGAGAACCTGAGCCGAAGCGACACCTCGATCGCGAGCTGGATGGTGATGAGCCTGCGCTCGGCGCGCGCCGCGGGGCTGGCGGTGCCGAAGCGCACGTGGGACCGCGCGAGATTTTTCCTGAGCAAGGTCACGGACTACCAGACGGGTAACGTCGGGTACTGCATCCAGGGGCAGTCGCGGGTGACGCGCGGCTGCAACTGCATGGTGGCGATCGGAATGGCGACGCGGGCCTACCTCGCGATGCCGGACGACCAGCAGATCTCGGAGAAGTTCGTGCAGACGATCCTGGCGTCGGTGCCGCGCTACGACCAGGTCCCGGGCGCCTGCCCGAACTGGGGCGGGCTCCAGAACCGCAAGGGCAGCACGCACTGGTCGCTCTACTACACGTACTACGCCACGCTGGCGCTGTTCCACCATGGGGGCAAGGCGTGGGAGGAGTGGAACCAGAAGATGCGGGCGGTCACGCTGCCCGCGCAGCGCAAGGACGGCCACGCGAAGGGCTCGTGGGATCCGGTCGTGTGGGACGGGGCGTGGGGCGGGCGTGTGTACACGACGGCGTTCAACGTGATGAACCTGGAGGTCTACTACCGGTACCTGCCGTGCTACCAGGTGGGCGCCGAGTTCGGGCTGCAGAAGCTGGTGACGGACGCGGAGTGGGACCAGGTCGTCGCGGACGCGCGCCGCGGGAAGTTCGGCGACGTGCAGGGGACGGCGGACGACGGGGCGGACACGCGGTCGCCGAAAGGCGGCGAAGCCGAGAAGCCGCCGACGCCCCGCGCCGAGCGGTCGCCGGAGGAGCTGGTCAAGGATCTCCAGAGCGACGACATGATGACTCGGCGCAACGCCGCCAAGGAGCTGTCCAGCCGCCACGAGACGGGCGCCCTCGACGCCCTCATCCAGGCCGCGCGCGTCGAGAAGACCAGCCTGCGCCCGGTGCTCGTCGAGTACCTCGGCGCCTTCGGAGACTCCGACAAGGCCCTCGACTTCCTCGTGGAGATGCTCGAGAACGCGGAGGACCGCATCCAGTCGGCGGCCCTCACCGGGCTGCGAAGGGCCACCGGTGAGACGTCGATCGGCAAGGACGCGCGCGGCTGGCGCACGTGGCTCCAGCAACAGCGAGACGAAAAGGCCAGATAGAGACACGGGCGCCGCTTCGGGGGGAGCCGCGCCCGCCCGCCCATGAGCAGCGATCGACCTCCCGGCGAAGTTCCCCCCGCGCGCGGCGCGCTCTCCTCGACCGCCGCTGCGTTCCTGGGCGCGCTTCGCACGCCCGCGCGGCGCCGTCCCGGCGCGCGCCGCCGGCCCGCGGGCGGCCACGCGCCGCGCGGCAAGGTGCCGCCCAACGTCCGCGGCCTGTCGCGCGACATCGCCGCCCGGAAGGAACGAGGCGAGCGCCTCGATGCCGGCGCCGACCGCGACGCGCACGGCTGGCTCCGCCGCAGTCCCGCCTGGGCGATCAGCCTCTCCTTCCACCTCGTCGCCGCCGTCGTCCTCATGAACGTCGTCTACTTCCGCCCCCACCAGCGCCTCGGGCAGATCTTCCGCGTCGCCCTCCGCATCGCCACTCCCGGCGGCCAGCAGGAAGGCCCCCAGGACAACGGGACGAAAGGCAACGAGTCCGAGGACTCTCCTCCCGCAGCATCCGCCGCCCCGGACCCGGACGCCACGGCCGACGCCCCCTTGCTGCCGCTTCCCGCCCCCACGACCGGCGTCGCGACCGCCAACCCCGCGCCGATCCGCGTCGAGGGGACGCCCACGGCGGGGGACGGCCCGGCTTTCGGCGGCATCTACGCCGGCCGCGGCGGCTACGGCCGCGGAACGGCGCTCCAGAAGTACGGGGGAGACGGGGTTTCCGAGGCCGCGGTGGAGGCCGGCCTCGAGTGGCTCGCGGCGCACCAGGCGGCGGACGGAGGGTGGGAGATCGCGGGCTACGTGAAGCGCTGTCCGGCGGGGAAGAAGTGCGAGGACGGGCGGGACGAGTGGTGGGCGAGCCAGTTCGACGCGTACCGGTGCGCGATCACGGGGCTGGCGACGCTTTCGTTCCTGGGAGCGGGCTACACGCACCAGGACGATCGCCGCACGGCGACGGAGGACGGGAGTCCCGCTCCCCGGCACGCGTACTGCGACGTCGTCGACCGCGCGCTGGTCTGGCTCTGTCGGGTCCAGCGCGCCGACGGCAGCCTCGTCTCCAGCGACCGCGAGAGCGAGCGCTGCATGTACTCCCACGGCATGGCGGGAATCGCGCTCGTCGAGGCCTATTCCGTCACCCACGACCCGCGCCTCCGCGCCCACGCCCAGCTCGCGGTCAACTTCACCTGCGCTTCCCAGCAGGACAACGGCGGCTGGGACTACGGCGTCCACCGCTCCGGCCGAGGCGACACGAGCGTGGTCTCCTGGCAGGTGATGCTCCTGCGGAGCGCGCGGGCGGCGGGGCTCGCGGTGCCGAAGAAGACGTGGGAGCGCGCGAAGGCGTACATGGAGACGGTCACCGACCGCGCCGCGGGGTCCATCGCGTACGAGCTGGAGGGGCCGCAGCAGGTCCCTCAGGAGGGCTGCAACGCCATGGTCGCCGCCGGCTGGGTCTCCCGCGCCTATCTCGGCATCGCCGACGACCACCCGACCCAGGACCGATTCGCGGCCGTCCTGCGCGCCGTTCCCCCGCGCGCCTCCGGCGACTGGGGATCCTGCGCCCACTGGTCCATGCTCGCCTCCCGCAAGGCCGACGGCCACTGGTCGCTCTACTACAACTACTACGGCACGCTCGCCATGTTCCACCACGGCGGCGAGGACTGGACCGCCTGGAACGCCCTCATCCGCAAGGCGACGCTTCCCTCGCAACGCAAGGACGGCCACGAGAAAGGGAGCTGGGACCCCGTGACCGCCGACGGCTCCTTCGGCGGGCGCGTCTACGCGACGGCGATGAACGTGATCAACCTCGAGGTGTACTACCGCTACCTGCCCATCTACGAGGTCGGCGCGGACTTCGGCCTCTCGGCGCTGGCGGGAGACGCGGACTGGGCCGCCCTGCGCGACCGCTCCGCCAAGGGGACCTTCCACGTCCGGGCCCGCGCACCGTCCGCCGGGGACCCGAAGGACGAGGACGGCGTCGACGCGCTCCTCGCCGACCTCAAGTCCGCCGACATGATGACCCGCCGCAACGCCGCGCGCGCGCTGTCGCAGAAAGGCCTGAAGGAAGCGATTGCGCCGCTGATCGCCGCCCAGGCCGCCGAAAGGACCAGCCTGCGCCCCGTCCTCATCGAGTACCTCGGCGCGTTCGGCCCGGTGCCGGAGGTCCTCGACACGCTCATCCCCCTCCTCCAGGACGGGTCCGAGCGCATCCGCAAGGCCGCGGCCGACGCCCTGCGGAAAGCGACCGGCCAGGACTTCGGCGTGCACTACCTCGACTGGCAGAAGTGGCGGGAGACCCACGCGCCGAAGTAGCACCTCTTTTCGCCTTGGCGGGCCCCCCAACATCCCCCTATACTCCACGTAACTCTCCAGGCAGACCCCAACACCGCCAGACCCCTATCCAGAGCAAGGGAGGACGCCGTGAAGAAGTGGCTCCCCGTCGTTGCATTCCTCGCCGCCGCCGCCGCCGTGGTGCTCCAGAATCCGGCCGTCGCGGAAGATCCCAAGCAGGACCCCGACATGTTCGACAACGGGGACGGCCTCAAGATCTGGAAGCCCAAGGGGAAGGACCAGTGGAAGATCGTGGGCGAGGCCGGCTGGGACAGGTACTTCAAGGACTCGAGCGGCGTGCAGTTCGTGCTGGTGAAGTGGGCCGCGGACAACAAGGACGGCGACTTCCAGAAGTCCCCGCCGCTCGTGACGATGTACGGCTTCAAGTACGACACGCAGGGCAAGTTCAAGATCGGCGACTGGGAAGGGACCCCGAGTTCGACGAAGGGGTTCGCGAAGGCGATCTTCGAGCAGGTGCTGGAGCA
>JADLHC010000271.1 GCA_020849035.1 Planctomycetia bacterium
CCGTCGAGGTCGAAATCGCCTGCAACGGGGGTGTGATCCGAGGGTTTCTCTTCCAACCGCGGGGTCATATCGATGAACGCATCCCGGGCGCGTGCGGCCAGCGCGGGGCTCGCGAGCAGGTAGTCGAGGCGCCACCCGATACCGCGCTTGGCGGCGTTGGGCGTGCGGTAGTCGAAGAAGGAGAACTGGCCCGGTTCCGGGTGGAACTTGCGGAAGACATCCACGAATCCCCACGCGCGGCATTCCGCGAACGCGCGGCGGGCGTCGACGTGGAAGCAGACGTGGTTGGCGTAGTCCTCCGGCGAATGGACATCGGCCGGCTCGGCCGCAACGTTGAGGTCGCCGACCCACAGCACAAGGTCCGAGGGCTTGAATGCGCGATCGAAATGCCGGCGCAGGCGGGCGAACCATTCCAGCTTGTAGCAGAACATCGGGTGATCGAGCTCGCGGCCCTGGGGTACGTAGGTATTGACGACCGAAAGGGCGCCGAAGCGGGCCGTGAGGAAGCGCGTTTCGTCGGCCGGGCCGCCGTCGTGAAAGCCAAGCGCCACCTCGTCCGCCGGAATGCGGGAGAGCACGGCGACGCCGTTGTAGGCCTTCTCGCCGCGGAAGGCGGCGCGGTAGCCGAGGGCTTCGATGTCGGCGACGGGGAACTCGGAATCCTGTACCTTGGTTTCCTGGATGCACAGGATGTCCGGCCGTTGCGCGGCGAGCCACCGGGCGAGGACCGGCATCCGCGAGCGGATCGAGTTGGCGTTGAATGTCGCGATTCTCACGGCGCGGCCTCCGCGGCCGCGGCAGGAACCGGGGGCGCAACGGGCGCCGCCGCGGCGGCAGCGGCCGCCGGCGGCGGTGCGCCTTCGATCCGGCTCTCGAGCACCCGGAGCGTCGTGCGGGTTCCGCCCGGGTGGCGCTCGAGGTCGAGGTCTTCGACGGTCCAGCGGCCGTCGAACTTCTTCAGGCTCTTCACCGAGAGGCGGCGGGACAGTTTGCCGTCGGCGCCGAAGGCATCGGCCTGGAGCAGGGCGGCCTCGCGCGTATCGATCCAGAGGCGGACCCGGCCGTCGCGCGCGCCCGCGGGCGCGGTCAGCTCGACCACGTGGCACTCGCGGCTCTTCTTCATCTCCGTCCCCGTGACCTTTCCGCCGGGCCACCAGAGGAAGTCGAGCGCGAGGTCGGACCACGAAAAATCGCTGCCGCCGGCCGCGGAGCCGGGATCGAAGTCCGCCACGGCTTTCGGCGGGTCGCCCTGCCGCAGCACGAGCGAAGCGGGCCTGCCTTCGGGGCGCACGATGTCGAGCTGGCCGATGAAGCCGCCGAACTGGTCGGCCAGGGCGATGGCGGCGCGCGGCGGGACGGCGCTCCAGTCGAGCCGGAGTTCCGCGTTGAGCGTCCGGAGAACGGTCCCCTCGGCGTCGCGGCAGATCAGTTGTCCGCGCACGAGCCACGGCTGACCCGGGAACGCGGCGCGGACGCGGGCCAGGACCTCCGGGGCGGTGGGCAGGGGAGCCTCCTCGGTGTCGGTGTTGGACACCTGGGCGTGGACCGGCGCGGCCAGCGCAAGCCCAAGAACCGCATACCGTGCGAACTTCATGTTTCCCCGGCGTTTGGAGGTTTCGATTTTCCGCGTGCGAATCGACTCAACCGTCGCCCCGCCCGGCGGGCTTTACGTCACGAAAGATCCAATCCAGGGCGGTGTCGATGTCGCGTACGCGCTTGACGGAGAGGGAGCGCCGGATGTCCGCCGGGATCTCGCGCAGGTCGTCGGCGTTGCGGGTGGGCAGGACGAGATGCCGGATTCCCGCGCGGGCGGCGGCCAGAACCTTTTCCTTGATGCCGCCCACAGGCATCACGCGCCCGCGCAGCGTGATCTCGCCCGTCATGGCGAGATCCGGCGGAACGGCCCGCTGGGTCAGCAGCGAGACGAGGGCCGTGACGATCGCAAGGCCTGCCGACGGGCCGTCCTTCGGGATCGCTCCGGCGGGCACATGGATGTGCAGGTCGTTCTTCTCGGTGAAATCCGGCGGGAGGCCGAGCGATTCCGCGCGTGAGCGGACGAACGAGACGGCGGCCTGGGCGGATTCCTTCATGACGTCGCCCAGCAGGCCGGTGAGGACGAGGCGTCCCTTGCCCGGCATCGACGTCGCTTCGACGAAGAGGATGTCGCCCCCGGTCGGCGTCCAGGCCAGGCCCGTCGAGACGCCCGGCGGATTGTTCCGCTCCACGCTCTCGGCATCGAACTTCTTCGGGCCAAGCCAGGCGCGCAGACGTGCGGCATCGAGCGGAAGCCGCCGTTTCCGGCCCCCTGCGACATTCCGGGCCGCCTTCCGGCACAGCCCGGCGATCTCGCGCTCCAGGTTGCGGACGCCCGCCTCGCGCGTGTAGCCGGCGATGATCGTCTCCAGCGCGGCGTCGGGAAAGCGGAGTCGCGCGGGCGTGAGCCCGTGGGCTGCGAGCTGCTTCGGCACGAGGTGACGCCGGGCGATGTGCAGTTTTTCGCGCAACGTGTAGCCGGCGATCTCCAGCACCTCCATGCGGTCGCGCAGCGGCGGCGGGATCGTGTCGAGCATGTTCGCCGTCGTGATGAACAGCACCTGCGAGAGGTCGAACGCCACGTCGAGGTAGTGGTCCTGGAAGGCGTGGTTCTGCTCCGGATCGAGCACTTCGAGGAGGGCGGACGACGGATCGCCGCGGAAGTCCTGGCCGACCTTGTCGATCTCGTCGAGCATGAACACCGGGTTCCGCGTGCCGGCGCGCCGCAGCCCCTGCAGGATGCGCCCGGGCATCGCCCCGATATAGGTCCGGCGGTGGCCGCGGATTTCCGCCTCGTCGTGGACGCCGCCCAGCGACATGCGGACGAAGGTGCGTCCGAGGGCGTGCGCGACCGACTGGCCGAGCGAGGTCTTGCCGACGCCCGGGGGGCCGACGAAGCAGATGATCGGTCCCTTGAGGTCGCGCCGGAGCTTGAGGACGGCGAGGAACTCGACGATGCGCTCTTTGATCTTCGCGAGCCCGTAGTGGTCGCGATCGAGCACGCGCCGGGCGGCGGCGAGATCGATGCGGTCCTCCGTCCGGCGGTCCCACGGCATGTCGACCATCCAGTCGAGATAGGTCCGGATCACGCCGTATTCGGGAGACATGGGTGAAATGGTCGTCAGGCGGCCGAGCTCCTTGTCCGCGACCGTCCGCGCCTCCTTCGGGAGCTTCGCCTCGTCGATGCGCTTGCGGAGCGCCTGCTGGTCGCCGCTCTGCTGGTCGCTTTCGCCGAGCTCGGTACGGATCTGCTTGAGCTGTTCGCGCAGGAAGTACTCGCGCTGGCTCTTGGAAAATGTCTCGCTGACCTTGCTCTGGATCTCGTTGCCGAGGCGGAGCACCTCGCGTTCGCGGTTGAGCAGGACCGTGATCCGCTCGAGCCGCGCGCGGACGGAGGTGAGGTCCAGCAGGCCCTGCCGGTCGCCCATGGGCATGGGCAGGTTGGCGGCGATGAGGTCGGAGAGCTTCGCGGGGTCGTCGATGTTGAACAGCGCCACCTTCAGCTCCTCCGGAAGGGAGGGGGAGAGGGTGATGACTTCCTGGAACCGCTGCGAGGCGTTGCGCGCCAGGGCTTCCATCTCGATGCCGTTGCCGGTGTCGTCCTTCAGTGTCGTAAACCCGGCGCGGAGGTACGGTGCCTTGCCCTTCTCGAAACCCGTCAGCCGGCACCGATGCTGTCCCTGCACGAGGATGCGGAGCGACTCGTCCGGAAACCGGAGCATCCGGATCATGCGGGCGATGCAGCCGATCGTGTGGAGCTGGGACGGCTCCACCTTGTCGTCCGGGACGTCGCCCTCGCGCTGGAGGACCGCGATGAACAGCCGGTCGCCCGCCGCGATGTCCTCGGCGAGCTTCATCGACCGCTGCGTGTTGACGACCAGCGGGGCGACCATGGAGGGGAACAGCACGACGTCGTTCAGCGGCAGCACCGGCAGGACGCGCTGGGTGTGGTCGTCCGTCCCCGCCCGCCCGCCCGTATCCGCTGGCCCGGCCTCGATGGCCACCGGCATGCCCGGCGGCCCGCGTCCGTTGTTCTCTCCATGACTCATACCGCTACCATACCGCCGCACGCACCTGCGATCCAGCGGGATCGGGCGCCCGGGGCGACGGGAGGCAAGGTTGTAGCCGGGCGCGGCTTGTCGCGGCGAAGCGCAGCGAAGCCGGACGAGCCCGGCGGGCAAGCGCTCCGGTGCGCGGGAAGCC
>JADLHC010000272.1 GCA_020849035.1 Planctomycetia bacterium
GCCGCCGCATGCGCGTCGCAGAGTTTTGCGGCCGTGCACGAAACGCAGTCGCCTGCGGACGCCGCGCAGGCGACCGCCGCCAGCGCCAGCGCGAGGAACAGGGCTCTCTTCATACGGATCATTGTACGCCAGAAGAGCCTGCTTGACCCGCTCCCCGGGCGTTCCTATCCTCTTCCACGATCGCACGCGGGGTGGCCGCGGACGTCACGCGGCCTGAGATCAGACCCGTCGAACCTGAACCGGATCATGCCGGCGGAGGAACGTGCGGGGCGCGGCCGTCGCGCCTTGACGCTCCCCCCGGTCCTGGAGGGGACGCCATGCTTCGCAGCGAATGGGTGAAGAAGCGGGAGAAGGACGCCTGCCGGACGCAGATGCACTATGCGCGGAAGGGCGTGGTGACGGAGGAGATGGAGTACGTCGCGAAGCGCGAGGGGCTGGAGGCGGAGCTGGTGCGGAGCGAGGTGGCGCGCGGGCGGATGATCATCCCGGCGAACGTGAACCACGTGAACCTGGAGCCGATGGCGATCGGGATCGCCTCGAAGTGCAAGATCAACGCGAACATCGGCAACAGCGCGGTGACGAGCAACGTGGCGGGCGAGCTGGAGAAGCTGCGCGTGTCCGTGAAGTATGGCGCGGACACCGTGATGGACCTTTCGACGGGCGGGCACCTGGACGAGATCCGCAGCGCGATCATCAACGCGAGCCCGGTGCCGATCGGGACAGTGCCGATCTACCAGGCGCTCCAGGACGTGCCGAAGGTGAAGGACCTGACGATCGACAGGATGCTGGAGGTGATCGAGAAGCAGGCGCAGCAGGGCGTGGACTACATGACGCTGCACTGCGGCGTGACGCTGCAGGCGCTTCCCCACATCAAGGGCCGCATCACCGGGATCGTGTCGCGGGGCGGTTCGATCCTGGCGGAGTGGATGATCGACAACCGGAAGCAGAACTTCCTGTACACGGAGTACGACGCGATCCTGGAGATCTGCCGGAAGTACGACGTGACGATTTCGCTGGGGGACGGGCTGAGGCCCGGGTCGATCCACGACGCGAGCGACAAGGCGCAGTTCATGGAGCTGGAGGTGCTGGGCGAGCTGACGCAGCGGGCGTGGGAAAAGGACGTGCAGGTGATGATCGAGGGTCCGGGGCACGTGCCGATGGACCAGATCGACATGAACGTGCGGAAGCAGATGGAGATCTGCCGGGAGGCGCCGTTCTACGTGCTGGGGCCGCTGGTGACGGACGTGGCGCCGGGGTACGACCACATCACGAGCGCGATCGGCGCGGCGCTGGCGGGCTGGAGCGGCGCGGCGATGCTGTGCTACGTGACGCCGAAGGAGCACCTGGGGCTGCCGGACGCCAACGACGTGCGCGAGGGGATCATCGCCTACAAGATCGCCGCGCACGCCGCGGACATCGCGCGGCACCGCAAGGGGGCGACGGAGCGGGACGACGAGTTGAGCCGCGCCCGGTACGCCTTTGACTGGAACCGCCAGTTCGACCTGTCGCTCGACCCGGAGCGGGCGCGCTCGATGCACGACGCGACGCTGCCGCAGGAGGTGTTCAAGTCGGCGGAGTTCTGCTCGATGTGCGGCCCGAAGTTCTGCTCGATGTCCATCTCCCAGAAGGCGGGGGACTGGACGGAGGCTGACAAAATCCTCGCGGAGAACCGCGAAAAGGTGGAGGCGCGATAAGCATGCCGACGACCGGGAAGTTCTTCCAGAGCGAGGGGCGCGAGGCCGACGTCACCCGGGCGATCACGCGGGCCTGGGCGGACCAGTTCGACCAGATGATCCAGTCGGACGTGCTCGTCGTCGGCGCAGGGCCGAGCGGGCTGTGCTGCGCCCTGAACCTGGCCCGGCAGGGGATGCGCGCGGTCGTCGTCGAGCAGTGCAACCACCTCGGCGGCGGCTTCTGGAACGGCGGCTACCTCGCCAACAAGGCCGCCATCCGCCGCCCGGCCGATCGCATCCTGGAGGAGCTGCGCGTGCCTCTCCAGGACCACGGCGGGATCCTCCTCTGCGATCCACCGCACGCCACCGCCGCCCTCATCGCCGCCTGCTACGCCGCCGGCGTGCGCTTCCTCAACCTCACGGTCGTCCGCGACGTGATCTGGCGCGAGAACCGCCTCGACGGTCTCGTCGTGAACTGGGCGCCGCTCTACCAGATGCCCTACGGCACCGCCCACGTCGACCCGATCCCGCTCGAGTCGAGCGTGGTCGTCGACGCGACCGGGCACGACGCGTCGGTGGTGCACATGCTGGCGAAGCGCAACATCTGCGCGGCGCCGCCGGGGAACGGGGCGATGTGGATCGAGGAGTCGGAGGAGGAGGTGGTGAAGCGGACGGGCGAGCACGTACCGAACCTGTGGCTGTGCGGGCTGTCGGTGGCGGCGGTGAACGGGACGCCGCGGATGGGCCCGGCGTTCGGCGCGATGCTGCTGTCGGGCGAACGCGCGGCGGAGCAGATCACGGCGAAGCTGCGCCGCCCGGCGATGCCGTCCGCGACGCAGGCCTACAAGGCGGGCGCCGGATCGCCGATGGTGCAAGTGAAGCTGCCGCCGGCCCCGACGCCGGTCGCCCCGACGCGGGCGTTCCCGGCGGCGCCGGTGGCCCCGGCGGCGGCCGTCGGCGCCGCCCGCCTCGCCCCCGGGACGCCTCTTCCCGCGCCTGGCACTCCCCCGTCCGGAACCAGGACTCCGAGCGGGATCCAGCCCGCTGTGGCCGCGCAGATCCCCCAGCCCGCAGGCCAGTCGCCCAGCGGCGGGGCCCTTCCCGCCGTCAATGCGCAGGGGCAGCCGGTCTCCCCGTCGAATCCTCCCAGTTCGCAGCTCAAGGCACCGCCTCCGCCCGATCCCGGCATCCCGACGGTCAGCCCGGAGACGAACCGCTGGATGCGCGGCAGCACGAGCCGGTTCTTCAAGAAGAAGCCGTAGGTTCTCCGGGACTCCTGCGGCGGGCCGCCATCGCGGCCCGTTTTTTGTTGCCCCGGCGTGGGGATTCCGCGACTGTGCGGCGCATCAGGAACGACACCCGCCCGCAACCTGGAGAATCGACATGAGAACACTGTTTGCCCTGCTCGCCTTCGGACTTCTTCCCCTTGCCGCGGCGGCGGAAGACATCGTCACCCTCGCCAACGGAGACCGGATCTCGGGCACCGTCGTCGACATGAACGGCGGCAAGCTCAAGTTCAAGACCGCCTACGCCGGCGAAATCCAGATCGACTGGGCCCAGGTCAAGTCCCTCACGACGGACCAGCCGCTCAAGATCAAGCTGACGGGCGGGGAGCTGTTCGAGGGCAAGGTCACGACGACCGAGGCAGGCACGCTGAAGATCGAAAGCGTCGGCGCGAAGGAGCCCGTCGAGATCGAGGCCTCGAAGGTCGCGAAGATCAACGAGACGCCGACCGAGTGGCACGGTTCGATCGACCTCGGCTACTTCCAGTCGGGCGGCAATACGCGCAAGGTCAGCGGGGTCGCCTCCGTGAACCTGCTGCGCGAAACCGAGCGCGACAAGTTCCAGATCAAGGCGGACTTCCGCTACGGCCGCGACCGGGGGGTCACGACCGAGCGCCGCGCCTACGGCCTCATCAGGTACGCGTACAAGTTCACGGAGCGCTTCTACGGCTACGTCAGCGAGGAGATCCTTCACGACCGCTTCAAGGACGTCCGCGTCGGCACCGTCACCAGCGTCGGCGTCGGGCTCGACATCATCAAGGCCGAGCACACGGACCTGTCCGCCGAGGCCGGGGTCGCCTACATGACCAACGACTTCTACCTCGGAAAGGACGAGGGCCATGTCGGCGGCCGCGTCTTCATCCACTTCCGCCAGGACCTCTTCCTCGGCCTCGTCTTCACCAACGATCTCACCTTCTACCCCAACTTCGAACGCGGGAGGGACTGGCAGGCGCGCGACGAGGCGGCCATCTCCGCGGGTCTGGGAAAAGGCTGGACGATGCGCGTCGGCGCGATCTGGGAGTACGACCACGAGCCGCCCGCGCACAGCTTCCGGCACGACGTGCTGTACTTCGCCACCCTCGGATACAGGTTCTAGCCCACTTCCGGAGACTCCCTCCCATGCTCAAGGAATTCCGCCAGTTCGTCATGCGGGGCAACGTGCTGGACCTCGCGGTCGGCATCATCATCGGCGCCGCGTTCGGCAAGATCGTTTCGTCTTTCGTCGCCGACGTCATCACGCCCCCCCTCGGCCTTCTGATCGGCAGGGTCGACTTCAAGCAGCTCGGCTGGACCATGACCACCGGCAAGGACGGCCTTCCCGTCCGCATCATGTACGGGAACTTCCTGCAGTCCGTGTTCGACTTCATCATCGTCGCCGCGGCGATCTTCGTCCTGGTCAAGGTCGCGAACAAGGTGCAGGACCTGCGGAAGAAGGAGGAGGCGCCGCCTCCGCCGCCCGCGACGAAGACCTGCGGCGAGTGCTGCATGGACGTGCCCGTCAAGGCGAGGAAGTGCGGGCACTGCCAGTCGGCCCTGGCGTAGACGGAATCGGCCGGCGGTGTCGCGCGAGCGCCTCCGCCGGCCGTCGTTCTAGAGCGACGCCTTGAGCGAATCGCGCAGGATGTCGAGCCCGCGGTCCAGGTCCGCCTTCTTCACGTTCAGCGGCGGAATGAACCGGATCACGTTGTGCGCCTGCCCGCAGTAGAGCAGGATCAGCCCGTTCTCCTGGCACTTCTTCCGCACGACCTCCACCAGCTCGGCGTTCGGCTCCCGGCCGTTCTTCACGAACTCGATCCCGATCATGAGCCCGGGGCCGCGGACGTCGCCGATCACCGCGCACTCGTGCTTCATCTCCAGCAGGCGCTCCGTCGCGTGCTTCCCCGCCACTCGCGCCTTCTCGATCACCTTCTCCTTCTTCATCGTGTCGATCACCGCCAGCGCCGCGGCGCACGCGACCGGGTTCCCGCCGAACGTCGTCCCGTGCGCGCCCTTCTCCCACTTCTCCATCACCGCCTTCCTCGCGCAGACGGCCCCGAGCGGAAGCCCTCCCGCGATCGCCTTGGAGACGGCCATGATGTCCGGGGTGACCCCGAAGTGCTGGGCGGCGAACCAGTCGCCGGTGCGGCCGAAACCGGTCTGGACCTCGTCGAACACGAGGAGGATCCCGTGCTTGTCGCAGAGCTTGCGCAGTTCCTCGAGGAAGCGCTTCGGCGCCGGCGTGTAGCCGCCCTCGCCCTGGATGGGCTCGATGAAGAACGCGGCGACTTCGTCCGGCGTGAGCCGGGTGTCGAAGAGGTCCTGGATGGCGTCGAGCGACGTGCGGATCGCGGAGTCTTCGGTGCCGGCGCGGAAGGCGCCTGGGAACGGCACGTGGACGACTTCGGGGACGAGCGGGCGGTAGCGGCGGCGGTACCTGGCCGCGCTGGACGTGAGGGTGACGGAGCCCATGGTGCGTCCGTGGAAGCCGCCGGTGAAGGCGACGACGGCGGGGCGGCCGGTGTGGTAGCGCGCGAGCTTGAAGGCGCCCTCGATCGCCTCGGTCCCGGAGTTGGAGAAGAAGAAGCGGTCGATGCCCTCGGGCATGACGGTCTGGAGGGCTTCGCCGAGTTTCACCATCGGCTCGTGGTGGAACACCCCGCCGGTGTGGACCAGCGTGCGGACCTGCCGCTCGACGGCCTCGACGACGGCCGGGTGGCAGTGGCCGAGCGCCAGCGTGGCCGTGCCGCTCGCGAAATCGAGATACGTGCGCCCGTCGTCGCATTCGACCTGGCACCCCGACGCGCGGACGGCGCCGAGCGAGGTGGCCCAGCCGAGCACGGGGGCGATGACGGCGGCGGTGCGGGAAGAAATGGCGGGAGTCGGCTTGCGGGTCATGGCGGTTTCGGGCCTCGGGGACGGCGAGAGTGTTCGTGGCATGCCGGCGATCATCGGCCATCGATTTTCAAACTTCAATGATGAAAATGCCCGCGGGGGCACCGCGCCCACACTGTTCGTTGCGTCCCGCCCCCGGAAACCGGATCATTCGACCCACTTCCCCGCTTTCCAGGATCCTCCATGGCCTTCCAGGGCGACGTCGGGCAGATCGGCCTCGCCGACGTGCTCGGCTCCATCGCCGCCAACCAGCTCGCAGGGACGCTTCATGTCACCAGCGAGCGCGGCGAGGCGTGGCTCGCCTTCGAGGGGGGCGCCGTGAAGGGCTTCTCGCGCGGGGTGAACAAGGCGCTGACGGCGGAGGAGGTTTTCCGCAACCGGCTGCCGCCGGGGCAGGAGGACGTGGATTCGCTGGTGAAGAAGAAGCGGCGGACGAAGAAGTCGTGGGCGGAGTTTGCGGAGGCGCAGGGGCTGTCCGGGGCGGACGAGTTCCGGGGGCTGCTGCAGAACGAGCTGACCGAGAACGCGGTGGAGGTGTTCTTCTGGTCGCCCGCGAAGTTCGACTTCGTGCCGGGGCCGCCGTCCGGGGAGTTGTTCGGGGAGGACTACGGCGCGGTGCTGGACGTGAACAGCCTGATCATGGAGGCCGCGCGGCGCCGGGACCACTGGGAGATGATCCACAAGGTCATCGCGACCCCGGAGGACGTGTTCATCAAGCGCCGCGCCGAGGCGCCGCAGGGCCTGCCGCCGCTTCAGCAGGCCATCTGGGAGCACTGCAACGGGGCGACGTCGGTGAAGATGCTGGAGCGGCTGACGCGGGCGACGCGGTTTTCGACGTACGACGCGGTGTCGGAGCTTGTGCGGGCGGGGCACCTGAGGGCGCTGACCGGGGACGAGATGGTGCGGCTCGGGGAGGAGCATGCGCGGGCGTCGCGGACGTCGGACGCGATCCGGCTCTTCCAGCGGGCGCTGGACACGGAGCATGCGAACGTCGGGGTGCGGGAGAAGCTGGCGGAGGCGTACGTCCGGCACGGGGAGCCGGCGAAGGCGGCGGGCGAGTACAAGATGCTGGCGCACCGGGCTCAGGAGCGCGGCGACGCGCTTGCCGCTGTGGCGCTGTACAAGAAAGCGGTGAGCTGCGCGCCGGACGACGCGGCGGCGCGGGAGAAGCTGGTCCACCTGCTCCGCGACACGGGACAGCGGGCGGAGGCGGCCACGGCGGCGCTCGGGCTGGCGATCCAGGCCCGGAAGATGCTGCTGCACGACCGGGCGCTGGCCGCGCTGGACGTGGCGGTGGAGCTCGACCCGGCCAGCAGGCCGGCCCAGGAGCTGCGCCTCGAGACCCTGCTGTCCCTCGGGCGGAAGACGGAGGCGGTCCGCTGGCTGGAGACGATGGCCGACCGTTCCCGGAGCGACGACGAGACGGTTGCGCTGCTCGACCGGGCGGTGAAGCTGGAGCCGGCGAGGACGGACCTGAAGACGCGCATCCAGGACATCCGGAGCGGCCGCCTGACGAGGAGAAAGGCGCTGCTGCGCCGGCTGGTGTGGGCGACGGGCTTCGCCATGATCGCGGGCGCGGCGGCGTTCGCCGCGTTCTGGGAGATCCGCGCCCGGATCCGGCTCGACGCCGTCCTTCACGAGGTTCACCTGAACCTCATCCACGGCGAATACGAACCGAGCATCGAGAGACTCAGGAGCTTCTCCGCTTCGCACAAATGGACGCTGGCCGCGTGGTCCGCGGGCCGCGAGGCCGAATCCATCCGCGAGGCGGCGATCGGCGTTCTGAAGCGGGAGTGGAACGAGGCGCCGGACGACCGGCGCGCGGAGATCCAGAAGCGGATCGACGTGCTGGACGGGAAGTCGCCGGCTACGCCCCGGTAGCGGCCTCGACGCGGTTGCCGCCCCCGGCCTTGGCGCGATACATGGCCTGGTCGGCAGCGCGAATCAGCTCGCGGGCGGAGATCCCCTCGTGGAGGGCGGCCACGCCGATCGAGGCCGTGATGGCCGGCCCGACCTCCTGTTCGATCCGGCTTCGCAGCCGTTCGGCCGCCGTGCGGCCGGCGGTGAGATCCGCTTCCGGGAATACGAAGACGAACTCGTCCCCCCCGTACCGGAATGCCAGGTCGACGTGGCGCCGGAGCGTCGACATCACCGCCCGCCCGACCTTCCTCAGCGCGCCGTCCCCCGCCTGGTGCCCCTGGGAGTCGTTGTACTGCTTGAACCCGTCCAGGTCCGCAAGCCCCAGCGACAGCGGGTGCTTCATGCGCTTGGCGCGTTCGACTTCTTCCACGACGCGCTCATTGAAGTGGGCGCGGTTGTACAGGGCCGTCAGGGGGTCGGTGATCGCGAGGCGCTTCAGCTCCCGTTCGAGTCGCTTGCGCTTCCGGATGTCTTTCGAGATGCCGATGGTCCCGAGAAGCCGGCCGGCCTCGTCGCGAAGCTGGGACATGGTGACGGAGACGTCGATCGTGCGGCCGGCGCGGTTCTTGAGGCGCGTCTCGTAGTCGATGACCTTGCCCTTCTTCTCCACGAGGCGCAGGAGCTTCCGGCGCTCTTCCGGCTCTTCCCAGATCCCTTCGGCCGGCTGCCCGACGATCTCCGCGCGGCGCCAGCCGAAGAGCTGTTCCGCAGCAGGGTTCCACTCGACGACGCGGGCCTGGGCGTCCGTGGTGACGATGGCGTCGGCGGAGTGCTCGAGGATTGCGCGGAGGTAGGCGTCGGGATGGATGGACATGGGGGCCGGGATTCTAACGGTCCCGCTCCTCAGCGCAACAACGGTCGGCGACTAGACGAACTTGACCAGGGTCAGCTCGTTCTGGAAGCCCTTGCGGAAGTTGTAGTTCACCTCGTCCATGACCTCGCGCATGAGGAAGATCCCCATCTGGTGCTTCCGCTCGTTCTCGAGGTGGGCGCGCAGTTCCGACTCGATCATGCCGGAGGAGTCGCAGTGATTGGTGTAGTCGTCGATGACGGCCTTGAACCGGGTGTCGTCGAGGTCGATGGAGACCTTGATGTCGCCCTGGCGGTTGGTGCCGCGGGCGTGGTCGATGATGGAGGCCAGGGCCTCGTCGACCGCGAGGGTCACGAGGCGCCCGTCGCGTTCCGGAAGGCCGCGGTCGGTCCACATGGACTGGACCGCAGCGCGGATGTCCACGAGGTGGCGGGGATCGCAGGCGAACGTCAGTTCCTTCTGGTGGGTGCGGGCGTCCATGGGGCTCCTTTCAAGTCTCTGAATGTATCCAGGCCCCCTGTCTTTCGGCCAGAACAAACGGGGAACTTCAGAAATTCCATATCCTTGGCCCGGGCCGGGTTACCGCTTTTCAGGCTGAAGCTCGGGAGCGTTGTACCGGAGCCCCTTGACGTACTGTGCGCGGAGCCTCCGCATGAAGCTCTCGAGGACCATCTTGTCCTTCTGCGCGGTGCGGACTTTTTCGCGGACGTTCTCGAACGACTGGGGATTGGCCGGCCACTTCTTGTTCAGGCGCAGGATGTGGTACCCGAGGCTGGTCTTGACCACCGGCGACACTTCGCCCGGTTTCTCGAGGGCGAACGCCGCGTCCTCGAACCCCTCCCCGAGGCGCGTCATTCCCCGGATGAACGCGGGAAGCCTTCCGCCGTTCGGGGCCGATGCCGCGTCGTCCGATTCCTTCTTCGCCAGCTCCCCGAAGTCCGCCAACCCGTCCGCGGCCTGCCTGCGGAGCGCCTCCGCCTTCGCCTCATCCCGGACGACGAGGTGCGAGATCTCCACCTTCGGCTCCGTCTCGTATGCGTACACCAGCATGTACTCGAGCAGGATCTGCCGCCGGAGATCCTCGTTGGCCTTCATCTCCGTGCGCAGCTGCTCCACCGTCTTGCCGAGCTGCTCCACGTAGTGCTTCAGCGTCAGGCCGTAGCGCTGCTTCACCTCCCTCTCCTTGACCTGCAGCTCGAGCGCGACGCGGTCGTCGAGGTCCTTCTCCGTAAAGGAGGCGCCGGAGTCGGCGACCGCCCGCTCGAAGACGTGCCGGAGGATCATCTCCTCCAGGGTCTCGCGGCCGTACCACTCCACGGCCTGGCGCAGGAAGTCCTCGCGGCTGATCCGGAACCCCTCCATCTCGGCCACGACCTCCGGAAGCCCCGCCGGAGCCTGGTCCGCCGGACCCGGGTCGCCCGCAGCGTTCCCTCCCGCCGCCGCGGGGGGAGCGCCCCCCTCGGGCCGCCCGCTGTCCGATTCGCGCGGGGCCGGTTCCTGACGGGGCCGTTCGCGGGCCGGCTCCTCGGAAGCGCATGCGGCGAGGAGAAGGGCGAAAACACCGGGCAGGAAGGGTCTCATCGTGCCTCCAGTCCCCCCCGGGAACGGACGAACTCGGCGACGGCGCGGACGGAGTCCTCGAGAGAGCGCGCGGGCGTCCACCCGAGCTCCTCGCGCGCCTTCGAACACGACGCCACAAGCTCCGGCGGATCCCCCGGCCGCCTCGGCCCCTCCACGAACGCCACGGGCCGCCCGAGCACCCGGCCGGCGACCGCGACGACCTCGCGCACCGTCGTCCCCCGCTCCGTGCCGAGATTGTACGAGTTCCCCACTCCCGGTTTCAGCCGCTCCAGCGCCCGCACGTGCGCGTCCGCCAGGTCCCGCACGTCCACGTAGTCGCGAACGCACGTCCCGTCCCGCGTCGCGTAGTCGGTCCCGCAGACGGTGAAGGGCTTCCCCGCCAGCGCCGCGCGCATCACGATCGGAAGCAGGTGCGTCTCCGGTTCCCGGACCTCGCCCAGCCCCCACTCCGGCGCGGCCCCGCACGCATTGAAGTACCGGAGCGACGCGTAGCCCAGCCCGTCCGCCGGCCGCGCGTCCTCGAGGGCCTCCTCGAAGTGCTTCTTCGTCCGGCCGTAGGGGCTGATCGGATTCTGCGGCGCGTCCTCCGCGATCGGCGTGCGCTCGGGAGTCCCGTAAACGGCCGCGCTGGAGCTGAACACGATGCGGCGGCACCCGGCCGTGCGCATGGCCTCCAGCAGGCGCAGGCTGCCGATCACGTTCACGTCGTAGTAGAGCCCCGGGTTCGTGACCGACTCGGGGACGATGATTTTCCCGGCGAAGTGCAGGACCGCGTCGGGCCGCATGTCCGCGAACGCCCGGTCCAGCGCGCCCCGGTCGCGGATGTCCCCGCGGTACACGCGCCTTCCCCGGCACGCCCACTCGTGGCCCGTCGAGAAGTCGTCGAAGATGCCGGCCTCGTGTCCGCCGGCCTCGAGCGCCCGGGCCGTCACGCTTCCGATGAAGCCCGCGCCGCCGGTGACGAGCACCTTCACGACCGCTTCCTTCCCTTCCGGGACCGCGCCACCTGCTCGCGGAAGTACGGCAGCGTCAGTGCCAGCCCCTCCGCGCGGCTCACGCGCGGCTCCCAGCCCAGCACCCGCTTCGCCTTCGAGATGTCCGGGCGGCGCTGCTTCGGGTCGTCGACCATCGCCTTGCGGTGGACGACCCAGCTGCGCGAGCCCGTCAGCGCGATGATCTCCTTCGCCAGCTGCAGGATCGTGATCTCCACCGGGTTCCCGCAGTTCACCGGCTCGCGCTCGTCGCTCTGGAGCAGGCGGTAGATCCCCTCGATGAGGTCGCTCACGTAGCAGAAGCTGCGCGTCTGCTTCCCGTCCCCGTAGACCGTGATGTCCTCGCCGCGCAGCGCCTGCCCGAAGAACTGCGGAAGCGCGCGCCCGTCGTTGAGGCGCATCCGCGGGCCGTACGTATTGAAGATCCGGACGATCCGCGTCTCCACGCCGCGCGTCCGCCGGTACGCCATCACCAGCGCCTCCGCGTACCTCTTCGCCTCGTCGTACATGCTCCGCGGCCCGATCGGGTTCACGTGGCCCCAGTACGTCTCGCGCTGCGGGTGCTCCAGCGGGTCGCCGTACACCTCGCTCGTCGAGGCGTGCAGGAACCGCGCCCGTTTCTTCGCCGCCAGGAGCAGCGCGTTCTCCGTGCCGGCGCTCCCGACCCGCAGCGTCTCCACCTGCAGTTTCACGTAGTCCTCGGGCGAAGCGGGGCTGGCGAAATTGAGGACGGCGTCGACGCGGCCGGGGACGGAGAAGGGGCGGGTGATGTCGTGGCGGAGGAAGCGGAAGCCGCGGGTGCGGGAGAGGTGTGCGATGTTGGCGGGCGAGCCGGTGAGGAAGCTGTCGACGGCGACGACCTGGTGGCCCCTGGAAAGGAACAGGTCGCAGAGGTGGGATCCGATGAAACCGGCACCGCCTGTGATGACGACGCGCATCCGATGTCGGGCTCCGAGGGGGACGGCGAATCGTACGCGCAGGACGCGGGAAGTCAACGGCGGGGTCTACCGGGGCGGAGGCGGCGTCCAGCGGAGGGTGAGCTCGCGGAGGCGGAGCCTGAGGTACTCGTCGGCGCTGCGCTCACCGACGGCGTCCGTGCCGCGCGTCCAGGCGGCGACGACGCGGCGACGGCGCTCGACGTCGCGGCGGATCTCGGATTGTTCGACCGGCTTCGCCATCTCGTCCGGGTTGTCGGCGGCTTTCTTCTCGACCTCCGCCGCGATCTGCCGCGCGACGGCCGCGCGGGCCCGGCTCGCCTCCCCCGCGTCCGTCGCGGCGAGGATCGGCTTCAGGAGGTCGACTTCCTCGCGAACCGTGTCCGCGGACCACCAGCCGGGAAGGAAATGACGGACGACGCCCTTCGCCGTGCAGATGTAGATCCCGATGCATCCCGTCGGCCCGGTTTCGCCCTCCTCGGGCGCCGCAGCCTTCGGGTCGCGGTCGTCGGGCGCGCCCTCGACGCCCGAGTTCCACCACAGCAGGACGAATCGCGCGTTCAGAAGGTCGGCAACCTCCGGGCGCCCCAGCTCGCGGCGGAGCGCCTCCCCGGCCCGGGAGCGCGGCTGGTCGATCGGGCCGTCGGCGCAGACGAGGAAGATCGGCCGCCCGCTCCGCGCCGCCTGCTCCGTGGCGGCCTTGAACCCCGTCGCCCAGCGCGGCTTGCCGAGCTCCGACAGCGCGTTTCGCAGGCGCATCTTCGTCTCCGCGTCCCTGGTCGACTCGATCTCCTTCTCGATGAGCCCGCGCGCCCCCGCCCCCAGCGCGACGAGGTCCTGCTCAGCCTGCTCGCGCTCGGCCCACGACTCGTCCGCGAAGCGCGCGACGATGGCGCGGAAGCGCTCCTCGAGCGTCTCCTCGGCGCGCGCGATCGTGGCGAGGAAGAGCACGGCGGCGATGCAGGCGAGTCGGCAGGTCATGGCGTCCCCCGGATCGTAACAGGGCGCGCGCGTCGCGCCCTCCCCTTCCTGACGCTTCCCGGGCCGATTCCGTTCCCGCTTTCCCCGGCTCCCGCCGTTCGCGGTAAACTGCGGCGCTCCATGCTTCGCTTCCCTCGCGGCCTGCTCCTCCTGCTGCTGTCGGCGGTCCTCGCCGCCGGCGAGACCGTGACCGTCACGGTCCTGCACACGAACGACCTGCACGGGGCGCTTCTGCCCGAATCCGACGCGGAGACCTCGGGCGCGCGCGGGCCTGCGAGGGGCGGGGCGGCGCGGCTTTCGACGGCGATCGCGGCGGAGCGCGAGGCTGCCGAGCGCGAGGGGCGCGGGGTGGTTCTGCTCGACGCGGGCGACTGCTTCCACGGGACGCCCGAGGGGAACGAGACGAAGGGCGAGGCGGTGATCGCGTGGATGAACCTGGCGCGATACGACGCGATGGCGCTGGGGAACCACGACTGGGCGTACGGCGACGGGACCCTCGGTGCGCTGGCGGGGATGGCGAAGTTCCCGTTCGTGACGTGCACGGTGACGCGGGTGGATCCGAAGGCGACGGTGGCGGCGATCGTCGAGTACGCGAAGCCCTGGATCGTGGTCCGCTCCGGGAAGCTGCGCGTCGCCGTTGTCGGCTTCACGACGGCGGGTACGCCGGACATGAACCTGCCGGAGCACGTGAAGGACCTCGACTTCGGTCCGGACTACGGGCCGCTGGGGGCGTTCTACCTGAAGCGCGCGAAGGCGGAGGCGGACGTGGTGATCGCGCTGACGCACCTCGGGAGCATGTCGGACGGGAAGCTTGCGGAGAAGGCGCCCGGCTACGACCTGATCGTGGGCGGCCACGACCACCGCGAGTTCCCGAAGGGCTTCGAGAAGAACGGGACGCTGATCGTGCAGGCGGGGTGCAGCGGGGCGTGGCTGGGGCGGGTGGACCTCGCGTACGACACGGAGAGCCGGAAGGTGACGTCGCGCGTGGCGCGGCTGATCGCGATTGACGAGGCGGTGAAGGAGGACCCCGGGGCGGCGGAGCTGGTGAAGCGCTACGTGCGTGCCGGGATGGACCAGCCGGCGGGGGCGACGGCCGGGCCGGTGGTGCGCGGGCAGGAGAACCCGATGGGGCTGCTCGTCGCGGACGGGATCCGGATGGCGGCGGACACGGACGCGGCGTTCATCAACAGCGGCGGAGTCCGCAACGGGCTCCCCGCCGGGCCCGTCACGCGCCGCGACCTCTACATGGTCGCGCCGTTCGAGGACACGCTCGTCGTCTACGAGCTGACGGGGGCGGACCTGCGGACGCTCCTCGACGGGGCGTTTCGCGACGGACGGCTCGAGTATCCCGTTTCCGGCCTGGAGTTCGCCGTCGACTCGAAGAAGCCCGCCGGCCAGCGCATTCTCGGGCTGAAGGTCGGCGGCGAGCCGTTTGATCCCGCGAAGACCTACACCGTCGCCACGACCCGATTTGCCGCCAACCGCCTCGCGGGCGACTCGGCCGGCCGGAAGATCCTGGCGCCGGCCGGGACGCCGCGCGCGCATCGCGAACTCGCGACGTCGCTTCAGGAGGCGATTCTCCGCCGCTTCGAAGGGAATGCCCTGGTCGCCCCGCCGGAGCCGGGACGCGTGACGTTCGTGCAGCGCCGGTAGCGTCGGGAAACGATCCGCGTACAATGCGCGTCATGCACCGCGCTGCCGGCTTTACCCTCGTCGAGCTGCTCATCACGCTCGCGATCGTCGTCCTGCTGCTGAGCCTGGCGCTGACGAGCCTCGCCCGTGCGCGCCTGGCCTCGAACGAAGCGCAGGCGATCGCGGCGCTGAGGACGGTGGCGGAGACGGAGACGGCGTGGAGACAGAACGACGCCGACGGGAACGGCGTCGCGGACTTCTGGACCGGCGACTGGTCGGGGTTCCACCGCGTGGCGAAGAAGGACGGCACGGCGTGGAACCTCATCACGGCCGATCTCGCCCGGGCCGACGGCGCCCCGCAGGCCGAAACGGCGCCGGGACTCGCGCCGCGAGTCACGGCCTCCCTCGTCTCCGGCGCCGCCGTGCCCCACGCGGGTTACTTCTTCCGCGCCATGACGTCCGACAACTCCGACCCGGCGCAACCGTACCAGTCCGGAGGGCCGACTCACCCGACGCGCTTCGGATTCACCGCGTGGCCCGCCGTTCCCGAATCGTCGGGGCACCACGTTTTCATCCTGGTGGAGACCGGGGCGATCTGGGCGCGCGACCTGGAGGGACCGGGTCCGGGCGGGCCGGCGCCCGCGGGAGCGACGCTTCTTCCGAACTCGACGGGCGGACAGCTGTCGTGGCCGGGCGCCCCGGGCAACGCGGACCTGCGCGAGCCCGACGAGAAGGCCTGGCGTCCGGTGCAGTAGGCCAGGGTCGTCACACGGCCCCCCGCCGCCGCGAGGCCTCCATCGCCTCGATTCCCCGCGCCGTCAGCGTCAGTCGCGCGTCGCGGTCGACATCGAGGTATCCCGAACGCGCGAGGAGCTCGAGGCGTTCCGCCCAGGCGGCGACGTCTCCCCCCAGTCGCCGGGCGGCTGCCGTGCGCGAGAGCCTGCCGGGACTCGCGGCCACCAGCACAAGGACCCGCATCGCCTCGCCGACCGGTACCACCGGGCGCGGACCGGACGCCGCCCAGGTCGACCGTGGCCCCGGCACCGCGTCGACGGCCCCCTCCTCCACGAGAGCCTGCCGGGTCTCCGCAAGCCGCCGCGGACCCAGGCCCTCGAGCGCGCCCAGGTGCGGCGACCGGTGAAGCCCCCGCCGCGCGGCCGGGCGCGCCCGCCCGGCCAGCACCTGCTCGAGCGCGGCCCGCGTGATCCCCCGCGGGCCCAGCTCGGCGACCGCCGCCAGAAGCGCCGCCCGCACGGCGTCGTCGTCCCCGTCGCGCCGGCCCGCGTACATGCCGAACTCCCGCGCCTGCCCGTGGGCGCTTCCCCGCTCACCGCACACGTCGCAGTTCCGGCAGTCCAGGTCCTCGGGCGCCCGCTCCCCGAAGTACCGGAGCAGCGCCGCGCGCCGGCACCGGCGGATTGCAGTCCAGTCCACCATCGACTCCAGCCTCGCGAGGTCTGCCGCCCGGCGCCCCCGGAGGTCTTCGAGGTCGAGGGCGACGGGAAGGGGCGACGGCGGTCCCGATGGGCCGAGGAGGCCGCGACCGATCAGCCATGCCCGCGCGCAGGACCACTTCTCGGGAGGCAACTCCGCCGGGGGCGGCGGGGGCTCCCCGGCGGCAAGGCGCGCGTGGACGAGCCGGATCTCGGATTCGGAGGGGTAGCGGCGTTCGATGAAGAAGTGGTGGAGGGAGGAGTCGCGCGGGCTGTGGAGGAGCCAGCAGCGTGACGGGGCGCCGTCGCGGCCGGCGCGGCCGATTTCCTGGTAGAGGGACTCGAGGGAGCCCGGCATGTGGAGATGGACGACGGAGCGGACGTCAGGCTTGTCGATTCCCATGCCGAAGGCGACGGTCCCGACGACGACGCGCGCCCGGCCGCGGATCCAGTCGTCCTGGCTCCGGGCCCGGTCGGCCGCGGGCATGCCCCCGTGGTAGGGGACGGCCGAAATGCCGCGCTTGCGCAGCTGCGCCGCCACGGCGACGGCGTCCTTCTGGCGTCCGACGTAGACGATGGCCGCGCCGTCGGCACCGAGAAGCCGTGCAGCCTCCTCCACCTTCCGTTCCTCGCTGACGCGGCGTGCGCCGAGGAAGAGGTTCGGCCGGTCGAACGGGTTGACGATGACGCATGGTGAGCGGAGCCCGAGCCGTGCCGAGATTTCGGCGCGGACGCGCGGGGTGGCCGTGGCGGTGAGGGCGAGCGTGGCGCCGGCGCCCAGGTGGGCGGCGATTCCCGAGAGCCGGAGGTAGTCCGGGCGGAAGTCGTGCCCCCAGTGGGAGATGCAGTGGGCTTCGTCCACGACGAACCGCCGGACTCCCGCCCGGCGCAGCGCCGCGGTGGTCCCGGGCGCGGCCAGCCGTTCCGGCGCGAGGTAGAGGAGCCGGAGCCGCCCTGCCGCGGCCTCCCGCAGCCTCCGGGCCGCTTCTCCCGGCCCGAGATTCGAGTGCAGGTCCGCCGCGCCGTCGATCCCGCGGCGCCGGAGCCCGTCGATCTGGTCCTTCATCAGGGCGATCAGCGGCGACACGACGACCGTGAGCCCTGTCCCGAGCAGCGCCGGGAGCTGGTAGCAGACCGACTTCCCTCCCCCCGTCGGCAGGATCCCGAGCGCGTCGCGGCCCGACAGCAGGGCTTCGACCAGGGGTTTCTGGCCGGGGCGGAAGCGGTCGTAGCCGAAGATCCGGCGCAGTTCTTCCTCGAGCGTCACGCCCTGAGTATATCACGTACATACACGATGTCAAGAGGGGTCATTGAGACAGACGAACAGATTCAGCGCCTCACTTCGCTTCCCTCAACTCCTTCGAAAAGGCCCCCGCCAGCCCGACCATCGCGCCGATGCCCGCTCCCAGGAACAGCGCCGGCGCGCCGAACCTGTCCCCCGCCCAGCCGGTCGCGAGCACGGAAAGCGACGTGAACCCGATCACCGTCATCTGGACCAGCGAGAACGCCTGGCCCTGCATTTCAGGCGGGAAGCGCTCCTGCACGAGCGCGGTCCGGGGAACGGTGATGAGGGGGATCGAGAGGCCGTGCACGAATACAGCCAGGCAGAGGAGGGGGAACGAGCGGATCCAGAAGAACGGCACGTACGTCACCCCGTCCAGGAACATCCCCAGCAGCAGGAGCTTCCCTTTCGGCACCCGGAACGTGAACCGGCGAGACAGCCAGAGACTCGCCGCGAGCCAGCCCCCGGCGAGGCACGCCTCGAAAATCGCCAGCTCCATCGCTCCCATCCCGAAGTTCCGCTTCAGCAGCAGCGCGCTTCCCACCATCGCCGGGCCCATGATGAAGAAGTTGTCGACGGCGGTGAGGAAGAGGAGGGCGCGGAACAGGGGCGAGCGGAGGGCGAGGGAGAGTCCGGCGCCGGCGGAGGGAGGGGCGAGGCGCGTCCGGCGGGCGGTGCGGATGAGCACGAGGCAGGCGGCGGAGAAGAGGAACGTGACGCCGTTCGCGCCGATGAGGGCGACCATGGTACCCGGGCTGGTGCCGGCGCCCGGGCCGGCGGCGCCGAGGACGGCGGCGGCGACGAGCATGCCGGCGATCATGGCGAGCTGCGTCGAGGTCTGCAGGAGCGCGTTGGCGCGCAGGAGGGCGCCGCCTTCCGCCAGGTCCGGGATGAGGGCGGACATCGCGGGCATGAAGACGCTCGAGAACATCGAGACGAGGAACGCCGCGAGGGCGAGGAGTCCCCAGCTGAGGTGCCCGGCGTGCCAGAGCACGGGGACCGAGACCAGGACGGCGGCCCGCGCGACGTCGGACAGGACCATCAGGCCGCGTCGGTTGAAGCGGTCGGCCAGGATCCCCGCGAGGGGGCTGAAGACGAGGAAGGGCACGGTCGCCGCGAAACGGACGATGCCGGCGCGCAGTCCCCCGCTTTCCGGAGGGCTGACCGAGATCGTGAGGAACACGATCACCGCGGCGAGGAGCGCGTCGCCGACCTGGGAGACGAACTGCCCGAGCCAGAGCAGCGTGAAGTTGCGCCTCATCCGCTCCCAGTCACGGCAGGAGCGCGGGGGGGCGCGGGACGCCGGCCATGGACGCGGCGGCCTCGCGGTAGATCGACATGAGGGCCTCGGCCTCGGCCGCCGTCGCGTGCGAGGTCTTCGCGCGCTGCGCGGCCGCGGCGCCGAGGGCGGCACGCAGGGCCGGATCGGCCGCCAGGCGCCGGGCGGACTCGCGGAGTTCCCCGTCGGTGCGGAAGAGGAGTCCGGTGATGCCCGGCTGGACGAGGGCGCGGTTCCCGGGGATGTCGGAGGCCAGGACGGGGCGTGCGAAGTGCATGGCCTCGACGATCGCGTTCGGCGTGCCCTCGACGTCGGAGGCGTTCAGGAGGACGTCGGCGTCGCGGTAGACGCCCGCCATCCGCGCGTGCGGCCGGATCTCGGTGATGCGCACCCAGGGCTTCTCGCGGACCTCGGCGGCGAGCTGCCTCGCATAGTCCTCGTCCAGCGGCGGCCCGACGATGACCAGCTCCAGCTCCAGGCCCTCGAGCGCCCGCACCGCGCGCAGCTGGCCCTTCACGGGCCGGATTCCTCCCGACATCACGAACAGCGGCTTCTCCGCGGGAATCGAGAACGCGCGGCGGAACTCGAACGGAGCCTCCTCGACGAGCCCCATTCCCTTCGGAATCACGCGGACCCTGGCCTCCAGCGCCGGATCGGCCTGCACCAGCGGCGCCGCGACCTCGCGGTGGTGGACGATGAGCGCCCACGCGGCGCGGCACGCGGCGAGAACTTCTTCGCGCCTGTCGGGGACGGCCAGGTCGCGGCCGACGTCCGTGCCGGTGAGGGAGACGACGAGGGGCCGGGAGTCGCGCACGAGGAATCCGGTGCGCCGCGCGTGGAAGGCGTGGACGACGTCGGGCTGGTACGCCGCGAGGACGTTCGGGATGTACGGCCCGAGCGTGTCCAGGTCCAGGACCTTCGCGCGCGAGCCGGCCGCGACGATCCCGTGCAGGACCCGGCGGGCCGAGACGGAATTGCCGGTGAGGGTCGAGTAGGAGGGAACGACGAGCGCGATGTCCACGGGTTAAACGGCGCTCCAGTTCGCGAGCGAGAGGCCGCGCGCGCCGATCCCCTCGCGGACGCGGGGGTCGAGAAGGGCCTCGAGCTCGATCTCGCGGTCGGCGGTCGAGAACGGGAGGGAGCCGGCCTGGGGATACCCGGGGTGGACGAGGATTTCGGTGACGCCGTCGCCGCAGAGGTCGAGGAGGCGCAGGAGCGTCCCGGGATGGACCGCGCCGATGAGCGCGGCGCCCAGGTGGCGTTCCGGCCACCGCCAGCCCGCCGCCTCCCAGAGAGGGCGCGACGCGGCCGACATTTCCCGGACCCTGTTCAGGAACGGAACCATGTGCGGTCCCGCCAGGATCGTCCCGTCGGGATGCTCGAACACAGTCCGCACCCGGCGCGGCATCGAAAGAGCGAGAAGCCCCGCCGCGACCCGGGGGACGAGATGCAGGTGCTGGTGCCCGTCGAGGTGCGTCGGCTCCACGCCCGCGCGGCGCATCCTGGCGATCTGCGCGTCCGCCTCCTGCCGGATCTCCGCCGGGTCCAGCAGCCCCCCGAGAGCGAGCCGCCACGTCTCGTCCTTCCCGAAAAACTCCCCGGCGCCGGACGTCAGCGTCCGGTAAGGGCCGCCCACGGGCTTTCCCTCGCTGATGTTTAGGTGAAGCCCGCACGGCAGCGCGCGGATCCGGCGGTCCCTGACCGCGTCGTCGAACCCGAGCGCGTTCACGAGCAGCGAAGCGTCGGTGACGACACCTCGCTCGGCCGCCTCGAATATCCCGCGGTTCCGTGCGGGATCCGCCCCGAGGTCGTCCGCGTTGATGATCAGGCTGCGCATGCGCCGCTCATTCTACGGGCCCCGCGTGGATAGGCGAGCGGCCTCTTTACCAATGCCCCCACCAGCCTTTGACCCGCCCCCGGCGCTTCATTACAGTGCCCCCCATGTCCGACCTCACCCGCCGCGATTTCCTGACGCTGACCGGCGCCCTCGCGGGCGCGGGGATGATGGCGGGACGCGGCCGGGCCGAGGACGGGAAGCCGGGCGGGCCGGAGGCGCTGGGTCCGGGCGCGGTCGCGTTCGCGCTGAAGGTGAACGGCGAGGAGAAGAAGGTGACGGCGGAGCCGCGCGCGACGCTGCTGGACGTGCTGCGGGACTCGCTGGAGCTGACCGGGGCGAAGAAGGCGTGCGACCGGGGCGAGTGCGGCGCCTGCACGGTGCTCGTGGACGGCCGCGCGGTGTACGCGTGCATGATGCTCGCGCTGCAGGCGCGGGGGCGGGAGATCCGGACGGTGGAGGGGCTGTCGAGCGGGGCGGATCTGCACCCGGTCCAGAAGGCGTTCGTCGAGCACGACGGGTACCAGTGCGGGTTCTGCACGCCCGGGCAGGTGATGGCGACGGTCGGGCTTCTCGAGGCGAACCCCTCCCCTTCGGCGGCGGACATCCGGGCGGGCTTGTGCGGGAACCTGTGCCGGTGCGGGGCGTATCGCGGGATTTTTGAAGCGGCGGCTGCGGCGGCGAAGAGGAAGTAGCGATGGGCAAGAGGAAGATCCGCGTGGGGTATCCCGGCAAGTTCACCGAGATCGAGGTGGACGCGCCGGACGCCGAGCCTGCGCCGTGGGACGCGGACTCGCGGCTGTCGGTGGTGGGGCGGCCGACGGCGCGCCTGGAGGGGGCTGAGAAGGTCACGGGGCGGGCGAAGTACACGGCGGACGTGCGCCTGCCGGGGATGCTGGTCGGGCGCGTGCTGCGCTCGCCGTACGCGAAGGCGACGGTGACGGCGATGGATTTCGCGAAGGCGCGGAAGATGCCGGGCGTGAAGGCGGTGCTCGAGGTCGAGAAGGAAGCGCGGTTCGCGGGGCAGGCGGTGGCGGCGGTCGCGGCGGAGACGGAGGCTCAGGCGGAGGACGCCCTGGCGGCCATCGAGGTGGCGTGGGCGCCGGGCGCGCACGTGGTGGACGTGGAGGCGGCGCGGAAGCCCGATGCGCCGCGCGTGCACGGCGGCAGGAATCCCAACGAGCGCGGAGGCGAGCAGCAGAACTCGGCGTCCGCGGAGGAGTGCGCGCGGGCGCTGAGGGCCTCGCACGCGACCGTGGACCTGACGTTCACGACGCCCGTCGTGACGCACTCCTGCCTCGAGAGCCACGGAAGCGTCGCGCAGTGGCACGAGGACGGATCGCTCACCGTCTGGGACTCGACGCAGTCCATATTCGCCGTCCGCGACGGGCTCGTGCGGGCACTTCAGCTTCCCGCCGAAAAGGTGCGCGTGATCAAGGAGCACATGGGAGGCGGGTTCGGGTCGAAGCTGGGGATGGGGCAACAGGCGGTGATTGCGGCGCGGCTGGCGAAGGAGGCGAAAGCGCCGGTCAAGGTGCTGCTGACGCGGCGGGAGGAGCACCAGGCGGGAGGGAACCGGCCGTCGAGCGTGCAGCGGATCCGCGCGGGGGCTGCGAAGGACGGGAAGCTGACGTGCCTGTGGCTGGAGAGCCACGGCACGGGGGGAGTTGCAGGCGGGGCGAACTGCTCGGGGCCGTTCGTGTCGCTTTATGCGTGCCCGGTGCGCCGCGTGGTGCATGCGGACGTCATGACGAACGCGGGGCCGGCCGCTGCGTTCCGCGCACCTGGCCACGTGCAGGGGATGTTCGCCCTCGAGGGCGCGATGGACGAGCTGGCAGCGAAGCTCGGGATGGACCCGCTCGAGTTCCGGCGCCGGAACGACGGCAACGAGCTGCGTCTCGCGGAGTACGCGGAGGGCGCGAAGATGGCGGGCTGGGAGGCGCGCGAGCAGCTCAGGTCGGGGGCGCCGAAGGGCAAGGCGCGCGGGCTGGGGGTCGCGGCGTCGATCTGGGGCGGCGGCGGGGCGCCCGGCGCGCAGGCGCGCTGCGTGATCGGCCGCGACGGGTCGGTCGAGATCCAATGCGGCACGCAGGACATCGGCACCGGCACCCGCACGATGATCGCCATGACCGCCGCGGAGGAACTGGGTCTGCGGCCCGCGGACGTCCGCGTCGCCCTGGGAGACACCCGCCTGCCCTTCTCCCACGGCAGCGGCGGGTCGATGACCGCGCCGTCGGTGACCCCGGCGGTGCGGGCCTCGGCGGCGGCGGCGAAGGCGCGCGTGTTCGAAGCGTGCGCGAAGGCGATGAAGGCCGACGCGGACGAGCTGTCGGTGAAGGACGGCAGGGTGGTCTCGAAGGGCGGGGCGGAGATGGCGTGGGCGGAGGCGTGCTCGAAGATCTCCGGCGCCA
>JADLHC010000273.1 GCA_020849035.1 Planctomycetia bacterium
CTCCGAAGCCAGACCGCACCTCCAGGGTTCTCCCGATCGCGCTACTTCGCGGAGTGAAGCCGCTCGAACGTCGCCTGGTCGACCTCGTCCACGCGTCCCTGGAACAGCAGCACGCAACGCTTTCCGTCGGGATGCGGCACCCGGTCCCAGGCCATGAGGGCGTCGGGAGGGGTCTCGTCGCCGCGTTCCGGAAAGCGGTACTCGTAGCTGACGCGGGACGCGAAGGACTCCCAAGGGGCGCCGGGCGCGGGGGCCGGGGTGGTGTCGGTCGCGCCGGACGTGACGGGGCAGATGAAGATGTCGGCGCTGGTGGCGAGGTCGGGTCTCCAGAGTGCCCTCAGGTCCGGCGGGTACTTCCGGGTCTTGGCTTCGTGGAGGGCGACGTAGACGCCCATCTGCTTGAGGTGGTTCTTGCAGTCGATCTTGCGGCTGGTGGACCGCGCCGAGGAGACCCGGGTCATCGTCGGGATGGCGATCGCGGCCACGATGGCGCCGACGAACACGAGGCCGAGACAGCCGATGCCGGCAAAGACGAACCAGGGCAGCGAGCTGCGCTGTGCCGGCTGGGGAAACGAAGCGAACCCGCCGGGTTGCGGGGCAAACGGTCCCGGCTGTCCGGCGGGCGGTGCGGGGGCAGACGCGGCCCCGCCGCATTTCGGGCACGGCGCGCCCCCGATGGAAACGGGCGTCCCGCAGTACTGGCAGAACATCCGGCCGCTCCTTTAGCCCGCCCTCCCGCCCGCTCGCCCTCCCGCCCGCTTCCCTACCGATCAATCTCCCCGAGCACAATGTCCAGGCTTCCCACGAACGCCACCGCGTCCGCGATCAGCACGCCCGGGCCGCACTCCTCCACGCAGGAGATCGCGGTGAACGCGGGGCTCCGCGCCTTGACGCGGTACGGCTTTTCCTGCCCGTCGCTCACGATGTAGTAGCCGAGCTCGCCGCGCGGCGTCTCGGAACGCATGTAGACCTCGGCGCCGGCGATCGGCTTGATGCGGCGCGGCATCGTCGCGTTCACGTCCTGCGTCTTCCAGTCGCTCTTCTTCCAGCGCTCGCACACCTGCCGGATGATCCGGACGCTCTCCCTCATCTCCCAGACCCGGACCATGTACCGGTCCCAGCAGCTCCCTAGCGGGCCCTTCTCCCCCGTTCCGACGATCACGTTGAACTCGAGCTCGGGGTAGATCGAGTACGGCTCGTCCCGGCGCAGGTCCCACTTCACGCCGCTTCCGCGCAGGTTCGGGCCGCCGAGGCCGTACTGCACGGCGGTCTCGGGCTTGATGACCCCGATCTGGTTGGTGCGTTTGATGAAGATCCGGTTGTAGGACATCATCCGGTCGACGTCGTCGACGGTCTTCTCGAAGGCGTCGCAGAACTCCTCGGTCTTCTCGATGAAGCCTTCCGGGAGGTCGAACGCGACGCCGCCGACCCAGAGGTAGTTGTAGAGGAGGCGGGCGCCGGAGCACCATTCGAAGAGGTCGAGGATGCGTTCGCGGTCGCGGAAGCAGTAGAGGAAGGGGGTGAAGGTGCCGACGTCGAGGCCGTAGGTGCCGACGGCGACCAGGTGGGAGGCGATGCGGTTGAGCTCGGCGATGAGGACGCGGATGTGGTCGAGCTTGGGGGAGATCTTGACCTCGGGGAGGAGTTTCTCGACGGCGAGGACGTAGCCCAGCTCGTTGTTCATCGCCGCGAGGTAGTCCATGCGGTCCACGTACGGGATGATCTGCGCGTACTTGAGGTTCTCGCAGTGCTTCTCGAAGCACCGGTGCAGGTAGCCGATGTGCGGGGTGACCTTGGTGACGAGCTCGCCGTCGGTCACGAGCTCGAGGCGGAGCACGCCGTGGGTGGACGGGTGCTGCGGTCCCATGTTGAGGACCATCTCCTCGCCTTCGTCGGTCTGCCGCCGGGATTCGACGTACATGGGGTATCCCTGTTTTTATTTCGGGGGCTCGGGGGCCTTCGGGGGCTCGGCTGGCGTGGGAGCCGGCGCCGCGGGCTTCGCAGGGGCCGCCGCGGGAGCCGCCGCCGGCGGCGCCGCCTTCGCCGCCTCCGCCTTCGCGTCCGCCGCCGCCGCCTTCGCCGCTTCCGCCGCCTTCTTCTCCTCCTCCGCCGCCTTCGTCACCTTCTCGATCTCCGGCGGCGTCATCTGCGAGAAGTGATACACGAGGTCGTTGCGGTTCAGCACCGACGCCTCGAACCGCGGCGTCATCGTCAGGCCCTCCGTCGGGCACGGGAACGTGCACAGGTTGCAGTAGCAGCACTTCGCCATGTCGATGTCGAACCGCGTGACGTACAGCTTCTTCTCCTTCCCGTCGCGCGTCTTGCCGAGGTACTGCTCGGGCATCGCTTCGCCCTTGGCGGCCTTGACCGTGTCGATGTAGATGCAGTCGACGGGGCAGGCCATCGCGCACATGTTGCAGCCGATGCAGTCCTCGATGCGGTTGAAGAGCTGCATGCGGGAGTTCTTCGGCAGGCGAACGCGCTCGTCGGGGTACTCGAGGGTGACGGGCTTGTCGACGTAGCCCTGGAGGCCGACGACCATGGCGTCCCAGACGCTGGTGAAACCCTCGTAGAGATCCGCGATGTAGGAACCGAGGCCCATGGGGTGCTCCTAGGCCGGCTTTGCCGGCGGGTTGTCCTTCCCCGGGTCGGCCTTCGGGGCCTCGCCGGGTTTGGAATCGGGGGAAGCGGCCGCCGCGGGGGCGGGCTCGGGTGCCTTGAGGCCCATCTGGTACCACTGCTCGAGGGTCTCGGCGGAGACGTCCTCGATCTTCGTGACCTTCGTGCCCTCGCCGACCCAGTGCTCTTCGTGATACGGGACGGGCATGCCCTGGTAGAACTCCTGGACCTTGTAGTCCTTCAGGAGCGGGTGGCCCTCCCAGTCGTCGGGAAGGAGGATGCGGCGGAGGTCGGGATTCCCTGAGAAGCGGACGCCGAAGAGGTCGAAGCACTCGCGCTCGTGCCAGATGGCGGTCTTCCAGAGGTGGGCGACGGTCGGGACGGTGCCGGTGAGGCGGGGGACGGCGACCTTGACGCACAGCCAGTGGCGTTTCGGCAGCGAGGTGAGGTGGTAGACCACCTCGGTGCAGTCCTTCTGGTCGAGGCCGGCGATGTCGTGGAGGAGGTCGAACTCGAGGCGCAGGTCGTCGCGCAGGAAGGCCATGACGTCGGGGAGTTTCTCGACGGGGGTGATGCGGACGAAGCCGTCGCCGACGGGGATACCGGGCGCCGGCGGGGCTGCGGGGGGTTTCGGCGCGGCCGCGGCGGGCGCCGGCGCAGCGGCAGGCTTCGGCGCCGGAGCCGCTGGCGCGGCAGCGGCGGGCGCCGCCGGAGCCGCCGGCTTGGGTGCGGCCGCAGCGGCCGGCGCAGGCGGCTTCGGCGCCGGCGCCAGCTTCGGCTCCGTCCAGCTCACCGCGTCGCCGAACCTCTCCTTGAGCAGCTTCGCAATGTCCGGGGCGTTCACGGCATCCCTCCCGGCGTCGGCGCCGGCGGCGCAGCCGCGGCCGCGATCGCCCGCGCTTCCGGCGAGCCCGGCGCCACGCTCTCGCGCGAAGCGACCGGCTTCGGCGGCGGCAGGATCGGCCGCACCTCGGCGGGCAGCCCGAGGCTCGCCTCGCCCTCCGGCCGCTGGCGATACGCGAGCATCCGGTCCCGGTGGATCTTCTCCTGCAGCTTGATGATCCCCTGGATCAGCGCCTCCGGGCGCGGCGGACACCCCGGCACGTAGATGTCCACCGGCACCACGTTGTCCACGCCCTTCAGCACGTGATACCCGTGCGCCCAGTACGGGCCGCCGCAGGTCGCGCAGGACCCCATGCTGATCACGTACTTCGGCTCCGCCATCTGGTCGTACAGCCGGCGCACGCGAGGAGCCATCTTCAGCGTCACCGTCCCCGCCACGATCATCACGTCGCTCTGGCGCGGCGAGGCGCGGAAGGCGCCGGCACCGAAGCGGTCGAGGTCGAAGCGCGCGGCGCCGACGGCCATCATTTCGATGGCGCAGCACGCGAGACCGAAGGTCATGGGCCAGAGGGCGGACTCGCGGGCCCAGTTGAGGAGCGCGTCCGCGTTGGTGATGATGATGTTGTCGCCGACCTTGCCTTCGAGCATCGCGGGCCTCGCTGGTGGGGACGGAGTATCTTTGCACCCGTCCCGGGCGGCGTCAAATGTTGTCGGAGGAAGAGGTTACGGCGAGGCCGCTAGAAGACGTGGGCGGGGACGCCGAGTCGCTGCGACGCGCGCCGCGCAATCGCCTCGAGCTCCGCGCGCGGCACCCGCTTGAGGCCCTTCGCCGCCGGCACGCGGTCAAGCGAGTAGACCTGAACCTCGACGGGCCCGATCTCGTCGAGCCGGTCGAGCCACGCCGCGAGCGCCGGCTCCGTGGTGTTGTCCACCGCGCCCTGCGTGAAGAACGACTGGATCGTCACGTCGCGCAGCTTCGCGCAGTTCGCGACGAGCCCCTCGAGCGAGAAAGGCACGAGCGGGATGTCGACCTTCTTGAGCGTCTTCGCGTCGCCGGCGTCGAGCTTGACGCAGCGCTCGTCGAGGCGGTCGCAGGCGCGGCGGATTTCCGGGCGGCCGAGCTCGGTGCCCGCGGTGAGCACCATCGTGCGGACCTTCGGGAACCACTGGTCGCGCGCCGCGAGCACGAGCTCCACGGCCTCCTCGAACCACGGGTAGAGCGTCGGCTCGCCGTTCCCGCTCACCACGATCGCGTCCGGGCCGTTTCCCTCCGCCTGCAGCGCCGCGAACCCGCCCTCGATCCCGCGCCGCACCTCGTCGAGCGAGGGACAACTCTCCTTCCACGTCCCGCTCCGGAACACCTCGACCGGCGTCCAGCCGCACTGGCAGTACGCGCAGTTGAACGTGCAGGCCTTGTCCCCCGGCGGCAGCAGGTTCACGCCCAGCGCCCGCCCCTTTCGACGCGTCGGGAAGGGCCCATAGAGGATCCCCTGCGGCAGCGCCCAGGGCTTGAGCGCGGCGTATTCGGCGGGGGGATTCGTTGAGGCGCTCGGCATCGTGTCCGGATAAAAAGAAAGCCCCGTCTAAGTGCGGGGCCGGGCGTTCGGCCGCTCCCTAGGTGAGCGGCCTTCGGCCTGCAAATCCTTCCGACAGGCCGTGCCAGAACGCAATCCTAGCCTCGTCGTACTTCCAGCACAAGTACGCGATGTCGCCGCCGATCTTCGCAGGGAAATCCACGAGCCCCATCTGGCAATCCTTCAGCTCGATCCCCAGCTTCTCCAGCTCCATCGCCGCTTCCGCGATCCGCTTCTTCACCACCCCGACCTCCTCCTCGAGCGACTGCTGCGACTTGAGGTCCTCCTTGGTCGGTTTCGCCGCCATCCTCGCGGTGATCGCGTTCAGCTCCTGCGAGCGCTTCGTATACACGTCGTAGTCCGTCACGATATCGCGCACGATGACCCGGACGAGGGGAAGCGTCCTGTCGGCTTCGTCCTTCGTGAAGAGCTTGACGTCGGTGCCGGGCCCGGTGGTGGACATACCGGGGGCATTTTAGATGAAGGAGGCGGGGCGGGCAAGGTGGGGCGCGGGGTTCAGCGAACTTCGGAGGCGCGGAGGACTTCGTGGACGGCGAGGGCGAGGCGGGCGGCCTGGACTCCCTGGCCGTAGCAGGCGTCGGTGAAGGAGGAGAGGCAGGTTTTCGCGATGGAAAGCCACTCCCCTCCCAGGCGGGCGAAGGCGGCGGCGGCGACGGCGTTTTCCTCGATCGGGAACTGGGGCATGTCGAGGGGGGCGAGTTCGACGGTGGGGCCGTGGCGGTCGCGGAAGGCGGAGGCGCCGGCATCCCAGAAGTGCGCGCGGACGGCGGCGGCGAGCGTGGCGGCGCGCGCGGGGTCGAGGCGGGCGAGGACGCGGAGGGCCTCGGCCTGGTCGGCGAGGTGGAAGACGTCGTCGGGGGCGTCGGTGCGGCGGAGGAGTCCGGAGGCGGAGTCGGTCCGGCGCGCGACGAGGTCCCGGGCGAAGGTCTCCATGGAGCGCGTCGAGACGGCGCGGAGGGAGGCCTGCGTGGAGTCGCGGGCGACGACGGTGAGGGAATCGCCCGGGGGCGCGGCGGGGCTGCCGGCGTGGAGTCGCGCGACGGACCAGCCCTCCGCGAGGTGCGCTGTGGCGGAGAAGGTGCCGTTGTTGAGGGTGCGGCCCGCGGTGGCGAAGACCCAGGCGAGTTCCGCGGCCTCGTCGGGGAACACCATCCCGTCCGGCGAGCTCCAGTCGGACGACTCCCAGGAGTGCGAGAACGCCCCCGCATCGGCGGCCTCCTGCATGCCGCGCAGCGTGCGCTCCAGCGCGGACGCCCCCTCCGGGAGGTCCGTGCGCTCGGCGAGGAGGCGAAGCGCGGCGACGTGGAGTCCGCGAGGCGGGACGCCCCACCCGCCGTGGACGGGATCGCAGGTCTCCGCGAGCGCTTCGACGCACGCCCGCACGAATTCCGCGTCCACGGGCCCGGGTTTCGGGCGGAGCCGCGAGAGATCGAGCGCGGCCTCGCGCGCCTTCTTCGCCTCGGCCGCCACGAGCGGCGCGCGGATCTTCCACTGGAACGCGGCGGCGGAGAGGAACTCGCGGATCGAGCGCGGGGGGGCCCAGGCGGTGGCGGCGAGGGGAAAGCCGTCGGGGGTGAGGAGGGCGAGGGTCGGGTCGCCGGAGGGTGCGACGCGGCGGGCGACGTCGGGGCGCCGGTCGGCGTCCACGCGAACGAGCGCGAAGTCCTTCGCGGCCTCCGCGACGCCGGCGTCGTCGAGGGTGGAGAGGAACTCGCGGGTCCAGCGCTCCCAGGGGGCTCCGGCGAGGATGGCCAGCAGCTTCGTGCCCGCTTGGCGCGGCAGGTCGGCGGACCAGGGGAGGAAATCCGGCATCGCGGCCCCTACGTTAGCGACTCGGCGGCGTCGCTCAAAGGACGGCCTTGCCCGCGAGAAGCGCCAGGAGCGCCGGGAGGTAGAGGATGCTCGCCCAGAACACGCGGCGCGCGTTCCGCACGGAGGGCGACATCGCGAACATGATTCCCAGCGTGAGGAACCCGACGCCGAGCGCGAGCGCGGCGCTGAAGTAGATCGCGTCGAACTTCCCCTGAAGCGCCGGCACCAGGGACACGAGCAGCAGAACCTGCGACTGGAACACCATCTGCCGCGCGGTCATCCCGCCGTCCGGGTCTGCGACGGTGAGGAGCGGGAAGCCCGCGCGCGAGTAGTCGTCGCGGAGGCGCCAGGCGATGGCGAGGAAGTGCGGGAGCTGCCAGAAGAACTGGATGGCGAAGAGGACGCAGGCGTCGAAGTCGATGGTGCCGGTGGCGGCGGACCATCCGATGAGGGGCGGGAGGGCGCCGGGAAAGGCGCCGGCGATGGTGGAGAGCGGCGTGCGGCGCTTGAGGGGGGTGTAGACGAAGAGGTAGGTGAGGACGGTGGTCGCGGCGATGGCGGCGGGGAGCCAGCCGAGGCGGAGCCAGAGCCAGGCGACGCCGGCGGCGAAGGACGCGGCGCCCATGGCGACGGCGGTCCGCGGGCGCATCCGCCCCGCCGGGAGCGGCCGGTTCGCGGTGCGCTTCATCAGGCGGTCGGTGTCCACCTCCATCGCCATGTTGACCGCGTTGGCGGCGGCGGCGGTGAGGAGGGTGCCGAGGAGCATGTCGAACACGGGCCAGAACGGGAGGCGGCCGCGCGCGGCGATGAACCAGCCGGCGAGGGCGGAGACGAGGACCATGAGGGCGATCCCCGGCTTCGAGAGGGTGACGAAGTCGGCGAGGCGCTGGCGCAGGGAGACGGCCGCGCTCATCGCGCCGCCTCCGCCGCGAGCGCCGGCGGCGCCGCCGCGCGCGCTTCCCTTCCCCGCGCGGAGCCTCCGGCGCGCAGGGCGACGGAGAGGGTGAGGGCGTAGAGGAGGCCGCCGGCGGCGAGGTGAAGGGTGACGGCGGCCATGTGGATGCGCGGGGACTCGATGGAGCGCAGGAATCCGCCGCGGACGATGGCCCAGGTCCAGAAGCCGAGCGCGATCTGGGCGACGACGAGCACGCCGATGGCGGTGGCGGTGCGGCGGCAACGGCCGCGCTTGAGGCATTCCGCGACCGCGACGAGGACGAGGACGGCGGCGACGAAGGCGAAGGACATGTGGAGCCAGGTGCCCCAGCCGGTGTGGCGCCGGATGGCGCCGAGGATGATCTGGACGTAGGTGGCGGCGGCCGCGAGGAACGCGAGGGTCGGAAGCGGCGACGGGGCTTCTTCCGCGGGGTCGGTTCGCCAGGCGCGCGACGTCACGGTCGCGATGGCGACGACGAGCCCGAAGAACGCCTGCGCGACGCAGGCGTGGACGATGGCGATGCCGCGGGGGACCCAGACGTGGTGGACGCGCAGGCCTCCGAGGATCCCCTGCGCGCAGACGAGCCCGACGGCCCAGAGCCCGAGCTTGCGGGCCCAGGGGCGCTGCTCGGAGCGCCAGAGGAGAGCGGCGACGAGGATGGTCAGGAGGCCGACGAAGGACGCGACGAGCCGGTGCCCGTGCTCGTAGAACACCTCCCCCACCATCGGCGGAAGCAGCTTCCCGAACGACAGCGGCAGGAACCACCAGTCGGGGACGGAGTCGCCGGAGTTGGTGGTGGTGACGAGGCCGCCGACGAACAGGAGGAAGAGCGTCGACGCGGCGGTCAGGAGGGCGGCGCGGTGGGTCATGCGGGGAGCGAGATTGGAGACTGCCGGGGTCGTCGAGTCAAGGCTGGTCCTCAGGCGCGGAAGAGCCACCAGTAGACGGCGATGCCGGAGACGGAGACGAGGAGCCAGGCGGGGACGGTGGCGCGCGCCCATGCCTTGTGCCGGTCCCAGTCCCGGCGCGCGGCCTTCCAGAGCACGACGGCGACGAGCGGGGGGACGGCGGCGGCGAGGACGGTGTGGACGGCGAGGAGGGTGAGGTAGGCGGTGCGGGCGCCGCCGGTGCCGGGGAAGCGCGTGGAGCCGGCCTTGGCGTGGTACACGAGGTAGCAGGCGAGGAAGGCGGCGCTGGCGAGGAGGGCGCCGAGAACGAAGGCGACGTGGGGTTCGCGGCGGCGGGCGAAGGCGAAGACGACGGCGGAGACGAGGAGGACGGCGGAGACGGCGTTGAGGGTGGCGTTGACGGCGGGGAGGGCGTAGAAGCCCGCGAGGCCGGCCGGGCGGGCGTCACGGCGCAGCGCGTCCACGCGTTCGGGGTCGGTCGCGTCGTACCAGCCGAGGACGCGGCCGTCGGCGCCGACGAGCGCGACGTACGGCTGGTGCTCGATCGGGTTCGACGCGTCGTCGGGCCGGTCCTCGACGTGGACGAAGAAGCCCTTCTGCACGACGCGGTCCCGCTCCGCCGCGGACTGGAACGACGCGAACGCCCAGCGCGGCGGGGCTGCGCCGAGGGAGGCGGCGTGGGCGGCGAGCACTTCGCGGGTGTCGTAGGAGGGGTCGATCGAGAACGCGACGATGCGGAAGGCCGGGGGCAGGGATTTCGCGAGTTCCGCGAGGCGGGAGGTGACGATCGGGCAGACGGTCGGGCAGCGGGTGAAGACGAAGGCGGCGATCCAGGGGCGGCCGAGGAGGTCGTCGCGGCGGAGGGCGGAGCCGTCGTGGAGGGTGACGGCGAAGTCCGGCGCGGCGACCGGGGCGCCGTCGCGCGCGGGGGGAGGCGGCCGCAGGGCGATCCACGCGGCGGCGCCTGCCGCGCATCCGCAGGCCAGGACCGCCGCCGCCAGCGCCATCCGCTTCATCGCCGCTCAGGTCCTCTCGCCGCCGACGGTCGCGGCGCAGGCGAGGAACGCGACGAGGGCGCAGGCGCCGATGACGGCGAGGGAGAGCCCGAGGCCGAACGGGCCGGGGTCGTCGGGCATCATCGCCGTGCGGACCGCGGACAGGCCGTAGGTCATGGGGTTGGCGCGCATGACCCAGCCCATCCAGGACCGGGCGCCCGCGAGCGGGAACAGGGCCCCGCTGACGAGCCACATGGGCATGAGCACGACGTTCATGATGGCGTGGAACCCGGCGACGGACTCCGAACGCCAGGCGAAGAAGAACCCGACGGAAGCGAGGAAGAACGCGGAGACGGCGAGGACGGCCGCCGCCTGGAGGAGGCCCGTCGCCGTGAGCGGGAGCCCGACGGTCGGGGCGAGGAGGAGGAACGGGAAGGCCTGGACGAAGCCGAGCAGCGTCCCGCCGAGCACCTTGCCGAGGACGATGGCGGCGCGCGGCGCGGGCGAGGCGATCACGGACTGCAGGAAGCCCTCGCGGCGGTCCTCGATGATCGAGATGGACGAGAAGATGCAGGTGAACAGCAGGATCATCGTCGTCGTGCCCGGGAAGGCGTAGCGGAGGAAGTCTCCGCCCGGCCCCCCGAACGAGCGTCCGAGGCCGGAGCCCATGAAGAGCCAGAACATGACGGGCGTGACGAGTGCGCCGATGACGCGGCCGCGCTGCCGGAAGAACCGGACCAGCTCGCGTTTCGCGAGGGACGCCGCGGGCACGAGGAGGCTCATTCGCCGAAGGCCCTCCCGGTGCGGCGGACGAAGACGTCTTCCAGCGTCGGCTTTGCGACGGTCACCGCCTCCACCTGCCCGGGAAACGACTCCACCAGCTGCGGCACGAACTCGTGCCCGCGGCTCCGTTCGATGCGCACGTCGCCGTCGAGGACCGTCACGCTGCCGCCGAATTTCGCGGCCACCGCGGCGCGCAGCCCCTCCGGGTCGCTCGCACGGACCTTGATCACGTCCTGCCCCGACTCGGCGCACAGCGCTTCCGGCTTGCCCAGCGCGACGATCTTCCCGTGGTCGAGGATCGCCACGCGGTCGCACATGGCGGCTTCTTCCATGAAGTGCGTCGTGAACAGCACCGTGGTGCCGTCCTTTTTCAGCCCCGCCAGCACGTCGCGGAGCTCGCGGCGCGCGCCGACGTCGAGCCCGGCGCTCGGCTCGTCGAGCATGAGGACGCGCGGGCCGTGGAGGATCCCCTTGGCGATCTCGACGCGGCGCCGGAGGCCGCCCGAGAGCTTCTCGGCGTACTCCCCCGCGCGGTCGAGCACGCCGAACCGCGCGAGCAGCTCGGCCGCCCGCTTCCGCAGCGGTTCCCCGCTCATGCCGTACATGGCGCCCTGATAGAGCAGGTTCTCGAGGGAGGTCAGCTTCCTGTCGGTCGAGGTCGACTGGAAGACGACGCCGATCTGGCGGCGGACGTCGGCCGCCTGCGAGCCGACGTCGAAGCCCATGACGGAGGCGCGGCCGCGCGTCGGCGGCAGCAGGGTCGCGAGGATGCGGAACAGCGTCGTCTTGCCGCCGCCGTTGGGGCCCAGCAGCCCGAACGCCTCTCCCTGGCGCACCTCGAACGAGACGCCGGCCAGCGCCTTGCGCTCGCCGAACTCGCGTTCCAGGGCCCGGACCTCGATCGCGTCGCTCATGGTCCCTATTCCGGCTCCGCAAGGCTCTTGATGAACTCCCACAGCGGCGTCACGTCCTCCGGCTTCACCTGCTCCTCGCTGTACTGCGTCATCCCCGTTCCCGGCATGTACCGCTGCGGGTCGCGCATCCACCGCTCGAAGAAGTCCCGCCGGATCCGCGCGCCGGCGATCGCGAACCGCGGCGCCGGCGTGTCCGTCGAGACCACCAGGCCGCGCACGAGGTGGCACTTGCCGCACTGGTTCGCCTCGAACACCTGCTTCCCTCTCGCCACGACTTCCGGGAGCTTCGCGAGCGGCACCCGCTCCTCGTGCGAGAACGGGTACGGCGCCCCGGCGACGAGGGCGAAGTGCTCGACGATCAGGCGCGTCTTCGCGTCGTCGAACCCGAACACCGGCATGCGCACGCCGAACTGCTGGTCCGCGGCGAGCCAGGGACGGATCTCGGTGGGCTGCTTGAGGAACCGGAAGAGCCAGTCGGCGTTGACGCGGTCGCCCTCGCCGACGAGGAACGGCGGGGCCTTCTTGTCGGCCTCGGTGAGGTTGACGAGCGCCTCGATGCCTCCCTCCCCGCGGCCGTAGACCAGGACCGAGGTGATCCCGTTCTCGTACAGAAGCGTGAGCTTCGAGGGGGTCAGCCAGGCGCCCTTCGGCACGAGCAGCTCCACGCCGCGTTTCGCCAGCTTCTCGAGGTCCGCTTCGCCGGGCACGCCGTCGATGCGACGTCCGTCGGAGAGGATCGTGCGTGCGGAGACGAGGCGCATCTGCCAGAGGTCGCCGATGGCCTCCTCCGCGTCGGCGATGGTGACGGTGGAAGGCCAGAGGCCGATCTTGTGGCACCCGGCGCAGTTCGCCTGCTCCAGCGCGCGCTTGCCGCGGTCCACGACGTGCTCCTCGTGCGACAGCGCGCGGACCCACTGCGGGTTGACGGCCTCGCGGCGGAGGGACAGCAGCCAGGTGGTGATGTCGGAAATCTCGCGGTCGGTCAGCTCATACTTCGGCATCCGCAGGCGGTCCGCGAACGGCACGATGCGCCCGCCGTCGAACGTCCGCGGGTCCTCGAGCTTCGCCCGGATCCAGCCGATGCGGTCGTTGGGCAGGGGCGCGTGGCCGCGCAGCAGGTCGCGGCGGAACCCGAAATCGAACTTCGTGATGTCCTTCGTCCCCGTGGCGTTCGTGCCGGTCAGCTCCACGCCCGGCTTCTTCGCCGTCTCGAACCCGGGAATCACGTGGCAGCCGAAGCAGCCCATCTGGCCGATCGCCTTCTCGCCGAGCCAGGCCAGCTTCTCAGCCCTCGGCATCCCCGCGATGCGCTTCCCCGCGTCCGCAACCGGCATCTGCGCCTTCATGAAGTCGAGC
>JADLHC010000274.1 GCA_020849035.1 Planctomycetia bacterium
ACGGGGTTGTTCCACAGGGAGTGGAGGCGGTTTTTGAAGGGGTAGGGGCTGCTTCGGGCCAGCTACTGCGGCCGGTGTTCCACGTCCGCGTCGCTCCACCAGGAGCTTATAGGATCCCCCGCTTTCAGGTCCGCACGCTCTTTGTGGTCGGAAGGCCTCAGCAAGCACTCCTTCTCCGACACCTCTACGACCTCCAGCCGGGGGTACTTCCCGGGCAGACTCCGGTCATAGAGCGTCAATCCGACCCAGACATGGTCGCGCGAGCCGAGGCTGGCGCGGTACCGCCCGTCCGGCCGGATCTCGAGGATCGTCCCGCGGATTTCGCCCGGTAGAAGACGCTCTTTCCACGGCGACGGAAGTTCCGGCCGCCCTGTTGCGGCGGGTTCGCCGTCACGGTGCAGGCCCCATCTCGCCAGGCGCTCGGCGCCGTGGTTTCCGTTGAAATCCGCTACAAAGCCGTCCAGTTCGTCTTCGAATTCGAACAGAATCGTCCGTGCTCCCCAGCGAGCGACCCAGACTCGGTCCTCGCCGGGGTCGCGTGACCAGAACGTCGGGAGAGGGAAGCGACCGATGACGGAGTCATAGGACTCCTGTTTCCCGAGAAGGATCTCGTTTCCGACCCGCCTCCACACTCCGCAGCTTTCGCCGTACCTGGCGCTGAAGTGAAACGTCCCGTCGCGCCCCAGAGCGACCTGACCACGTCCTTGAGCCCACCGTCGGCCCCACTCGCCGACGAGATCCTCCTCCGCCGGATCGAGGCACGTCGGTCGCGGATCGACGATCGGCGGCGCCCAGCGCACGATGAATCCGTGCGACGTCACGCGGAACGGCCAGACGAGGAACGCGAAACCCAGCGCGACCAGCCCCAGCTTCTTCCAGGGCACGCGCGAACAGCAGCGAGGAGGATTCGCGGTCTCCTCCCGTCCCGGGACCATCCGCGCGACGCTGCCCTTCGGGTCTTCCATCACCGGAGATTGTAGGCCGCGTGGGCACCTCGTCCCAAGCCGCCTCCGAAGGACGCAGGCGCGACATCTCGCAGGCTCGGCCGAACTTCCGTCCAAACGAATTCGTCCGAACCCTTGCGGGCACGCGGAGCTCGCGCGCCCTCACAAGTCTGGGGGTTTGAGAACGGCGGTCCCGGCTCGTATGCAATCCTCAGCTGGACACGAGGGCGGCCTGCGGCAACGGAGGACTCTGAACTCCCGGGACAGGCGCACGTTCCTGACCCGCATGAAATGCAGGCGAGCCTTCCTGGCATCCTTGGCTTGCGCCATCGCGGCGGCGATTCTCTTCAGGATCGGAGTCGGGCTCTACGATCGATACTCCACGTCGTCACCGCCCCCCGTCGAGACTGAGATCCACGGACTTCCGCCGCTGGAGAGACCGAAGGATGACCTGGCCCCGGCCAATGCCGTCTTCCTTCCGTTCGAGGAGTCCTCTTCCGAGGAGGTGGCATTCCCCGTCATTCCGGGAGGGAGGCGCCTCGAGATCTCAATGCTGGCCGGGTGGTATGGGGGGCGATGCGACGGTGGCCGAATCGAAGGAGGAAGGCAACTCGGCGGCCACTTTTACGGCCTGTGGATCGAAGGAGACGGCAGGTGGCTGTGCTCGTCGGTCGAACCGCAAGGCTGCTCCTTGAAGTACCGGACGTCACGTGGACACGTGACGGTCGAGAATGGTGGCCTGGTCTTCAACGCGGACCACCTGGACGGATGGCCTTCCCTCCTGATGTGCGATGTCACGCCCGTCTGGTGGGGAGAACGGATCTACCTTCTCGGACCCGGAGACATCGCCCGATTCTGCGATGCGGTGAACTGGGGGAACGAGCCGCGACGGGAAGTCTGGGGTGACTCCAGCGCGCCGTACGTTCGCGCGAAGGCATGCGGCTACCCGGTTCAGGGGCCCGTGGAGTCCCTGGCCGGTGACGCGGCGCCTCTCTTGCCTGCTCGGTTCGCCGCCTGGATCCTGCGCGCTCCGATCAACGCTCGACTGTCGCTCCAGCTCCCCGACGGGTCCTGGGTCGCTGACTTTGGCTCGCGGAACGGTTCGTTTGAGGGAATGACCCTTCGCGACAAGACCGGCCGCGTCGCCCTGCGCGTCGAGCGGGCTGGAACGGATGCAAGCATTGTTCGGGTGATCGGGACTCCCGAGCTTCGGCTTTCGGTTGGCACTCCGATCTGGTCCGACGCGAGAGGCGCAGCTCTGACCAAACAGGAGCGATGAATTCCTTCCCTCCGGCTTCGACGCGGCAGGAGAGACGAGAAAGGCCGGCGCTCGCGCGCCGGCCCGTTGTCGAACCCTTCCACCCTCCGCTCTACGCCTTCGCGTCCGGCTCCCACAGCGCCCGGATCGGAACCGCGAAGAGCCCTTCCCCGAACGTCGCGCACATTTCGCCGTCGTGAAGGACGACGCCGGCGCGGAAGTTGCGGCCGGCGGCTTCCTGGAGCTTTCGCAGGCCGTGGAAGTCGTCGGAGCGGACGGTGGCGCCGGCCTTGATTTCGACGCCGGCGATTTCGCGCGGGGAGCGTTCGAGGACGAGGTCGACCTCGACGCCGTCGCGGTCGCGGAAGTGGAAGAAGCCGATGGGGGGATCGTGCCAGGAGGCGTGGCGGCGGAGTTCCTGGAAGACGAAGGTTTCGAGGAGGGGGCCGAGGGCGGCGCGGTCGGCCTTGAGGGCGGCGGCGTCGAGGCCGAGGAGGGCGCAGGCGCCGCCGGTGTCGCCGAGGTGGATTTTAGGGGCCTTAACGAGGCGGCTGAGGCGGTTGGCGTGCCAGGCGGGGAGGGAGTCGACGAGGAAGATGCGCTCGAGCAGGGTGAGGTAGGAGTCGATGGTGGGGCGGGAGACGCGAAAGGGGGCCGCGAGGCCGGAGACGTTGAAGAGGCCGGCGGTCGCGGCGGCGGCGGCGGCCAGCAGGCGCGGGATGGCGTCGAGGGCGGCGACGCGGGCGAGGTCGCGGACGTCGCGCTGGACGAGGGCATTGGCGTAGTTGCGGTACCAGGCCGTCCGCCGCCGCGGGGTGGCGCGGGCGAGCGCGGCCGGGTAGCCGCCAGCGACGATGCGGTCGAGGAGCCCGTCGCCGAGGCGCGACGCCGGGCCGGAGGGGAACCGGCCCTCGAACAGGCGCCGGAGGAACGTCGGCGGGCGGCCCGCCAGCTCGGCTTGCGCGAGCGGGTGCAGGCGCAGGACCTCGAGGCGCCCCGCGAGGGAGTCGGACAGCCTCGGGACCAGCAGGACGTTCGCGGACCCGGTGAGCACGAACCTCCCGGGCGCGCGGTCGCGGTCCACCGCGCGCTTGATGGTCGCGAAGACCTCCGGGACGCGCTGCGCTTCGTCGAGGATCGTCTTCGGCGGGAGATCCCCCACGAACCCGACCGGGTCGGCGAGCGCCGCCCCCCGCGCGACCTCGTCGTCGAACGTGACGTACCGGTACCCCATCGGCTCGCACAAAGTCCGCGCGAGCGTCGTCTTCCCGCACTGCCGCGGCCCGTGGATCAGCACCACGGGGGAATCGGCGAGCGTTTCGAGAAGGGAATCGCGCGCGAATCGAGGGTAGGCCGGGCTGGCGAGCATGGCGGCTGATTGTAAGAGCAGATGTCGGCTATCTGCAAGCATAGATGCGGCTGTTAGAAAGATTAATATCGGCCATATGAAAGCAAAATGGCGGGGAAGGGGGGGGCCCGGAGCTTGTGGCCGCCCCATGTCCACGCCGGGGCACGATGGGTGGTCGATGGCGACGTTGAGGACGGCGAGACGGGGGAGGGGACAGGCTGCCTGGACAGCATTGCGGCACACGCGCCCGTGGCCCGAAGTCCTACTTCCAGCCGCCGACGAAGCCCGCGCGGTGACGTTCATTCTGAACGTACTTCCCCTGCGCGGAGTCCCAGCGGAATTCCTCGCGGCAAGGCGTCGCCGAGGACAGGTCCGCGTTCTTGTCATCGGCTCCGGATCCCGCCGCAGCCCAACCTTCCCCACGCAGGACCCCCGACAGAATGACGTCGTCGTGACCGTTGCCATCAAGGTCGCGGTACTCGGAGAAGAGGACTCCATTCTCGAGCACCAGGGAATCCGAGTCGTTGTCATCAACGGCCCTGGTGGCGAAGAGCTGCGCGAGCGTGCGACCTCGAAGGAGGTAAAGGCGGAGGCTTCCATTTCCACAGTGGGTCTCGTCGTAGACTTCGATGACGGGATCCACGAAGCCCTTGAGGGTGATGGCGCGAACCTGACGGATAAACGCCCCATCGGGCTCGCGGTCACACCTGGCCTGCCACTCGACTCTCCCGCCGCGGATCCCGTACACAGCGAAGAACCCGTCCCACCCGGGGATGACGTCGCAGCGCGCAAGAACCACGTCTGGAGCGCCCGGAACGGGAGTCAGCTCGATGAGCTTCAGCGGGTCCTCCCCGGCGCGCTGGGCCCAGGCCCGTATGGCTTGCTGCAGCTCAACAGATGGGAGCATCCTGGTGTCCCGGATGGATGGCTGCTCGCCCTCGGAGGACTGCGTTGCGAGTCGAGGACCGCAAGCGGCGCTGAAGAGTGGCACCAGGGCGAGCGCGCTGAAGAGGGAGAGTCTCATGCCACAGTTATCGGCAACGGACTCATGCTTGCTCAATGCGCTGGATCCTGAGTCATGACGACGAGTTGCGCGCGATGGGTTGTAGACTCTTCGCCATGGAGCGCATGGGTTCGATGTCGAAGCAGGCTCTCCTCCTGGCCGCGGCGATAGCGGGGCTGGCCATGGCGGTCCCCGCGGGCCAGTGGCTCGGCAAGCCCCGACCGGTGTCGGGAACCGTGCCGGCGGCGGCCCTGCTCGTCGAGTTCCTGATCGCGCCGTTCACGGCCCCGCTCGTCAATACGTGCGGCCGCTGAGGTGGCGGGGCGGCTCGCGGGACCTGACGTTTGGACCCGACGCGGACCTTCGGAGTCGAAGCGACGATTGTGTCGCAGGACCGCAGAGGATCGGAGGGGTGTCGCGGGCGGCCGAGCCGCCGCCCGTGGTAACGTTTCTTCCGTCCCATGCCCAAACGCGTCTTCATCCTCGACGGCACGCGCTTCTCGACCCTCGACGGGTTCTACGACGAGGTGTCGCGGGTGCTGGTCCCGGGGGCGAAATGGGGCCGGAACCTGGACGCGTTCAACGACATCCTGCGCGGCGGGTTCGGGACGCCGGCGGGCGGGTTCGTGCTGCGGTGGACGCACGCGGGGCGGTCGCGGCGGACGCTGCCGCGGTTCGGGACGCTGGTGGAGATCATCCGGGTGCACGGGGCGGGAGGGGCGGAAGCGGGGGACGGGGTGGAGCTGGAGCTGGCGTGACGGGGGCAAATCTGTTCTCACCCCGCGGGAGGGCCTAGAATTTCCGCTCGCCGTCCGCCGCGCCCCGCGCCCCGGAACCAGGAGGCCGAATGTTCCTGCCTGCCCTCATCTCCCTTCTGCTGCTGACCAAACCCCCGGAGCGTCTCGCGCCGCCGGTCGAGAAGGACGGGTTCATCGTCCCGGCGCCCGGCGACGCTTCGGAGCCGGTCTGGGGCGTGAAGGACGGGATTTCCGTCGGCCTCTGGCCCACCGGAGGGCCGCGCGGACTCCTGCGCATCTACGCGCCTTACCTCGGCCAGCGTCGCCTGCGCACGCTCAACTTCATCGCCGTCGAGCCGGTCGCGGGCGGGAAGCGCGGGTATTCCGAGCTCGAGCACAGCGACCTCGACGACGCGGACGGCAAGGCGATGTGGACGGGCGACGAGATGGCGGATGCCCCTGAGCCGCGCGCGCCGTGGCAGCCGGCTGCCGGGAAGCGGTTCCGGATCGGGCAGGCGAACGCGCTGACGTTCTACGTCTTCGTGGAGGCCTTCAAGAACGGCGCGCACCCGGTCGTGCAGGTGACGCTCCGGGACGACCGGCCTTACGAGGTCTCGCTGAAAGTCTTCGCCGCGAAGGACAGCGCGCCGATGAAGTCGTGCATCCTGACCGCGACGATGGGCAACTACCAGCGGCTGCGGAAGCTCTGGCTGAAGGACGAGATCCAGACGCCCTCGAAGGTCTGGCCGGACTACAAGGACGAGTGGAAGTTCGCGCCGTTCCGGGACTGGCCCCTGGACAAGATGCAGGTCACGGCCGGCGAAGCGATCGTCGCGGCGACGTCCAGCGAAGAGGACCCCGCTTCCGCCGGGTACGCGGAGGACGTTCCCAAGGGCTGGCGGTTCGAGGGCAAGCCGGCGACGCAGTACTGGCGGGCCGCGGCCGTGAAGGGCCTCGTCGTCCGCGTGAACGCGCGCCGGATCTACTGGGGGGACAAGGGAGCGATCCCGGGCGGCCCGGCCTTCGAGAACTTCGAGCTCGTGGCGCCGTTCTCCGCGGGGCAGGAGTTCGTGTTCGGCGCGACGCCGGATCCGCCGGAGAAGCTGGGGCTGAAGGCGCGGTAGCGCGGCCGGGCGCCCCGCAGTCCCGCGACACGAGGGCCGTTGAGTCGCGGGCCATGGAAGGCGTATCGTGAAGGCTCATCTTTCGGAGGTGCCTATGACCGCCATGGGCCGACGTCTGCTCGCCGTTCTCCTCGGAACGGCGCTTCCCGTCCTCGTGCAGGCGGGGGACAAGCTGCCCGCGGATCTCGAGCCGCTGGAGAAGTCCTTCAAGGAGTCCAGGAAGCCGCGAAAGGAGGCGTACCTCGATGCGCGGCCGCAGTTCGAGAAATACGCGGCGGAGCACGCGGGGACGGAGGAGGGGCTGCAGGCGCGGCTGTGGGTGCTGCAGAACACGTGGTGGCTGAAGGACGACAAGGGGGCGATGGAGGACGAGGCGGCGAAGATCGCGGACGGGATCCTGAAGGACTACCCGAAGTCCGACGGGCTCGCGCGGCTGGCGGAGTGGAACTACGTGTTCCGGAAGGAGAAGCACGCGGAGCTGCTGGAGGCGCTCGCGGCGCCGGAGCAGCCCGCCGCGGTGCGCGCGGCGACGGCGCTGGCCCGGGCGATCCGGCTGCACCGGGCCGGGGAGACGGACAAGGCGCGACCCGTCCTGGAGTCGATCGTGGAGAACTTCGGGGAGATCAAGCGCGGCTACACCACGTATGGCGCAATCGCCGGCGCCTACCTCAACGTCCACGACCCCGACGACCTTGCGATCGGCAAGCCTGCGCCGGAGATCTCCGGCGTCTCCCCCGACGGCAAGCCGATGAAGCTCTCCGACTACAACGGCCGCGTCGTCGTCATCGACTTCTTCGGCGACTGGTGAGGCCCGTGCCGCGGGATGTACGAGCACGAGCGGTCGCTCGTGAAGAGGCTGAAGGACGAGAAGTTCACGCTGCTGGGGATCAACAGCGACGATTCGCCGGAGACGTGGGAGGCGGCGGCGAAACGGGAGGAGCTGACGTGGCCGGTGATGTTCGACGGCGGCTCGACGGACGGCCCGATCGCGACGCAGTGGGGCGTGCGCGGGTGGCCGACGGTGTACGTGATCGACGCGAAGGGCGTGATCCGATCGAAGGGCGTGCGCGGCGCCGACATGGACGAGGTGGTGGACGAGCTGCTGGCGGAGATGAAGAAGGAGGAAGGGGGGGCGCAGGTTCCGCGGTGACGCGGTCCGGCGTTACTTCTCCGCCTTCTCGACGCAGACCCCGTAACAGCGATCGTCCTGTCCCCGGACGGTGAGCGACCTGATATCCCCGTCCCGCAGGACCCGGAGGGACAGCGTTTCGCCTTCGCCGATCTCCAGGAACCAATCCGTGACGTTGATCCCCCTGGTCTCCGTGCCGTCCGGGTTCTTGTGCGTGAAGGCTTCCGTCCTGTTCACGGGCGTCCTGCCGTTGGCCTCGACGATGAGGTCCCCGCAGCGCAGCCCGGCGGTGTGCCATCTGGACCCGGTCTCCAGGCTCAACACCAGGAACCCGCTGGCCGGAGGGTCGTGGTGGGACACCTGGGCACGTGCGCGCCGGCTGAGGTCCTCGCCGGACTCCGGGGCGGAGAGTCGCTTCAGGGCCGCCGTCGCCGCGGCGCCTTCCGTTTCCGCGAGGGCCTTGAAGAGGACGTTGGAGGCCGGCGTATGGAGGGGCAGGGCGCGGAGGGCGGCCTCGACATCCTCCGCGATCCCGGCCCGCATCCGGTCGGCGACGCCCTCGCAGAGCGCCAAGGTGACCTCGGGATCGCTTTCTTCGCTCAGGGCCGCCAGGAAGATGTGGGCGGTATCGAGCCCGGAGTGCCTGGCCAGCTCCGCGATGGCCAGCGCGCGAAAGGCGGGTGGCGACAGCTCGGGGTGGCTCAGGGACCACACCAGCAGGGGGGTCCAGTCCTGCGAGGGCCCCCCGGGGCCGGAGCCGTTGCTGGGGCCGAGCGCGTACTCGAGGTCGCAGTCGCCGAACTCCCTCGGGTCCTTCTCCGCGTCCTCCAGCAGCAGTTTCGCGATTTCCATCGCCGTCGGATACCCCGCCTCCCCGAGGGCGACGAGCTTCCGCATCAGGAAGATCAGCCCCTCGCCGTCCCGCTTTGCGATCAGGGCCGCCATTTCGGACCGCAGCGCGGCCAGCGCCGGGCCCGCGGGGCCCGTCGCGCCGGGGATCGCCGGCCCGGCGGCGGACGGGGGCGCGGCGGCGGTCCCGCGGGGGCGGGCCTCGAGCGCCGCGACGCGTTCCGCCAGCCGGGCGACCTCCGCCTCGAGCTCGGCGACCCGGGGATTCTGCGCCTGCGGAGCCGGGCTCTCGACGGGGTCCGGCGCGCGGGCGGCGCGGTGCCCCCGGTCGCGTTCGAGGACCACGCCGACGGACAGCCCGAGGAGGAGGGCCAGCACGGCTGCGAGGGCGAGCGGTTTCATGGTTTCAGCGCGGTGCAGGAGAGGTGAAGCGCGACGACACTCTAGGATCGCCTTCTCCCTCAATTCAAGGGCGATGGAGGGCGAGGTCCCGCCGCAGGGCCGGCCGGCTCAGCGCACGCTTCGAAGGACCCAGTTCATCTCGCCGGACGGGTAGTACCACGTGGGGCTCTGGCCGGTGACGCGCAGGCCCGGGCGCCGGCGAGGGGTGTCCTGGCCGTGCGGCGTGTATTCGATCGTCACGCCGACGACGCTCCACTGCCGCGGCGGGTCCGCGGCGCCGCCCTCCGACGTCTGCTTCCCCTCGCCCAGGCCGGTCAGGCGATACCCGTCGGGGGAGAGCGTCAGCGTCGAGCCTTCGAGGGACCACGTCCCCGCTTCCGAGGAGGACGCCGCCGTGATGTCCGCCCTGGAGTTGCCGGACCGGATCGCGCCGCCGCCGGCGGAGAGGTGGTAGCGGCCGCCGGCCTCGATGCGGAGGACGATGTGGCGGTGGTCGTCGCACCACGTGCCCGCGAGCGGAACGCTCACCCCCTCCGGCTGCGGGGGACAGGTCACTGAGGGCATCGTAGGCCCTTCGGTCCGCCGGAGGCAAGGCCGTCCGGGCGCGGGGGTGCCGGGTCAGGTTCCCCTCGGAAGCCACCGCAATTCCTGACACTCGCCCCCGGCGCGCCCTACTTCCTGTCCGGAACTTCCGGCCGCAGGATTTCCGAAGAGCCGTCCGACCTCCCCACGGCGACCCACGTCGAGTCCGGCGACCAGAGGAGGCACGAGACGCGCGGGCTCGTGTCCTTGACCTGTGTGTGGCCGAGGTGCGCGAAGAGCGCCGCGCTGGCGACATCCAGGACTCTCACCGCCCCATCCTCGAGCCCGAGGGCGACGTACTTGCCGTCGGGGCTGAACCGCGCGACCGCGAACTTCGAGGCCGGCGCCGTGGCCCACTCGAGCTTCTCGTCCTGCTTCGGCTCGACCGGCCCGAACGCCTTCCCGTCGGCCGTCAGCGCCCAGACGCGGCCGTCGGGGCCCTCGACCGGCGCGCGCCCGTTGCCGAGGCGTTTCATGGCGCCGGTCTCGATGTCCCAGCGCAGGACTTCGGACGGCTCACCGGAAGCGGCCATCCAGGATTTTCCGTCCCTGCTCCACGCGCCGTCGAGGGGAAGCCGCTTGCCGGCGCCGTCGAGAGCGCGGAGGCGCTTCCAGTCCCTGGCGTCATAGACGGCGATTTCCTGGTTGAAGCCGGACAGGACGAGGTGGACCTTGTCAGGGGAGGCGGAGAGGCGGGCTGAGGTATTGAAGCTGCGGACGGTGGGGTCCTTGACCAGGCTCCGGGTTTCCGCGACCTCGTTCTTCTCGAGGTCGAGGCGGCGGACCGTAGTGTTCATGGCCTCGAGGGCCCAGAGGGTGCCGTCGGGGAGCCAGGCGATGTCGCTGGGGGAGCCGTCCAGGGGGACTTTCCCCGTCACGCGGCCCGTCGCGATGTCGTAGAGGTGCACGGCGACGAAGTCTGCGCTCGAGGTGCCCAGGCCACCACCGCCCAGGTTGACCATGCCGACCGCGAGGCGCTTTCCGTCGGGGGAGAGAACGATGTTGCTGACGCCGCGGCGGACGATCCGGACCTCGGTCTTGCCCGGGACCGGGGCGTCCTCCGGGGGCGCGCTCTCGGTGATCGTCGTGACGCGCTGTTCCTGCGCCGGGACAGGCAGGGCGAGGGCGGCGAGCCAGGTTCCTGCGAGCACGACGGCGCTGAGTGTTCTCATGGGGAGGCACTCTAGGCCCGCCGAGGGGCGCCGTTCAAGCGCCGCGCTACTTCGGCGGCGGCCCCGGCGGGCGCCCGCCTCCCGGAGGTCCACCCCCGGGCGGCCCGCCGCCCGGCGGCCCCATGCGGCCCTCCAGCTTCTCGCCCTTCGCCTTCCCGGCAAGCTGCTTCAGGATCGAATCCACGCGCCGCTCCACGAACGGCTTGAGGCCGAAGATCTTCGACTGCATCGGGCCCATCTGGCCGCCGGCGAGGTCCTCGGACAGGTTCTTCGTGAGCTGGTCGGTCGGGTACATCTTGAGCGTGTCCTTCGCCGCGGCGTCGCGCGTCAGTTTCGCGAGCGCGTCTATCTTCGCGGTCATCGCCTTCGGGGCGAACTCCTTCGCGCAGAGATCCTTCAGCGCCGCGAGGTACTTCGCGCGGAGCGCGGGCACCGCGACGAAGCGCTCGATGAGCTTCTTCGACCCGGCGTGCGGGGCGTAGATGTCCCACGCGAGGTGATCTTCCGGCGGGCCCATCTGGAAGTTCCCGAACGCCTCGTTCAGATCCCACGGGACCAGCACGAACTTCCCCGTCTTCGGGTTGTCGTAAAGGTAGAAGTTGTGTCCCGTTCCCGCGTAGCTGTCGAGGTTCACCAGCGCCGACGTCGCCGCCAGCCACTTCGCAAACCCGTCGCAGTCCAGCCACGCCGTGAGGTCGCTCCTCCCGTCGGCGACCGCGGCCGCGAACTTCACGAACCGCGACCGGTCGTTCTTCTTCTCGTTCGTCTTCAGCTCCACGCACTTCTCGTCCGCGATCCGCGCCTCGTCCACGCGCTCGAACAGGTCCTGCATCCCCTCGATCTTGTAGAGGTTGCCGTCGTGGTTGCCGAAGCGCTCGTCGAGGAACGTCTCGTCCACGTGCTCGACGAGCGTGTAGAGGCCGAGCAGGCGCTTCTCCGACTTCCCCTTCGCCGTCACGAACACCTGCGCGAACGCCGCGCGGGACGCCGGGAGGCCGATGGCGCGGTGCAGGTCGTAGGCGAGCTTTTCGCGCAGGAGCGTCGGGTCCTTGAACCCGTTGTTGAGGACGAGCATGCGGAGGCCATGGAAGCGCTGCTTCCCGTCGTACTCGGCGAAGTCGATCTTGAACGGCTTCTTGTCGGAGCGGATGCCGGAGGAGGAATTCCCCTTTTCGCGGATGCCGACGCCGGCGACCTTCTCGCCGTCGATCTCGACGTCCCCCTTGACCCACTCGAACGGCTTCCGGCCGATGCGGTCCCAGTCGTCGCCTTCGACGATGAGGTGGACGTCGTGGACGCGCCTGTCGTCGAAGACGGGCTCGTAGTCGACGGTGCGCGTCGCGGGCTGCTGGGCGGCGGCGAGGGAGGCGGCAAGCAGAAGGGCGGCGAGGGGGCGGAGCGTCATCGGCGGGAGAATAACGCACGGGAGCCGTGGAAATTGCGGGAGGCTTCCGGTTGCCGTTGCCCGCGGCCCGCGCTTGCGACAGAATCCGGGGATGAACGAGACACCCGAAAACGCCGCTCCCGACGCCGATCCCGGCCGCGCGGAGCTCCTCAAGCAGACGGCGCCGCCGCCGAAGAAGAAGCGCCGGATCGTGCTGAAGCTCGCGATCGCGGCGCCGGTGCTGCTGGCGCTGCTCGTGCTGCTGGGGCCGACGCTCGCCTCGACGGGCCCCGTGCGCCGGCGCATCGAAAGCGAGGCGCAGGCCGCGACGGGGCGCCGCGTGACCCTCGAGGACCACTCGCTGGGCTGGTGGGCCCCCGCGACGATGGAGAACTTCGTGATGTACGAGAAGGACGGCACCACGCCCTTCCTCAAGATCGGGAAGATCTCCGTCAAGTTGGACATCGGGCCGCTTCTCGACTCGAACGTCGTTCTGAGGACCTTCGAGATGTCGGGGGTCGAGGTGCGGATCGTGCGCCGGAAGGACGGGACGCTGTCGACGGACGACATCGGGCCGGCGGAGAAGGCGGGGGAGAAGAAGCCGGCGCCGTCCGGGGGCGGCGAAGGCGCGGGCGGGACGTTCGCGATGGGTACGGTGACGATCCGGGACGTGGCGGTGACGTTCGTGGACGAGGCCGCGGGGTCGACGTACCGCGTGACGGGCCTGACGGTGACGGCGAAGCCCGGCGCGACGCCCGACGAGATCGCGGCCGAGGTGGCCGGGAAGATCCAGGCGGGGAACGCCCCGCCGGGCGAGCTGAACGTGAAGGCGACGGTGCTGGCGCTGTCGGGCGGGAAGCCGCGGAAGGAGATCGCCGCGGACGCGACGGTGGAGCTGAAGGGGCTGGACGTGGCGGCGATGATGCCGATGACCGGCGTGGAGTGGTCGACGGGAGCGGTCGGGGGGACGGTGAAGGCGAAGTTGCTGCCTTCGGGCGACGTCGACGCGGCCGTGGACCTCAAGGTGCCGTTCTTCAAGTGGGGCGACCCCGGCGCAGCGCCGCTCGTCGCGACGCCGGTCCAGCTTGCGCAGGAGGTCTCGTGGCGCAAGTCCGACGGCCGCATCGAGCTCAAGCCCGGCGGGCGCGTCCAGATGAACGGCTGCGACGTGCAGGCGCAGGGATCCCTCGCCGCCGACGGGCCGGTCGACCTCCTCGTGAAGTTCGACGCGGAGATGGCGAAACTGCGCGAGGTCCTTCCGGGTTCGCTCGCCGACCAGGACGTGAAGGGACCGCTACGGACGAACTGGGTCGTGAAAGGCCCGTCGCTCGACGTGCTCGACCTGCAGGGAACCGCGACGCTCACGTCGACCCAGCTCCCCACCGACTACACCTACGCGACGACCGCCGAGGACGGGAAGAAGACGTACTTCCGCGTCCCGAACCCCGGGAACCTGACCGTGCGCGTGAAAGGCAGCTACGACGGCGTGCGGCGGAAGACGCGCTCGGAACGGGAGCCGGGCCGTGAGTGGGCCTCGCTCGACGGGATCTTCATGGACGTCACCGTGGAGTCCCCCTGGATCATCTCGGACGCCGCGGACATCAAGCAGCTCGTGATCGACATCAACCTCAAGGAGCAGGCATGCGACCTGCGCCACCTCGACTTCCGCATCAACGACGGCGAGGTGAAATGCGCCGGCCGCGCCTCGCTCGACTCGAAGGAGCCCGCGTGGACGTTCCGCACGACCGCCGGCGACAAGCCGGTGAAGTACTCGTATCTCTTCAGCAGCGTCGCCTCCCTCGTGAACCCGGCGCTCTACTCCGAGCAGAAAGGCCAGGTCGAGGCGGCGATGGCGTGGGACGTGGCGCTGAGAGGGGAGGGATTCGACATGGACGCGCTGCGCAAATCGCTGGAGGGCGAGGGCTCGCTCGGCCTGCGGAACATCACGCTCGCCGGGTCGCCGCTGTTCACCGAGCTGTACTCGAAGCTCCAGCTGACGAAGCAGACGACGTTCTCCTACTCGCTCATGGACCAGAAGTTCCACATCAGCGCGGGGAAGATCCTGAACGACTTTTCGAAGTGGCAGGGGGACGCCAAGGAGGCGGACATCACGATCTCCGGCGAGACCGACTTCGACGGGAACATGAAGCAGAAGATCACGGTGAGCGGCGACCCGACCGCGCGCTGGGGCAAGAAGACGGGCGCCGTGGTGGACGTCTTCAACAAGGCGGGCGGGCTTCCGCTCGGCGGCACGGTGTCGGACCCGAAGATCGACATCGACTTCGAGAAGGCCCTGCAGGGCGCGTTGAAGGGCGTGCTCGAGAACCCGGACGTGAAAGAGAAGGTGGACGACCTGCTCGACGACATCTTCAAAAAGAAGAAAAAGAAGTAACGGACGACGCCGGAACGAAAACGCCGCCCGTGCAGGGCGGCGTTTCGGTTCTCCGGGACCGCGGATCAGCGTTCTTCGGACTCGGACTCCCCGCAGCCGCCGTCGCCGCAGCGCTCCACGGGCTTCGCTTCCTGCTGCGCCGGCACGACGATCGTGTGCGACGGCGGTGTGAGGCGGGCCTTGCCGCCGCAGGGGCCCTTGAGCCGGCAGGCGACGGGGGCGAGGAGGGCGAGGAGGACGACGCCGAGGAGGGCCTGCCCGACTCCGATGGCGACTCCGGCGCGGGCGAGCCCGGCGGAGCCGGCGTTGCCGCGGCCGGCGCGGATGCGGCGGAGGGCGAGGCAGGAGACGAGGGCGCCTGCGGAGCCGCCGACGGGCCAGGAGAGCAGGAAGAGCGGGGCGGCGACGACGCCGAAGACGAGCGAGCCCAGGGAGAGGATGAAGCCGCCGACGGCGCCGCCGTCGTGGCGGGCCGCGCAGCAGGAGTTCTGGACTGCCGGCGTCGCGGGCGGAGTCTCGGCGGCCGCGACGCGCGCGACGGCCGGCTCGGTCTTCGGGGGTTGCGGAGCGTCGACAAGGCGCGCCTCGGGGACGACCTCCGGGGCGGCAGGGGCCCAGACGATCTGCGAACACGAAGGGCAACGGACGCGCTTCCCGGCCAGGTCGGAAGCGACCTGCAGGAGGCGGCCGCAGCCGCAGCGGAACTCGAGGGACATGGCGGTTCTCCGGTTTGAGGAGCGAAAGGTGATTATAGCGCGCGGGGCGGGCAATTGCGCAGGGCCTCGCAGCCGCACGGGCGTCCCTCTCTCGACACCCCCCGCCCCCCCCTGCTACAGTCCCGGTCGCCCATGAATTTCGACAAATTCAACCGGATCCAGGCCGACAAGCCGAACCTGCGCGAAATGGCGGACGCCACCGCCGTCGGCGAGTACCGCAACAGCGGCTGCGGCGACGCCTACCGGATCTTCCTCAAGGTCAACGCCGGGGGCGTCATCGAGGACGCCTCCTTCACCACGACGGGCTGCGGCTTCGGGCTCGCGGCTCTGGCGCTCTGCTGCGAGGCCGCGAAAGGGAAGACGCTGGACGAGGCCGCGAGGTTGACGGCGGAGGACATCGAGAGGGGCGTGGACGGCTTCCCCGAGCGGCGCAAGAACTACCCCGCGTCGGCGCTGGAGGCGTTCCACGTGGCGCTCGCGAACCAGCGCAACGGCGGTGCGGCCGCGGCCGGGAAGAAGCCGACGCGCGAGGACGTGCTGCGGATCGCGGCCGAAGGCGATTCGCTCGGCGGGCTCGACGGGCAGAACCTCGACCTCTCGGGGCTCGACCTGCGCGGCGCGCGGTTCGAGGGCGGGAACTTCGCCGGGGCGAACTTCGCCGGCGCGTACCTCATGGCGGCGAACTTCCACAAGTGCTCGCTCCGCGGCGCGAACTTCGAGGCCGCGGACCTAATGGGCGTGAACTTCCGCCGCGCCGACCTTTACCACGCGAACCTGCGCGGCGCCGACCTCTCGTGGGCCGACTGCCGCAACGCGTTCCTCAACGAGGCCGACCTCTCCGGCGCCACGCTCCTCGGGACCCAGCTCGGGTTCTGTAAGCTCACCGGGATCCGCATGGACGGCACCCGCTGGGGCGGCGCCTTCTACGACGCCATGACCCGCTTCGACCCCGGCGTCGTCGCCCCCTTCGAAAAGATGTTCCGCCGCGACGCCGCCGGCGAGCTCTTCCTCGACGAAGGCCGCGCGTGAGCCGGTTCCGGGCCGGAGACGCGGTGACGTTCGCGCGGGTGTTCCTCCACAAGGGGATTTTCGTGACGTCGCGCACTCCGGCGACGGTGCAGGCGGTGCGGGAGCCCGGCGCGGAGTCGGAGTACGACGTCGTGTTCCTGGACGCCGAGGGAAACCCGCACGTGGTGGAGAGGGTGCGGGAGGAAGACCTGGCGAAGGCCTAGGTCTCGTCAGTCCCGGTCTTCGTGGCGGCCTTGAGCTGCTCGTAAGCCGTGAGGTAGTCCTTCGAGCGCGCGGTGAGCCGGATGCCGATGCTGCGCAGCGAGGCGTCGCGGACCTTGTTGCACCAGGCCACCTTTCCGCGGGCGTAGATCGGCTTGCGCTGGCCGCGGAGGTGAAGCGCGAGCTCGACGGTCTGCTCGATCGGCAGGTCGGCATCGCAGACGAACCCGAGGCCGTGGCGGCTGAGGTTCACGAGCGGGCTCTTGAAGCCGCCGGGGAGCTTGGGCGGGTCGCCCTCGCGGCAGGCGCCGAACTGGAGGAAGCCGTCCTGCACGAGGATGCGGGTCGACCTCCGTGAGGCGTCGTTGTCCGCCTTGCCCGGCGTCTCCGCCGTCTCCGCAGCCGCGGCCGCCACCGATCCCGCCCGCCGGGCCTTGGTGATCGGCCCCTGGTCCAGCGCCTGGAGGCCCGGAGCCGGCGCGGCTGCCTCCGCCGCCGCGGCAATCCGTGCCAGCTTCGGCGCCCCTTTCCTCTGGATCTTCTTCAGCTCGTAAAGGACCAGGTTCATGTCCTCGATCCGGTCGTCGACGTTCTTCTCCAGCATCTTCATCACGAGGTCGCTCGCCTCGGGAGGAATCTCGGGGACCAGCTTGCCCAGCGGGTATGCCTTCTCCCGCAGGTGCTTCTCCAGGATCTCGTTCTGGCTCCGCCCCAGGAACGGGACGCGCCCCGAGAGCATCTCGTAGAACGTCGCGCCGAGGGAGTAGATGTCGCTGCGCTGGTCGCACGCCTTGCCCGTGATCTGCTCCGGCGACATGTAGCTCGGCGTCCCCGCGGCGACCGACGGCGTCTTGCCGAACAGCGACGTCATCAGCGTCCTCTTCATCGCGATGGACAGGTCGATCAGCTTCACCTCGCCCTTCGCGTTGATCAGGATGTTCTCGGGCTTGATGTCCCGGTGGATCATCGAGTTCAGGTGCAGGTAGAGGATCGCGTCGGCGATGCGCACCGCGATCGGCACCCAGTCCCCGATGACCTGGGACTTGTTGATGATGAGGTTCTTGAGGTTCTTCGACTCGAAGTACTCCATCACATAGTAGTAGTCCGTCGCCGTCGAGCCGGATTCCCAGACCTCGATGATGCAGGGGTGGCGCACCGCCAGGAGCAGCTTCGATTCGTTCTTGAACGCCTTGATCTGCGAGGAGTCCTGCTTGAGCTGGTCCTTGAGGACCTTCACGGCGCACGGGCAGCCGCGCTTGAGGTAGGTTCCCACGTAGATGTGGGAGGCGCCCCCCTCCGCGAACTTCTCCTTGATCATGACGCCCGGAATTTCGATCACGGGGCGGGATTCTAGCAACAGGGAGAGGGAGGGGAAATCCTGTAAAACTGGCCGGGTGTGGCCGGACTCCCGGGTGCGGCCCGATCCCGGGCGCCGTTCAACGGTCCTTTCCCGCCTCCAGCGCCCGCTCGAGAAGCTCTTCGACGATCACCCGCTCCAGTCCTTCCCGCAGCTCCGCCTGGCCCCGGCGATCCGGGGGCTGGGCCAGGTGTTCGAAGAAGCTGGCGTCGTAGGACGTCTCGGGTCCGACGGCGTCGCCGATAGTGGGAAGGGCGGTGCGGGCGGAAGCGGCGTCGATGTCGGCCTGGGGGAGGTCGGGGTTGCTCTTGCGGAGTTCCGCCGCGATTTCGCGGCGGCGGGCGGCGCCGAGCTCGCCGAGGCGACGGATCTCGGATTCGCTCCACGCCGAGCGGTACCACGCGCGGGCGAGGTCGAGCGTGCGGGCCAGGCGCAGGCTCCAGTCGCGCTCCCTTCCGACCAGCTCCAGGGCGAGCGGGACCAGGTAGTCGCGCGCGACGGCGCGCGAGTCCTGCCCGGTCGCCGGCTTGCCTTCCAGCCGGAAGAGCGCGGGCTCGAGCGGCCGGTCGACCGCGATGGACTCGCGGCGGAAGCGGGCGGGCCTTCCGCCGGGCGGATCGAGGGTCCACTCGACGAGGCTGCCGGTGTCGCGGTCAATGGCGACGCGTCCGCAGGGGCCCGAGACGATGGCCGTGCGCCCGTCCGCGCGGATCGTGAACCCCTCGCGCGGCCGCAGCAGCTCCAGCCACCCGAACGTCGGCGTCTCACCGAGCGTCACCGCCAGCACCGCCGTCCGCTGCGACCGGCCCCGCTCGTCCACCGACAGCGACAGGTCCGTCACCACGTGCCCGTCCGGGACCGGAGGGGAGGCGCCGGCGGCCGGAAGCGGCTTCCCGGCGCGAATTGCTGCGACCGCGGCGTAGAGGTGGCCGATGGGGACGGTGGCGACCACGAACTCGCCCGAGCGCTCCTGGACGCGCGCGTGGAGCAGGCCGCCGTCGAGCACCATGCCGACTCCCGGGTCGATGTGAAGGGCCGCGCGGCCGCCGCGCTCGAAGGCGATCGTGACCCTCACGCTCACGGGCCCCTCGGCGTCGTAACGCGCGCTCAGCGTCGACCACTTCTTCGACGCCTCGCGGCACTCCGCTTCCAGGTCCACATCCGCCGCGGTTTCCGGCGTCGCCCCGTTGCCGGCAGGTTCTGGCTTCCGTTCGGAGCCGCCGCCGCACCCGGCCAGGGTCAGGGCTGCGAGGAGGGCGGGGAGGGCGCGCGTCATGGGTCGGGATTCTACGGAGGGGGCGCGGGGGCGCTCAGAAAAAGGATCTGTCGCGCCGCTACGGGCCCCCACGGTTCCATCGTGTCGCCGCCCAGGAGCCAGCGACCTTCCGGAGCCGGACGTGGAGCCACGTCTCCGCGAACGGCCCGTCCGCGTTTCCGGGGCGGCGGTTCACGACCTCGGCGAGGAGGACGCTGGCGCGATCGCCGTCCCGCACGAACGCCTTCCGGCCGAGGGATTCACCGCCGACTCCGAGGCGGAAGCGGAGGGCGTCGCCGGCGCGGGCCGCCCAGGCGTCGGCGTCCGTGGCGACGGCCTGTCCCGCGGCGGGCCGGAGGGGGAGCAGGGGGCCCGGGACGAGGACGGCGGGCTCCGACTCCGGGGGCCAGGGGACGATGGTGGAGCAGAAGCGGAACGCGGCGGCCAGGGCGCCCTCGTCATCGTCGGGGCCCGAGGGGCCGTAGAAGGTCTCGAGCGCGCGGGCCGCGGCGGGGTCGTCCATGCGCGCGAGAGTCGTGAGGGCCCAGGGGCGCAGGGTGCCGCCGTCCGCGACGAGGAGCCCGAGCTCCGGGACGCCGGAGGCGGGGTCGCCGGCGAGGGTCATCGCGCCGTACTGCCAGAGCAGGTCGCTGCGCCAGCCGAACTGCGGAGCGCCCCAGGCGCCCGACTTCGCCTCGGCCACGATCGCCGCCGCACGCTCGGGCGCCGGCATCGCTCTCGTCCGCGTGTGCAGCCCGTTCTTCCCGTTGAACAGGTACACGAAGACCGCCTTGCGGAATCTCGTCCCCGGCCCGGGCGATTCCTCGGCCTCGAGCACCGCACCGCCCTTGGCGCACCCCAGCAGGACGATCAGGTCGCGCAGCCCCTCTCGCTGCGGCCACTGCCACGTCCGCGGCAGAAGGTAGACCACCTCCGCCCCCGCGTCGGCGCCCAGCACGTTCCGGTACATCGCGACGTCGTCGACGGCGTCCCGGAAGCGCTCCGCCTGCTCCGGCGAGACGTACTCGCCGCGGGCATCCTTCGTCACCTCCGCCTCCATCACCTGCCGCAGACGCCAGATCTCCGGCGGAACGCCCTTCGACGGATCCTGCGCCGTCTCGCAAAGCCCGGGAAGGAAGGCCAGCGATGCCAGGACCGCGCCGCGCATCACATCCCCTCCACGACGCCGACGTAGGGGAGGTTGCGGAAGTGCCCGTCGTAGTCGAGGCCGTAGCCGACGACGAATCGGTCGGGGACGGTGAAGCCGAGGTAGTCGATCGGGACCTTGACCTTCGTGCGCGACGGCTTGTGGAGCAGGGAGCAGACCTTGAGCTTCTCGGGATTGCGGGCGCGGAGGACTCGGAGGAGCGAGTCCATCGTCGCGCCGGTGTCGATGATGTCCTCGACCAGGATGGCGATGCGGCCCGTGATGGGCTCCGTCAGGTCCATCTCGAACCGCACCTCCCCGGTCGAGTGCGCTCCCTTGTAGGAGGCGACGCGGAGGAAGTCGCAGGAGACTTCGGCCGGGATGGCGCGCGCGAGATCGGCCATGAAGATGAAGCTCCCCTTGAGCACGCCGAGCAGGTGAATCGACTGTCCGGGGTGGTCAGCGGCGATGCGGGCGCCCAGGTCACGGATTTTCGCCGCGAGGTCGGCCGCGGAGATCAGCGTCGAGACCCGTGGCTCGCTCATGCGGGCTACTTCTTTCCCGCCTTCGCCGCCTTCCGCGCCCAGACCGACGTCGGCCACTTCTTCTGCACTTCGGCAAACACGGCTGCGGCCTTGTCCTCGTGCTTCTGCCGGACGAGCGCCAGCCCCTTGTAGTAGAGGAGCTGGGCGGCCGCCGCGGACTGCGGATGGGCGGAGAGGTAGGCCTCGAGGTCCTTGAGCGCGGCGTCGTAGTTCCCGTAGGACAGCTGGGAGAAGACCACGAACGGCGCCATCGCCTCGCCTCGTTTGTCGTCGGCGGCCATCGTGTCGCGCGCCCACTTCTCCGCGTCCTTCCAGCGCTTCTTGTCCCAGTACCAGCGGGCCAGCGCCTCCATCTTCCCGGCGTCCTTCGACTCGGTGAGGCGCCGCGTCTCCTCCTCGTCCACGCGGGGGACGTTGGCGCGCGCGTCCGAGAGCGCCTTGATGAAGGCGTCCGTGGTGGTGCGCGGGTCGGTCCCGTTCGGCTCCATGTTGTTGCCGAAGCCGCCGGCCATTGAGCCGCGGGGGGTCAGGAGGGCCACCATGGGGAGGTCGTCGACGCCGAAGCGCTCGACGAGCTCCGGGTGCTGGTCGGCGTCGACCTGCACGGCGAGCCAGTCCTTGAGCGCGGCGCCGACCTTGTCGTCGGAGAGGGGGCCCTCCTCGAATTTCCGGCAGAACGGGCACCAGCTGGCGGTGATCTCGACGAGGAGGGGCTTGTTGACCTGTGCCGCCTTCTTGAGCGCCTCGTCGAGCGACAGGTTCTCCCAGGCGACGGCCTTCGCGCGGCTCTGGAGCTTGTCCATCCGGCGCTTTTCGACCGTGACCGTGGCGGACGCGGTGAGGGAGCCGTCCGGGGTGGACGCGGTGACCTTGACCGTGCCCGCCTCCGCCCCCTCGGGGGCGTCGTACGAATTGCGGTGCGGCTCGAGCAGGTTCTCGCCGTCCTGCGACGTCTCGGGACGCGCCAGCCCCGACCCCGCCGAGAGCTTCCACGCCAGCGCCGGCACGAGTACCGTGTTCCCCGCCGCGTCCAGACCCTTCACCTCGAAGGGCTGGCTCTGGTTCTGCGCGATCGTCGCCGACTCCGGGACGATGGCGAGCTTCACCGCGGGGCCCAGCACCGTCACGGTCACCGACGCCGTCACCTTGCCGCCCTCGTCCGAGACGAAGACCTGCTCCCGCCCGGGCTTGTCGCCCGCGAAGAACAGGCCGTCCTTCTGCACCAGTCCGGGCGAGCAGGACCACTTGAGCGCGACTTTCGCGGGGTCGAGCACGCGACCGTCGCCGTCCCAGGCCTGCACGAGAAGCAGTTCCTTCACCAGCGCCTGCCCGGCCGGCACGGATGCTTCCGTGATCTGCGACATGTCGCCGTAGAGGTTCGCGGCGTACTCCAGCATCACTCTTGCCACCGGCCCCGCGGCCGCCGCGTCGAATTTCGCGCCTCCCGCCCGCTCCGCCTCGGGCATCAGCCGGTCGATCGTGTCCGTCGCCACCTTCCACGCCTTCTCGTCCGGGAAGTCCGACTTCTTGAGCGTCGCCTTGGCGATCGAGAAGTGGTGCCAGGCCAGCCCGGGCTTCTTGTGGTTCGAGTAGGCGATGCCAAGCCAGTACTGCGTGAGCGCGTCGTCCTTCGCGCGCTTCAGGGCCTCGACAAGGAGGAAGATCCCCCTCTCGCGGTCCGCCGCGCCCCGCGCGTCCGCGCCGCCGCGCTTCACCAGGCACGCCCCGAGCCCGCGGAAGGCAAGGTGGCGGTCGGGGGAGAGGCGCATCGCCTCGCGGAACTCGCGGGTCGCGCGGTAGATGTTGTTCTTGAGGAGGTACTGGTCGCGGCCGGCCTGCACCCGCGTCATGTAGTCGTCGTCCGGCGCGTCTTCCGCGCGGACGGGCAGGGTGAGGACCAGCGCCATCACGCACGCCAGGGAGGTCAGCCGCATGGGTCGGGCTCCGAAAGTGAAGGGCCCCCGATTCTAAGCGGGCGCGCGGGAAAGTGCGGTCAATTCGGCCCGCGCCGCACGCCGTGCGTTTCGGGTACAGTCGTTGCCCCATGCGCTGGTGCCTCGCCAAGTTCCTCGAGCTGTCCGGGATATCGCTTCTCGCCTCCGCCCTCTATTGGGGGGTGGGGCAGGGGAGCATGAAGATGGAGATGCGGCTGCTGGCGCTGGGATCGGTGGTGTTCGCTGCGGGGTGGTGGCTGGAGCCGAGGGGGGCGCGGTGAAGCGGGCGGTGCTGGCGTGGACGGTCCTGGCGGCGGCGGCCTGGGGGCAGGCGGTGTCGCCGCGCTGGGTGGAGGAGACGCCGGAACTCGCCGCGGCGAGGCGGGCGGCGGAGTCGGGCCGCGCGACCGAGGCGGCGGCGAAGATCCTGAAGGTGATGGACGACCCGGAGACGGTGGACGTCTTCGTGGGGGATCCGGGGACGCGCGGCGTGGTCCGCGGGCTGCGCGCGACGGCCCGCAGGCTGGCGGGCGAGCTGGCCGCGGAGTCGCCGGCGTTCCGCGACGCGTGGGAGGCGGAGGCCGCGCTCCGGCTCGCTTCAGTGCGCGCCGGCGACCGCGAGCGCGCCGGGCTGGAGCGCGTGGCGAGCGTCTTCCGCGGCACGGACGCCGCGCGGCGGGCGCTGCGGCGGCTGTCGGCGCTGGCATGGGAGGAGGGCCGGCCGGGCCGCACCGCGGACCTGCTCGAGCAGTGCGGGCTCGACCTGACGCCCCGGGAAGCCGCCCGGCTCGCCGCCGGCCGGCGCGCCACCGGGCGCGGCCCCTCGGCGGGGGAGTGGCTGCGGCGCTGGGAGTCCTCGCGCGCCGCCGGCCTCCGCCCCAGTCTCCCCACCGGCGGATTCCCGCCGCTCGACTCCCCCCTCCTCGTCCGCGGCGTCCCCACGACGCTGCAGGCTTTCCTCGACACGCTCCGGCCCTCGACCCCGCCTCCCTGGCGCGGCGAGCTCGACTCCTCGCGCCCCCCGTTCCCGCCCCTCCGCCCCCTCGCCGGCCCCCCCCAGCGCGTCGTCCTCTTCGACCAGCTCCCCGCCAACGCCGCACCCCCCGGCGGCGACGGCGTCGTCTTCCGAGACCTCACCGCCTGGAACGGCGGCTCTCCCGTCCGCCTGCTCGCGGCGGGGAAGCGCCTGGTCGCCTCGTCCCGGCACGGACTCTCCGTGCTCGACCGCGCCCCCGACGGCCGATGGCGCGTCGCCGCCGGGCCCCGCGGCGCACCCCCGCTCGCTTCCCACGGCCTGGCGACCGACGGCCGCCGCGCCTTTACGCTCGTCCCCGACCCCGACGGCCGCGCAGGCACCGTCCGACTCGTTCCCGCCGCCTTCGACGTCTCCTCGGGCACCCCCGTCCGCCTCTGGGTCGGCGCCACCGCCGACGAGGAGGGACCGTTCGACCGCGCCTGGGCCTCCGGTCCCCCCGCCCTCCACGAGGGCCGCCTCTACGTCCCCTCCGCCCTCGTCGACTCCGCCTTCGTCCCCTCACTCGTCTGCCTCGACGCCGCAACCGGCGCCCGCCTCTGGGCCACACCCCTCGGCGAAGCCTCCCGCCAGCTCTTCAGCACCACCACCCGCACCGCCTCCTCGCCCCCCACCGTCCGCGACGGACTCGTCCTCCTCTCCACCGGCCAGGGCCTCGTCGCCGCCCTCGACGCCGCCACCGGCGATCCCGAGTGGCTCTTCGCCTACCCCGGCTCCGAGGATGCAGGCACCTTCGCCGACGCACCCCCCTGCCTCGCCGGCGCCCGAGCCCTCTTCACACCCCTCGACGCCCGCTCCGAACTCCTCCTCGACCTCCACGCCGCCCGCGCCCTCGTCCCCCCGTGGCCCGCCGCACTTCCCCCGTTCCGCTTCGCCCTCCCCGACGGCCCCCGCATCGTCCTCTGCGGCTCGGACGGCGCCCTCGCTGGCGAAGGCGGCGCGCGCGGCGTCGTGAAAGTCCTGAACTCCCGGCCCTCCGGCGACGTCCTATTCGAGCTCCCCGACCCTCCGGCCGGAAGGCCTGCGGCGTGGGAAGGGATGCTCTTCGTGCCGACGCAGCAGGAGCTCCTCGCGATGGACCTGGCCTCCGGCGCGCTCACCGTCCTGCGGACGTGGGGCGAGGCGGAAGCGGGGGACATTGTGCGGCTTCCCGGCTGGCTGGCGGTCGTTCGGGAAGGAGAGATCCGGATGTGGGAAGCTCAGGACCGGTGAGTCGGGCTGGTCGTTGAAGGAAGGGCGTCCGGGCGGCCCAAAAAACAGGCCGGGGCCCTCTCGAGGGCTGATAGACTCTGCGTCCCCCGAAGGGGCGTTCCGAACAACTCAGGAGGAATCATGGCCGACGTGAGCACGACGCCTGCCGGCGACATGGAGGCGATCCAGAAGCTGAAGGGCGCCTACGACAAGATGCGCGCGGAGATCGGCAAGGCGATCGTCGGGCAGGAGCAGGTGATCGAGCAGCTGATGATCGCGATCTTCGCGCGCGGGCACTGCCTGCTGGTCGGCGTGCCGGGGCTGGCCAAGACCCTGATGATCCGGACGCTGGCGCAGACGCTGAGCCTGAATTTCAGCCGCATCCAGTTCACTCCCGACCTGATGCCGTCGGACATCACGGGCACGGAAGTCATCGCGGAGGACAAGGCGTCGGGCACCCGCCAGCTCCAGTTCATCAAGGGCCCGATCTTCACGAACATCCTCCTCGCGGACGAAATCAACCGCACGCCGCCCAAGACGCAGGCGGCGCTGCTCGAGGCCATGCAGGAGTTCCAGGTGTCGGCGGGCGGCAAGAAGCACCCCCTCACGCCGCCGTTCTTCGTCCTCGCGACCCAGAACCCGATCGAGCAGGAAGGCACCTACCCCCTTCCCGAGGCGCAGCTCGACCGCTTCATGTTCCAGGTCAACGTCGGCTACCCGACGGAGGCGGAGGAGCTGGAAGTCATGAAGCTGACGACGTCGCCGTTCGACGCGAAGCTGTCGCCGGTGCTGTCGGGGGCGGACATCCAGCAGCTGCAGGACGTGGTGAGGCGCGTGCCGGTGGCGGATCACGTGATCCGGTACGCGATGAAGCTGACGCGGGCGACGCGCATCCACGGGAAGGACCCGGTCCCGGACTTCGTGAGGCAGTGGGTGTCGTGGGGCGCCGGGCCGCGTGCGAGCCAGTACCTGATCATCGGCGCGAAGGCGCGGGCGATCCTGAAGGGGCGGTTCTACGTCTCGACGGAGGACATCCGCGCGGTGGCGCACCCGGTGCTCCGGCACCGCGTGCTGTGCAACTTCGCCGCCGAGGCCGAGGGCGTGACGAGCGACAAGATCGTGGACAAGCTGATCGAGGTGACGCCGGCGGCGGAGGGGGATGCGGCGAAGGACCCGCGGATGCCCAAGGTTCTCGGGCCGGCGCAGGGGTAGCGCCCGGGCCGCCCCCGGAGAATCTCCCCATGGCTGAACGCCAGAGCAAGTACCTCGACCCCAAGATCCTGAACCGCGTCGCGCGGCTGAACATCCGCGCGCGGACCGTGATGGAGGGATTCGTGAGCGGGCTCCACAAGAGCCCCTACCACGGGTTCTCCGTCGAGTTCGCGCAGCACCGCGAGTACACGCCCGGCGACGACCTGCGCTTCCTCGACTGGAAGGTCTACGGCCGCAGCGACCGCCTCTACATCAAGCAGTACGAGCAGGAGACGAACCTCCGCTCGTACATCCTTCTCGACGCCTCGGAGTCGATGGACTACGAGAGCGAGAACGGCACCAAGTTCGACTACGCCGCGACCATCGCCGCCTCCCTGTCCCACCTGATCATGGAGCAGCAGGACTCCGCGGGGCTCGTCCTGTTCGACCGCATGATCACCAAGTTCGTGCACGCCCAGTGCAGTCCGCAGCACCTCAAGGTCATCGTGACGGAGATGGAGGCGCAGAAGGCGACCGAGAAGACGGACCTCGGCCGCGTGCTCCACGACACCGCGGAGCGCATCAAGAACAAGAGCCTCGTCATCGTCGTCAGCGACCTCATGGACAAGCCCGAGTCCATCATCTCCGGGCTCCAGCACCTCAAGCACGGCCGCCACGACGTCATCGTCATCCACGTCCTCGACGAGTATGAGGCCCGCTTCCCGTTCGACCGCATGACCCGCTTCGACGGCCTCGAGGGCTACCCCTGGCTGATCGTGGACCCCAAGCCGCTTCGCGAGGCGTACCTCGAGGAGGTGCGAAAGTTCACCAACGAGATCCGCCGCGGCTGCCTCGCGCAGCGGATCGACTACGTGCAGGTCACGACCGACCAGCCCGTCGAGGTCGCGCTCTCCGCCTACCTCGCCCGCCGGCTCGCGAAGATGAGGGCGAAGTAATGGGCTTCCTGCACGGACCGCTCCTCTGGCTCGGGGTCGCGGGGTCGATCCCGATCCTGATCCACCTGTTCAACCGGCAGCGCTACAAGCGGGTCCGGTGGGCGGCGATGGAGTGGCTGATGGCGGCGCTGAAGAAGACGCGGCGCCGGATGCAGATCGAGAATCTGATCCTCCTGCTGATCCGCGTGGCGGTGCTCGTGCTCCTGGCCGCGGCCCTCGCCCGGCCGTTCTTCCAGAGCGCCTTCGCCGGCAGGCTCGGGGAGTCGAACACCCACGCCGTCATCGTGCTCGACGTGTCCTACTCGATGGACTACCGCGGCCCCGACCGCGGCACGCCCCTCGAAAAGGCCCGAGCCGTCGCCCAGGGCATCCTCAACGACCTCAAGACCACCGAGAACGACCGCTTCTCCCTCATCCTCCTGACCGACACCCCCAACGCCGCCATCGGCGAGCCCTCCAGCCGCGTCGACATGGGCCGCGAGATCGTCAGCGGCGCCGTCGCCACCGACCAGGCAACCTCCATCCCCCGCACCATGGAGCTCGTCCGCGACGCCCTCGAGAAGTCCACCAACCTCGTCAAGAAGGTCTTCGTCATCACCGACAACCAGCGCCACGGCTGGACCGTCGCCGAGAAAGACCGCACCCGCGTCGCAGAGCTCTTCAAGCAGGTCTCCGACATGACCGCCCCCAACGGCGGCGGCGTCTACCTGTACGACGTGGGCGGAAGCGCCGTGGACAACATCGGGGTCGTGGGGCTGGAGATCGGGCCGTCGCAGAAGGTGGTCTCGACGGACAACGCGTGCGAGTTCGTTGCGACCGTCCGCAACCACGGCTCCATGCAGGTCACGGACGTCGTGCTGAACATCTTCGTCGACGGGGCCAAGCAGGGCTCCTACACGCTGGCGGTTCCCGCGCACGACGTCCTGCGGCAGTCCTTCTATCACACGTTTCGCGAGCCGGGCCCGCACGCGGTCACCGTCGAGCTCGAGCCGGACGCCCTCTCACACGACAACAGGCGGTCGCTGGCGGTCGACGTGCGCGAGGCGCTTAAGGTGCTGATGGTGAACGGCGAGAAAGGCCCGACGATGCAGACGGACGAGGTGATGGCGCTGAAGGCGGCGCTGAACCCGTCCACGGACGCGACGGACAAGCGCTGGGTGTTCAGCATCACGGAGGTGCTGGAGAGCGGGTTCGCCCGGGAGGACGTCCGGCGCTTCGACCTCGTCGTGCTGGCGAACGTGGAGACGGTCAGCCCGGAGGAAACCGCCGTCCTCGAGGAGTACGTCAAGGCAGGCGGAGGACTCCTCCTGTTCCTGGGCGACAAGGTCGAGTCCTACACCTGGAACCAGAGCATCTGGCGCAACGGCGACGGCCTGATCCCCTGCGAGCTCGACAAGCCCGCCGGGTACCCCAGGAACGACGACGCCATGAAGTTCACGGCCGTCGACTACACGCACCCCGCGCTCGCCTACTTCCAGACCGCCAAGCCGACGCTCGGGCGCCTCCTCGTCAGCCAGTACTGGGCCGTCAAGCCGTTCGAGGCCAGGCCGGACGTCCGCGTCCTCGCCTCCCTCGGCGTCCCTGGCGCCGACCCCGCGCCGCTCCTCGTCGAGCGCCGCATGGGCCGCGGCCGCGTCATCCTCTGCACCACCGCCCCGGACTTCGAGTGGGGCCTCATGCCCAAGGTCCCCGGCTTCGTCATCCTCTTCGACCAGATCAGCCAGTACCTCGCTTCCCCGCCCCAGCGCTTCCGCAACATCACCGTCGGCGAGTCCATCGAATACACCCTCAAGGCCACCGAGTTCGCGCGGAAATTCCAGATCATCACGCCGCGCCAGAACCGCGCGGAAATCTCGCCGGTCAAGGCCGGGGAGCACGCGTACCACCTCAACTTCTCCGGCACGACCGAGGCCGGCCTCTACGGCCTCGAGCGCGACCCGCAGGAGGGCGAGACCCAGGCCACCCTGCTCACCTGGTACGCCGTCAACGTGGACCCGGAAGAGGGCCTTGTCGAGAAGATGACCGAGCAGGAGCTCCGCACGATGTACCCGCAGTTCCGGTTCACCTACGTCGAGCAGGGAACCGGCCGTGAACCCGAGAAAATCGCCGTCAAGGCCCCCGCTTCCAACATCTGGAAGTACCTCGTCGGCCTGATCCTGGGGCTGCTCGTGCTGGAGACGTGCCTGGCGCAGGTGTTCGGAGCGAAGCGATAGCATGGACTGGACGAAGTGGCTGCTGGGGGTGGACCGGGGCCTGGTGAACGAATACGGGCGCTGGGAGGTCCGCTGGCAGGCGATGCCCAAGGCCTGGGTCATCGTGCTGGTCCTGCTGCCGCTCGTCCTGGCGATCCCCGGGTACTTCTACCGCCGTGAGAACCAGACCGCGCCGGGCGGCGCGCGCCTGGCGTTGTCGATCATCCGCAGCCTGCTGATCTCGGTGCTGCTGCTGGCCCTGTTCCAGCCGATCCTGTTCCTCGAGCGCGAGCTGACCAAGGAGTCGTACCTCGTCGTGCTCGTAGACGAGTCGCTCTCGATGGAGATCAAGGACAAGTACTCCGAGGCGGCGCAGTTCGAGGCGCTCGCCCGGGTGACGGGGAAGCTGAAGGACGGGCGGCTCACCGCGGAGGCCGAGGACCAGCTGCGGCGCACGTCGCGGCTGGAGCTGGTGAACCTGGCGCTCAAGAACCCGAACCTGCGGATCCTGGACCAGCTCAAGGACCGGTACATCTTCAAGGCGTACTCGTTCGCGAAGGGGATTTCGCCGGAGCCGCCCCTGGGGGCGATGGCGATCCCGACGGAGTCTGACCGGAGGGGCCCGTTCAAGGAGACGGGGATCGGGACCGCGATCGACGGGGTCCTCAAGGAACTTCACGGCCAGCCGATCGCCGCGATGGTGATCATCACGGACGGGCGGAACAACTCGGGCACGGACCCCGTGGTCGTCGCCGAGCAGCTCGCCGACCGCGGGACGAAGATCCCGATCTACACCGTCGGCGTCGGGAACCCACTTCCCCCGAAGGACATCGCCCTGTCGAAGCTGGAGGCGCCGGAGGTTGCAGTGGCGGGCGACTTCGTGGAGTTCAAGTTCGCGGTGACGTCGAAGGGGTTCGCGGGGGAGACGATCCAGGTCTCGATGACGGAGCACGACCAGTCGGTCGCGCCGATGCTGGACGTGAAGCTGGAGGGGAAGGACCGGGAGGTGGAGCAGGCGGCGCTGATGAGGTGGAAGCCGGAGAAGCCGGGCGAATTCGTGGTGAAGGTGTCCACGCCGGTGCGCAGCGAGGAGATCGTCGAGACCAACAACGAGCTGGTCCACCACATCCGGATCGTGGACAACAAGATCAAGGTGTTGTTTGTCGAGGGGTACCCGCGCTGGGAGTACCGCTACCTTAAGAACGCGCTGGTGCGGGACAAGTCAATGCAGGTGGACGTCTGGCTCGCATCGGCGGACGCGAACTTCCCGCAGGAGGGGACACCGGGTCGGCTGCCGCTGACGGAGTTCCCGGCTGAGAAGAAGCAGCTGGCCGAGTACGACGTGATCATCCTGGGCGACGTGAACCCGCACAACCTCGGGACGCACGCGCTGACGGCGAGCCAGGTCTGGGAGAACCTCGTGACGGTCGTCGAGGAGCTGGGCGGCGGTCTCGTGATGATCGCGGGCGAGCTGTACTCGCCCCGCGAGTACAAGGACACGCCGATCGCCCGGCTCCTGCCGGTCTCGATCGATGCCTCCAGCGCCTCCTCCGCGATCCTCCACGAGGACCCCGTCCGCGTGGAGCTGACCCCGTTCGGCAAGGAGAGCCCTCTCCTGCGGCTCGTCCCGACGATGACCCCCGAGGAAAACGTCGAGATGTGGGAAGACGCCGACGGCAAGGGCGACGGCCTCGCGGGGTTCTACTGGTTCTACAAGGCGCGCTCCCCCAAGGCCGGCGCAACCGTGCTTGCCACCCACCCGACGTACGAGGTCGAGAACGGCCAGAAACTCCCTGTCTTCTGCTACCAGCGCATCGGCCGCGGCCTCTGCTTCTTCTCCGCGGTCGACTCCACCTGGCGCTGGCGCTACCTCCGCGGCGACCAGTACTTCTATACGTTCTGGGGCCAGGTCATGCGCCATTGCCGAAGCGGCAAGCTGAGCGGGTCCAAACGCTTCCAGCTCGAGCTCGACAAGAACGAGTACACGCTGATGGACCGGGTTCGGATCACGGCGCGGGTGCTGGACCGCGAGTACGAGCCGCTTCGGGAGGCGACGTACAGCGTGACGCTGACGGCGCCGGACCAGATGCCGGTGGAAGTCGAGATGAAGGCCGTGGAGAACCCGCAGAACGACCCGCGGAAGGCGGGGGTGTTCGAGGCGGACTACAATCCGAGCCGGCTGGGGCGGTACGAGCTGGCGCTGGGGCCGCGGGGCCTGGACGACTCCGCGCCGAAGGTGGTCGTGGCGTTCAACGTGACGGAGCCGAACCAGGAGAACGAGAACCCGGTCCTGGACGCCCAGACGCTGATCAAGGTGTCCGAGACGACCCGCGGGAAGTTCCTCCCGTTCTACGAGGTCGACAAGCTGCTTTTCACCATCAAGGAGACGGGCGAGATCGTAGATATAGAGACGAAGGAGCAGGACCTGTGGGACACCCCGCTGGTCTACCTGCTGTTCGCCCTTCTCATCACCGTGGAGTGGGTCTTCAGGAAGTTCGTGAGGCTCATCTAGAGGAGACGGCGGTTCGGGGGACCCGCCCGCCACCGATGTCGCGCCCGATCGCGGTCGCCGTCCTCGCCCTTTCCGCCCTTGCGGCGGCCCCGCTCCCGCTCCGCGCCCAGGAAGAGCGTTTCCCCATGAACGGCGCCGCCGTCGCGGACAACGCGCAGGCCGCGCAGAAGTACGACCGCGCCGCCTGGCTGTTCCGCGAGAAGCGCTGGGACGAGGGGGCCGCGAAGCTGCTGGAAATGGTGGAGCAGCACGGAGACCGGCTGGTGCTGTCGGGGGCGGCGGGGCAGTACGTGTCGGCGCGCAGCCTGGCCGCGAAGCTCTCGCGCGGCCTGCCTCCCGAGGGCCTGGCCGCCTGGCGCCGGCAGGTCGACCCCAGGGTCTCCGCCGCCCTGGCGTCCGCCCGCACGCCGGGCGACCTGCGCCGCATCCTGCGCGACCTCCCGAATTCGACCCGGGACGCGGAGGTCCGCGCGCGCCTCGCGGCCCTCCTCGGGGACGCGGGGGACATCGAAGGCGAAGCGCAGGCGCTGTGGGGGCTGGTGGACGGTCCCCCCGAGTCGGAGGGCCGGGCGGCTGCGGCGGCGAGGCTTGCGCTCCTGCTCGGCCGCCTGAACGACCGGGACGGAATGGCCTCCCTGGAGTCCGCCCTCGGGACGACCGCGGACGCCCGCGTCCTCTGGCGCGGCAAGCCCTCCGCGGTCCGCGAAGTCCTCACCTTCGCACGAACCCTCCTCCGCGCCGAAACTGACGACGCCCCCGCGTGGGCCGCCTGGCCGACGTTCGGCGGAGCCGCCTCCCGCGACCGCATCTCGGCCGCCATCAAGGGCATCCCGCCCCCGACCGCGCGTTACCCCTTCACCGAGGGCCCCAGCTGGACCCCCCAGATGCGCGGATTCTCCCGCGGCTGGAATTCGCAGTACTGGGAGTCCCTTCTCGTCCAGCCCGCCGTCGCCGACGGGATCGCGGTCGTCAACGAGGGGCACGTTGCGTGGGCGAAGGAGCTCGCGGGGGACGGGGGGAAGCCCCTCTGGTCGATCCGCGGGATCGAATCTCCCAGCCGCCTCATGTACGACGAGCGCTGCCTGCACGGGGCGACGCTCGCCGGCGGCAACGCGTACTTCAGCCTGGCGACATCCGCGCTGCGCGAGCAGGTCAAGATGACCTGGCTGGTCGCCGTCTACCCGATCCCGCACCGGAAGCTCTACTGCGTCGAGGCACAGACCGGGCGGACGGTCTGGGAGAGAGGCGGGGACGCGGAGGGAAAGGACTTCGAGACGCGCGCCAGCTATCACGGCGCGCCGGTAGTCGAAGGCGGCCTGCTCTACTGTGCCGCGACGTTCTCGGCGACGTCGGTCGATCCCGCGGCGCACTGGGTGGTCTGCCTCGAGGCGAAGACCGGCCGCGAAGTCTGGAGAACGTTCGTCGCGAGCGGCATCCCGGAAATCAACCTCTTCGGCAACAGCACGCGCGAATCGATCCCGCTCTCCCTCACGGTCAGCGGTGACCGGATCCTCGCCTGCACCAACCTGGGCGTGGTCGCCTGCCTCGACCGCACCGACGGAGGCCTCCTCTGGGCCCGCCGCTACCCGCGCTTCCCCGTCGAACCCATCCGCGACGCCTACGACATCCCGCGCAACCCGGTGTCGTGGCTCCAGAGCCCGATCTACCTCGCCAAGGACCCGGCAGACGGCCGCGAGAAGGTCGTCGTCGCCCCGCTGGACGGGCCCTTCCTTTTCTGCCTCTCGGCGGACGACGGGGAGTTGCTCTGGCAGTTCCCGCGCCCGGATCGCGCCCACAACCCCGAGTTCCGGTACATCGTCGGGGTGCGCGACGGCGTCGTCTACCTCTCGGGCGAAAGCGTCATGGCGCTGGGGCTGAAGAGCGCGAAGCGGGTCTGGGACGAGCGCATGGCGCTTCCGTCGGCCCCGATCGGGCGGGGGCTGGTGGGGCAGGACGGGGTGTACCTGCCGTTGAAGACGGGGCTGCTGCGGCTGGGGTTGAAGGATGCGGCGCAGGGGAAGTCGTTCTGGCCGTGGCCGGTGGACGGGATGGGGGGGCACCTGCTGTTCGTGGACCAGGCGGTGATCACGGTCGGCAATCGGACGATGACGGTCTGCTACGACCCGGCGAGGGCGCGGGCCTTCCTCGAGTCGGAGGTGGCGAAGAACCCTTCGAGCGCCTACCTGCGCTACCGGCTGGCGATCTGCCTGCAGTCGGCGGGGGAGACGGAGAAGGCGGAGCAGGCGCTGCGGCAGGCGATGGCGATGGCGGAGAAGCGTGGGGACGAGGCGTCGCGGGTGGTGGCGGAGGCGTGCCGGAGGACGCTGTTCCGGGGTCGGATGGCGGCGGCGGTGGCGATGATGCGCAGGAGCGACGGGGCGCGCCGCGCGGCGGAGGAGTACGAGAAGGCGCGGGCGTTTGCGGCGACGGAGGGGGAGTGGCTGGAACTGCTGTTCGCGCTGGCGTCGGCGCGCCGCGCGGCGTCCGACCCGGGGGGCGCGATCGCCGCGTACCAGGAGATCATCGCGAAGCATGGGGACCATCTCCGCGACGGCGGCGACGCCGCGCGCACGGAGGCGCGCCGCGCCATCGACGCCATCCTCGTCGCGGGCCGCGAGCCGTACGCGGAGGTCGAGAAGGAGGCGACGGCGCTGCTCGCCCGCGCCCGCCGCGAGAACGACCCCTCGCTGTACGAGTCGCTCCTGCGCCTGTACCCGAATTCCCTCGCCGCCGAGGAGGCCGCGTACGGCGCCGGCCACGCCCGCTTCGTCGCCGTCGACTGGCCCGGCGCCTGCGACGCGCTTCAGAAGTTCCTCCGCGAGCACCCGCAGTCTTCGCGTGTCCCGCAGGCGATGGCGGAGCTGGCGGTGGCGTTCGAGAAGCGGGGGATGTGGGGGATGGCGGGGGCGCAGCTGCGGCGCCTGAAGAAGTCGGGCGGGTCGGCGCAGGTGCAGATGGACGGGGCATCGGTGGCCGCGGGGAAGTGGGCGGAGCTGCGGCTGGCGGGGCCGGGGTACCGGCAGGCGGAGCGGGAGGGGAGCGCGCCGGACGTGGCGTTCCCGGCGCAGAAGTCGTGGACCTGGTCCGGGCAGCGCGGATGGGAGCTGAAGGTGCTGGATCCGGACGGGATTGCGGCGTGGAAGAAGGTGCCGGTGTTCGCGGTGACGGGGGCGACGCTGGTGGCGGTGGACCCGGAGAAGGGGACGGAGCTATGGCGCGCGGCCTGCCCGAACGGGGTGCGCTGGGCGGCGTGGAGCGCGGGGATGCTGGTCGTTGCGGGGCCGGACGCGGCGGAGGCGTTCCACGAGGACGGCACGAGCGCGTGGCGCACGCACTACGGGGGCGCGCACCTCTACGACGGCCGCGAGGCCGAGGGGGGGATCTACCTCGCCGTGCGCGAGGCGCGCCTGGCGGCGTCGTTCGTGGTGGCGCTGGACGCCGCGACGGGGCAAGCCTCTTGGAAATCCTCGATGCAGGCCGGCCACATCGTGCAGCGCATCTGGGTGACCGACGACGGCGTCTGCTGGCTCTCGCGCGCCGAGGACGCGATGATCGTCGCCGACCGCGAGTCGGGCGCCCTGCGCGCACGCTGGCCGCTGGCCGCCTCCCGGCTGGTCCAGGCCGGCCCCGACCGCTTCCTCTGCCTCTCCTGGGACAACGAGCTGATGCTGGTGGAGGCGGCGACAGGGAAGGCGATCTGGAAGACGCCTCAGCCCGGGATGCGGATCGAGAGCGCGCTGCTCGTGGCGGGGGAGTCCGTGCTGACGACGATGACCGGCGACGCGGGGCAGCGGCTGCGGATCTACAGCCTCGAGACGGGGAAGCTGCGGCACGAGGTGGAGCTGGGGCTCGTGTGGGTCAAGCAGGTCCAGGTCGACGCCTCGACGGTCTACCTGGCGTACAAGAAGGCGGACGGGGCCAACGATTACATCTCTGCTGCGTACGAACTTTCCACAGGCAGGGAGCTGTGGCGCACGCCGGTGGCCGGGATCCAGAGCCTCTTCCCCGGCTCGCTTGCGAAGGGGCACGTGCTGCTGAACTGCCCGGTGACGAGGCGGCCGCCCGGGGGAGGGGCGATCGAGTGGGTGCCGACGATCGTGGCGATCGACCGCAAAACCGGGCTGGAATGCGGTAGGATCGAGGGCTCGGCGGAGTCGACGCCGACGTACACGGTGACGGTGGTGCCGGGGAAGGTGGTGATCGCGCAGGGGGACACGGTGGAGGCGTGGGGGCGATGAAGGGAACGGCGGTCCTGTCGGTGGCGATCCTCGTGGCCGCGATGGCGGTCCCGGGGCCGACGCGGGCGGACGACAACGTCCCGGACACGCTTTTCACGCCGGAGGTCCAGCGGTCGGTGGACCGGGGCCTGGAGTGGCTGGCGTCGCGGCAGAACGAGAACGGCTCGTGGTCCTGCGTGGTGGGCTACAAGCTGAACGAGGGGTACGAGACGAACACCGAGCGGGCGGCGGCGGAGCACGTGTGCGTCACGGCCCTCGCGGGGATGGCGTTCCTCGCGCACGGGGACGTGCCCGGGCAGGGGCGCTACGGCCAGGTCATCGAAAAGGCGCTGGACTTCGTGCTCGCGAACGCGCGCGACAGCGACGGCTACATCACGAAGAACGGCACCCGCATGTACGAGCACGCCTTCTGCACCATGTTCCTCGCCGAGATCTACGGCATGAGCCGGAGGATGGACGTCGGCGAGAAGCTGCGCGGCGCCGTGCGCTGCATCCTCAACGCCCAGAACAACGAGGGCGGCTGGCGCTACCAGCCGACGCCCGTCGACGCCGACATCTCCGTCACCGTCTCCACGCTCCAGGCCCTCCGCGCCGCCCGGAACGTCGGAATCTCCGTCCCCAGGTCCTCTATCGACTCCGCCGTCCGTTACATCAAGGGCTGCGCCAACGACGACGGATCCTTCAGCTACCAGATCAACCGCGGCATGACCCGCTCAACCTTCCCCCTCACCGCCTGCGGCATCGTCGCCCTCCACTCCGCCGGCGAGTACACCGACCGCCAGGTCGACCGCGGCATCCGCTGGCTCCAGCGCAACCGCGCCTCCATGGAGGCCCAGGAATACCACTTCATGTACGGCCACTACTACGCCGTCCAGGCCTTCTACGTCGCCGGCGGCCGCGCGTTCGAGGACTACTACTCGGACATCTCGCGGCGGCTCATGTCCCGTCAGGAAGCGGACGGGCACTGGGTCGACGACGTCGGCCAGACGTACGCGACCGCCATGGCGTGCGTCATCCTGCAGGTCCCCTGCCACTACCTGCCGATCTTCCAGAAGTAGCGCAGCGATGCCGGCCGCCCCCACGCCCGAGAGGTATTACGACCGCATCGCGCACCGCTACGACGACATGTACGACACGCCGTACTGGGACCTCTACCGGCGCGTCTCCTGGGAGCACGTCAAGCCTCTTCTCCCACGCGAGCGATCCCGTATCCTCGACATCGGCGGCGGCACCGGCATCTGGGCCGTCCGGCTCGCGGCCGCCGGCCACGACGTCGTCTGCGCCGACCTCTCGCACAAGATGGTCGACGTCGCCCGGCAGAAGGCGGAGCGCGAGGGGCTCGCGGACCGCGTCACGTGCGTCCGAAGCGACCTGCAGGACCTGCGGGAGTTCGGCGAAGGCGAGTTTGCGATGGTCTGGGCGCAGGGCGACCCGCTCTCGTACGTCCCCGACCCGCCGCTCGCCGTGAAAAACGTCTCGCGCGTCCTCCGCCCCGGCGGACTCTTCGTCGCCTCCGTGGATTCCAGGTACGCCGCCGTCGAGCACTTCCTCGAGCGCGGCCGCGTCGCCGAGCTCGAGCTCTTCATCCGCACCGGCAAGGACCAGTGGCTCGCCGACCGCCCGGAGGAGCGGTTCCCCGTGACGTTCTTCGCGCCGGACGACCTGCGCAAGATGCTGGACCGCCGGGGTTTCGAGGTCGTCTCCATGATCGGCAAGACGGTGCTGCCGATCAGGAAGCACGAGAAGCTCCTCGACGACCCCGCGGAATTCCGCCGCCTGCTGGCGCTCGAGCTCGACCTGAATCGCGACCCGGCGCTGCTCGGCGGAGCGGGACACCTGGAGGTGGCGGCGCGCAAGCGCCCCTGACGGCCGGGAATCAGGCGGCCTCGCCGGCCGTTCATCATGTAGAGCCCCTTGTTCCCGCTATCGACCGCCGATACCATTCCTCCCCCCATGCACGACCACTTCCACGACCACGACTGCCAGCACGGGCCGCACCCCGTCTGGAACGAATTGACCGCGCACCTGCCCTTCTCCGTCGGCGCCGTCGTCGTGGCGCTCAGCTCCCTCGCCGTCGTCAACCTCGTCTTCCGCGTCGGCACGCACGACGAAATGGAGCACTTCTTCCACCTCAGCCACGCCATCCACGTCCTCCTCGCGGCGACCGGCACGACGGCGATGTTCCTGCTGTACGGGGGGAAGCGGCTGCCGGCGCTGGCGATCGGCGTCCTGGGTTCGGTGCCCATCTGCACGCTGGCGGACATCCTGTTCCCGTGGCTCGGGGGGCGCCTCCTCGGCGCGAAGATGGACTTCCACGTCTGCTCGATCGAGGAGCCCTTCCTGGTCTGGCCGTGCGTGGCGCTGGGAACGGTCACGGGGATGTTCGCGGCGGCGCACGTGAAGCGGCTGACGATCTACTCGCACAGCGGGCACGTGCTGGTCAGCGCGTTCGCCTCGACGCTGTACCTGATGTCGTTCGGCGTCGGCGACTGGACGCAGCACCTGGGGTGGATCCTGCTGATCGTGACGGTCGCGGTGGTGGTCCCGTGCTGCATCTCGGACATCGTGCTGCCGCTGCTGTTCGCGAACCGCCGCCGCCGGGTGCACCCGGAGGTGAAGCAGGAGACGGACGTCCTGAAGCGTCGGCACTGACGCAACCGGGGGCGGTTTCGCGGGTTCAGGAGGGACACCCCTTCGGGAGTCCGCCCATGCGCCGTCTCGCGACCCTGCTCCTGGCCCTTCTTTCCATCCCCGCCGCGGCGCAGCGGGCGGTTCCCGAGGACGTCGAGGTGCGGCGTGACGTGGAGTACGGGGTGGTGGGCGACGTCTCCCTGAAGCTGGACGTGTACCGGCCGAAGAAGCGCCCCGAGGGGCTGATGCCGGCGATCGTGTGGATTCACGGGGGCGGGTGGCGGCAGGGGGACAAGAACAACGCCGCGAACGCGATCGCGGCTGCGCGCCGGGGGTTCTTTGCGGTCAGCGTGAACTACCGCCTGTCGGGGGAGGCTCCATTCCCTGCGGCGATCGAGGACTGCAAGGGCGCGATCCGCTGGGTGCGGGCGACGGCGAAGGACTGGGGAGTGGACCCGGACCGGATCGGGGTGTGGGGGAGTTCCGCCGGCGGTCACCTGGCGCTCCTGGCGGGGTGTGCGGACGAGGCGGCGGGGCTGGAGGGGAAGAGCGGGTACGCGAAGGTCTCGAGCCGGGTACAGGCGGTGTGTTCGTGGTTCGGGCCAGCGGACTTCTCGAAGGCGGGGGCGGTTTCGGAGGACCCGGTGGCGTTGTTCCTGGGGGGGACCCGGGAGGCGAAGCCCGAGGTGTACGCGAAGGCCAGCCCGGTGACTCATGCCTCGCAGGACGACCCGCCGGTCCTGATGATTCACGGCGACCGGGACACGACGGTGCGGCTGCAGCAGTCGGAGGCGATGCTGAAGGCGCTGACGGACGCTGGGGCGAAGGCGGAGCTCATCACGGTTCGGCACGCGGGGCATGGCTGGAAGCCGGCCGGGGGGACTCCCGAACCGACCGCCGATGAGATCGTCGAGCGTTCGCTGAAGTTCTTTGAAGACACGCTCGGTGTGACGCGGGGGAGCGAAGAGCCGCCAGGCAAGTAGACAAGGAGCGCCGGGGAGTGCACACGACCTTGACACGATGTCAAGCCGATGGTCAGGACCGTGCCAAGGATCTTTGCAGTCGAAACCCACAAGTCCAGCTCCGACAATATGTTATGCATTCCGGGCGCGTCGGCACGCTTCTCGCAAAGACACGCAGCCCCTCG